>NZ_CAFI01000475.1 GCF_000239775.1 Bradyrhizobium sp. ORS 375
GGACAGCTCGCGGACGTTCAAGCCGTGTGGTCCTGGCGCCCCGAAGCTGGCGCCAAGCCTCGCGCGATGCGATCCGTGACAGGACGTGTCGCCGCGGTGACGGGGGCAAACAAGCCGGTCCCCGGGGAGAGCACGGAGCAGACGTCAACCCATCGCGCAGGGAGGGCCGGGATGTCCCGGCTGAACCTGTGGTGACCGCCGCGTGCATTCTCTTTCGCACGCGGGCCATGGGAGCAGCCAGCTCCCGGCCTTCCCTGCGCCCTCGGCAAGTTCAGAGGGTTCTGTTTTGATCAACTCGGGCGCGACGGCGCTGCGGGCGTGTTGGTGCGCATCATGATGAGCTCGCCGAGCGGACCCCCACCCCCGACCCCTCCCCGCAAGGGGGAGGGGAGAAGAGAGAGCGAGCCTCTTGCCACGATTGCGCGCAGACGGGCGGAGAAGCTGGGATTCGACTAACAAAGCGGCCCAGGGTTGGCCCTTCCCCCTTGCGGGCAGGGGGCGGGGGGTGGGGGTCCACGATGCACACCGTCGACGATGCGCGCTACTACAAAAAGTCCCGACCCAGGCGTCAACGCGTGAGCTCAGAATCCTCAGATCTTCAGCTCACGTCCCGTCACCCGACGGAACGCCTCGAGATAGCGCTGGCTGGTCGCATCGACCACGCTCTGCGGCAGCGGGGGCGGCGGGGCGTCGCCGTTCCAGCGGCCGGCCTTGCGCTCGGCATCGAGATAGTCGCGCAGCGGCTGTTTGTCGAAGCTCGGCTGCGGCTGGCCCGGCTGATAGGCGTCGACGGCCCAGAAGCGCGAGCTGTCGGGCGTCATCACCTCGTCGATCAGGATGATGTTGCCGTCCTTGTCGCGACCGAACTCGAACTTGGTATCGGCGATGATGATGCCCTGCTCGCGGGCGAGCGTCTCGCCGAGCGTATAGACCGCGCGCGTCATGCTCTCCAGCGTATAGGCCGTATCGTCGCCGACCACCTCGCGCATCCGGGCGATGGTGATGTTCTCGTCATGGCCGGTCTCGGCCTTGGTCGCCGGGCTGAAGATCGCGGGCTCCAGCTTCTGGCTCTCCACGAGGCCTGCCGGCAACGGCTCACCGGCGAGCGTTCCGCTGGCGGCATATTCCTTCCAGGCCGAGCCGGAGAGATAGCCGCGGATCACGCATTCGATCGGAAACACGGTGGTGCGCTTGCACAGCATCGCGCGTCCCAGAATCTCCTCGCGATGCGGCTTCAGCTCGGGCACCGCGGCAATGATCTCATCGGTATCGGCCGAGATCATGTGGTGATGCACGACGCCCTCGAGCGCGTTGAACCAATAGGCCGAGATCTGCGTCAGCACCGCGCCCTTCACCGGGATGGTCTCGTTCATCACGACGTCGAACGCCGAGATCCGGTCGGTGGTCAGCAGCAGCACGCGGTCGTCGCCGACGGCATAGATGTCGCGGACCTTGCCGCGGCCGATCTTCGGGAGCGGCAGATTGCTGGCGAGAAGCGTGGTCATAGCAGATCTTTCGAAGATAGATGTCTTGTCGCGTCGGAGTGCGATGGCTGTTGCAAAATCCCGGTGGCAGCCGGAATCTCGACCTCACCTCTCCCCATCGGGGAGAGGTCGATCGCGAAGCGATCGGGTGAGGGGGCTTGGCGCGATCGAACGACCGCAACCCCTCACCCGGATTGCATCTGTCGATGCAATCCGACCTCTCCCTTCGGAAGAGGTGGACCGCCCGCGTCGCGCCAGAGCGACCTCGTTGAGGGAAATTGTAGCCTATTCCGGCAGCGGAATGAACTCGTGCTCCTGGGGAACGGCGGCGAACCGGCCGGTTTTCCAGTCCTGCTTGGCCTGCTCGATGCGCTCCTTGCTGGAGGAGACGAAATTCCACCAGACATGGCGCGGCCCTTCCAGCGCGTCGCCGCCGAGGAACATCATCCGGGTCGGCTTCACCGTACGGACGCTGATGGCGTCGCCCGGGCGGAAGATCAGCAGCCGCGGCCCCTCGTGGCGCTCGCGCGCGATCTCGACCTCGCCGTCGACGATGTAGATCGCCCGCTCTTCGTGATCGGGATCGAGCGGCACCACCGTGCCGGCCTGCGCCGTGACCTCGACATAGAACCAGGGCGAGACCATCGTCACCGGAGAGGCCTTGCCGAACGCCTTGCCGGCAATGATGCGCGCCGAAAAACCGGTGTCGCTGACCGTCGGCAGCGCGCCTGCCGCATAATGCTGGAAGCTTGGCGCGATCTCCTCGGATTCGACCGGCAGCGCGATCCAGCTCTGCAGGCCGAGCATCTGCTGGCCATTCTGCCGCTGCAAGTCGGGCGTGCGCTCGGAATGCGCGATGCCGCGGCCGGCGGTCATCAGGTTCATCGCGCCGGGCTGGATCTCCTGGACGTTGCCCTCGCTGTCCCGATGCATGATGGCGCCGTCGAACAGATAGGTGACGGTGGCAAGGCCGATATGCGGATGCGGCCGCACATCCATGCCCTTGCCGGAGACGAACTGCACCGGGCCGAAATGATCGAAGAAGATGAACGGGCCGACCATCTGTCGGCGGCCATGCGGCAGCGCGCGCCGCACGGCGAAGCCGTCGCCGAGGTCGCGGGTGCGCGGCACGATGACATGCTCCAGCGCATCGCAGGAGGTGGGATCGCCGAATTCCGGATCGATCGATGGCTGCCAGCTCATGGGAGGCTCCTGCGATATGGAAGCCCGAGCTTAGCAGCTTTGCCGAGGCGACGGCAGGGCACGAGGTCGCGGTGTCCCGGTGATTTGAATGGAGGCGCGGTCCGGCCTAGAGTTCCGGCGCCGACAATGGACCCGTGATGATGCCGCTCGAAAGCCTCGATCTCGCACTCCGCGCCGCCGCCATCGCGCTGCTTGCCGTGCTGGCAGCGTCGTTGTGGCGGGAGCTCAACACGCAGACGGTCGGGCGGCTTGCGATCGCGCTGGCGGTCGGCTCGGCCGCGCATGCGGCGACGTTCAACATCGGCGGCAGCGCGGCGCCGTCGCTGGCATTCGCGCCGCTGATTGCGGTCGCGACGGCTGACGTCGTCGTGCTCTGGCTGTTCTGCCGCGCGCTGTTCGATGACGGCTTCAAGCCGCGCTGGTTGCATGGCCTGATCTGGCTCGCGGTGTTCGGGTTCAGCCTGCTGAGCTGCCTCTTGCTCGGTCCCGCCGGGCATGCGAAGCTCGTCATCGTCGCGAACAATCTGCTGGCGCTCGGCTTCGTCGGCCTGACCCTGGCGCAGACGATCCGCTCGTGGTCGGCCGATCTCGTCGAAGGCCGGCGGCGCGTCCGCGCGTTCGTCGTCGTGGCGGCGCTCGCTTACGGCGGCGTCAACGCGCTGCTGCAGATCGCAAGCGCCGGCGGCGGCCCGTCGGAGCTGGGCAATGTGGTCAATGCGGCGATGTTCCTGGCTGTCGTGGGCGCCGTCGCGCTGATGCTGCTGCGGGTCGGCGCCGGCGACCTGTTTGCTCCCGAGGCGGCGCAGGCCGTGGTGATCAGCGAGGCCGCGCCTGCCGCTATCACGCGCACGGCTGAGACGGCTGCCAATCGCAAGCTGGTCGATGCGCTGATGCGGCTGATGGCGGATGAACGGATCTACCGCCAGGAGAACGTCACCATCGGCATGCTGGCGAACCGGTTGGGCATTCCCGAGTACCGGCTGCGGCGGCTGATCAATGGCGAGCTCGGCTACCGCAACTTCAACAGCTTCCTGAACAACCACCGCATCGAGGAGGCCAAGGCCGCGCTCGCCGATCCCGCCCAGGCCGAGGTGCCCGTCATCACCATCGCGCTGGACGCCGGGTTCCAGTCGCTCGGCCCGTTCAACCGCGCCTTCAAGGCGGTCACCGGGGTGACGCCGACGGAGTATCGGCGTACCAGGCGGTCCGCGGCGTGAGCGGTTTGACGTTGAGATCAAAGGAGAATTCCGAAATCGGCAAGGGTGTTGCGAATTCCAGCTGGGGTCCATTTCGAAATCGGCGAGCGCTGCGGCCGGAGCTGCGGTCTGGTCGAGCAGGTCCATCTGCCGGAGATTCCCATGACCCGCCGCCGCCTGCTGCTCGTCCTCCTCGCGTCTACCACGCTCACCGCCCTGGCGGTCGGCGCCGCCCGTGCCCGTGATGTGCCCGAGGTCGCGACCGGGTTCATTGCCAGCACGGTGTGCTCGGAGACCTTCGTCTCGAACCAAGACCCGGACCGCGTGCTGTCCGAGACGCGGGCGGCAATGCCAGGGGCCGGCCTGCTCACCTGGGCAATGGACGTCCGGGTGGATCGCGCCGCCAGGGACGTCACCGTGAGCCTGCTCGGGCTCGGCCGCAGCCATGCCGTGTATCGCGACGGGCTCGGCTGCCATATGGACCATGGCGAAGCGCAGGACTGGCCGACGTTCCGGCCTTCTCCTCCGCAGCCCGCTTTGCTGCCCGAGATCGCCGCGAAGCGCGTCGTGGCGCCGGCTACGCCGGAACTGGCTGCGGCGCTCGACCGGGCCTTCGCCGAGCCGGACACGCCGCCGTTCCGGCGGACGCATGCCGTCGTCGTGCTCAAGGACGGCAAGGTGATCGCCGAACGTTATGCGCCGGGCTTCACGCTCGACACGCCCTTGCTCGGCTTCTCCGCGACCAAGTCGATGACCGCGACCCTGATCGGCATCCTCGTCCGCCAGGGCAAGCTCGCGCTGCATGCGCCCGCGCCGGTGGCGGCGTGGCGGGACGACAAGGATCCGCGCCATGCCATCACCGTCGATCACCTGCTGCGCCACACCGCCGGGCTCGCGCTCGGCAGCTCGCTGCAGGCCTCGCTGCTGTCGGCGCTCGAGCCGGTCAACCGCATGAAGTTCGTCGAGTCCGACCGCGCGGCGTTTGCCGAATCGATGCCGCTCGAGACCGCGCCGGGCGCGGTCAGCAACTATCACGACGGCAACACCGTCATCCTCTCTCATCTCATCCGCGACGCTGCCGGCGGCAGTGCCGCGGATGTGCTGCGCTTTGCGCAGCGCGAGCTGTTCGATCCGCTCGGCATGCGCAACGTCACCATCGAGTTCGATGCCGCCGGCACGCCGGAGGGCTCGAGCCAGATGCTGGCCACGGCGCGCGACTGGGCGCGGCTCGGGCAGCTCTATCTCGACGACGGCGTCGTCGCTGGCCGCCGCATCCTGCCGGCCGGCTGGGTCGATTACGTCGCCACGCCGACCCCCGGCGCCTTCGTCGGCCTCGGCGCCGGGTTCTGGACCAATCGCGGCGACAGCTTCGGCGCCAACTACCGCATCTCGCATGGCTGGCCGCGCGACGCCTTCTTCGCCAAGGGCACGCTCGGCCAATATGTCGTCATGATCCCGTCCGAACGCCTGGTGATCGCGCGCTTCGGCCGCACCGTGAACTGGCCGCCGGAGATCGACGGCGTGGCACAGCTCGTCAGCGACGTGATGGCGGCAACGCGAGGGGAGTGACGCATGCGCTACGCTCTCCCCAATGCGGTGGCCTGCTCAACGCGATCGAACCGCTCCAGCGACAGGATCGCGTCCGCAAAGCTCTGCGCACGGCTGCTCAGTACAGGGCGCGCGAGGGTGATGAACTTGTCGCTCATCGCCTGCGCTGTCGGGAACGAGGTCGGCTCACCCGACGGATCGTCGTGCAGCCGTTCGTGCACGCCGTCCTCCGTGGTGATCGTCACGCGCGCGCCGAACGGATGGCTGCGGCCGACCTCGAGTTTGTCGTCCTGCACGACGTCGAACTTGTCGGCCAGCGCATTGATCGCGCTGTCTCCCAGGCGCGTGTAGTCGTCCCAGCCGAAGCGGCCCTGATCGAGCGCCAGTGCGCCGGTGAAGAACATCGAGAACTGGCCGCCGACGATCGAGGTCGGGTGACGCTTGGTCGCGGCATCGCCGGTGAGCGTAATGCCATTGCGATGCAGGCCGACCTCGACGCGCTTGACCTGGTCCGGCGTCAGATTGTGCTCGCGGCGCAGCGCGATGATGGCGTCGATCGCGGCGTGCGTGTAGCGGCAGCTCGGATACGGCTTCACGCCGATCTTCATCGTCTCATAGGTGCTGCCAAGCCCCGCAACCGCCTTCTCATGATGCGGCGTGTCGGTGTAGCCGACCAGCAGGCCGTGCTTGCCTTCGACGGACTCGATCGCCCCGACGAAATCATTCTTGGCGAGCGTCGCCGCGATCACGCCGTTCATCGCGGACGCGCCGACCTGATAGCGCTTGTTCCAGGCGCCGTTGACGAGAAATTGCAGCGAGCCGGCGGCCTGGCTGCCGGAGACGCCGAAGGCGTAGATGAGCTGCTGCTCCGACAGGCCGAACAGCTTGCCGGCCGCAGCGGCTGCGCCATACGTGCCAGCCGTCGCGGTGGGATGGAAGCCGCGGGCGTAATGTGAGGTCGGGTCGAGCGCATTGCCGAGCCGGCAGCATACCTCGTAGCCGGCAACGATCGCGGTCAGCACCTCGCGCCCGGACGCGCCGACCATTTCGCCGACGGCGAAAGCCGCGGGCACCACGGGCGCGCTCGGATGCAACGAGGAATCGGCGTGCGTATCGTCGAAGTCGAGCGAATGGCCCATCGTGCCGTTGAGCAGCGCCGCCACGGCCGGCGTCCACGTGCGGGAATCGCCGAAGACGGTGGCCTCTCCCGCCGCATCCAGCTTCAGCGCCGCCAGCATCTTGACCACCGAGGGCGTCGATTCCGCCTCGCGCCGGGCGCGGATGGCGCTGCCGAGAAAGTCGAGCGTCAGCACCTTGGCGCGGTCGAGCACCTCGGGCGGGATATCGTCGTATTTCAGCTCAGCGACATAGGCGGCGAGCGTTGCGGTTTCCTGGGCCATCGTGTTTCCTCAGCGTTGTTGCAGGCAGCCTAGGCAGACTGATTCCGCCTTTCAAGCCGGTCGGCCCCGGTGGGGACCAGCCATGCCAGCCGCGCTGGTCCGTTCGAGGTGAGTGACTGATGGCATCGTTCAAGGAGCTGTTCGGCCGGGTGCGCGCCCGCAAGGCGCAGATGTCGCTGGCCGTCCGCGGCACCGTCGCGGCGACGCTGGCCTTCGCCATCGCCACCGCCTTCCAGCTCAAGCTGCCGCTGTGGGCGGTGCTGACCTCGCTGATCGTGACGCAGGGCAGCGTCGGACGCTCGCTGAAGGCGACGCGCGACTACATGTTCGGTACGATCGGCGGCGCGATCTATGGCGGCGCCATCACCGTGTTCATTCCGCATTCCGGCGAGCTGCAGCTGCTGGGCATGCTGATCCTGGCGGTGACGCCGCTCGCCTTCATCGCGGCGATCAATCCCAGCCTGAACGCGGCGACGGTGACCGCGGTCATCGTGCTGCTGGTGCCGACAATGGGGCATCTCGATCCGCTGGGCTCGGCGATCGACCGGGTGTTCGAGGTCGCCGTCGGCGCGCTCACCGGTCTTGCCGTGTCGTTCCTCGTGCTGCCCTCGCGCGCGCATGTGCAGATGCGCAGCGCCGCCGGGCGGCTGCTCGAGCTGATCGCCGCCGCTTTCACCGAGTTGCTGGCCGGCCTGTCGCGCGGCCGAGACAACGACGCGCTGCATCGGATCCAGGATGGCATCGGCGCGGCGCTGACCGAGTTGAATGCGACGGGCGCCGAAGCCGAGCGCGAGCGCTCGGCGCGGTTGTCGTCGGGCGCCGACACCGGGCCGATGCTGCGCACGATCCTGCGGCTGCGCCATGATGTCGTGATGATCGGCCGCGCCAGCGTGGTGCCGCTGCCCTCGGAGCTGCAGGCGCGTTTGTCGGCACCTGTCAGCCGCGTCAGCGACGCCATTGCCGGCTATCTGCGCGGCTGCGCCGGCGCCATCCGCAACGGCTCTGGTCCGCCGGCGATCTGGCCTGTCCATGTCGCGCTCAAGGCCTATGCCGAGGCGGTCGCCGCGGTGCGCAGCGACGGTCTGACACGAGGCCTGCCGGGCGATGCCGCCGAACGGTTCTTCGCGCTCGGCTTCTCGCTGGACCAGATGCGGCAGAACCTGATCGACCTCGAGCGCGTGGTGGCCGAATGGGCCGGCGCATCGACCGGCAAGCCGCACCGGCCGGAGCCCGAGGAAACGTCGGATACGGCCGGCGCGTGAGCTCATCGTGACAGCCTGAGAAAGCGCAGCACCAGCAGCGCCGCGTAGATGCCGGTGCCGATCGACAGCCCGATCCAGATTCCGGTCGCGCCGAGCGCGGTGTGGAGACCGAGGATGTACGAGGCGGGAAAGCCGATCAGCCAATAGCCGAGCACGGCGAGCAGCAGCGGGATGCGCGTATCCTTGATGCCGCGCAGCGCGCCGACCGTGATGGTCTGCAGCGCGTCGGTGATGAAGAAGGTGGTGCCGACCAGCAGCAGCGTCGCCGCCAGCGTTGCCGTCGCTTGCGCATCGGCAAGGCCGGAGCCGAGGAATAGCTGCACGATCTCGAACCGCGCGAGGATGATGCCGAGCGTGAACAGCACCGCGAGGCCAAGGCCGAGCAACAGGGCCATCAGGCCGGCGCGGCGCCCGCCGTGTGCATCATTGCGCCCGGCTGCGTGACCGACGCGGACCGTCGCGGCCATGCTGATGCCGAACGGCACCATGAACAGGATGGCCGTGATCTGCAGCGCGATCTGATGCGCGGCCAGCGCCGGCGTGCTGATCAGGCCCATCAGGATCGCCGCCGCGGAGAACAAGCCGTATTCGAGCAGGAACGACAGCGAGATCGGCGCGCCGATGACGAGAAGCTGCCGCATCAGCCGCCAATCGAGGCGTCCGAGCTGCGAGAGCACATGGTAGTCGCGGAACGGTGGGCGGAACGCCGCGAACCACAGCCCGGCGAGAAAGGTGCCCAGATTGACGGTCGATGTCGCAACGCCAACGCCGGTCAGGCCAAGCTGCGGAAATCCCCATTGGCCGTACAGCAGCGGGTAGACCAGCAGCGCGTTGAGCGGGATCGCGCCCAGCGTGATCCAGAGCACCGGCTCGGGCCGGTTGACCGCGCCCATGAAGCTGCGCAGCGCCAGAAACCACAGCATCGGCGCAATGCCCCAGGCGAGCCCGGACAGATAGTGTTGCGCGAGATGCGCCACCCCCGGGGCCTGGCCGAGCGCGAGCAGGATGGCCTCGCCGTTCAGCGCGATCAGCATGATCGGCAGCGCGATGAACAGTCCGGCCCACAGCCCGACGCGCAGCGCGCGCCGCACCAGCGCCGTATCGGATGCGCCGAACGCCTGCGCCGCGAGCGGCGCGACCGCGGACATCAGGCCCATGCCGAAGGTCGAGCCGACGAAATACACGGTGCCCGCCAGGGCCGCCGCTGCGACGGCGTCGCCGCCGACACGTCCGATGAAGGCGAGATCCGTCGACATCATCGCGATCTGCGACAGCTGCGTCAGCGCCATCGGCGCGGCGAGGCGGATGGTGTCCCAGAGTTCGAGCGTGAGAGAGGGTGGTGTTGGCGGCGCGTGGCCGGTTGCCGTTGAGGAGCTCATGCGCGCGGCTATAGCAGTCCCCGTGATGGCATGCACATCATGCGGGCAGGTTCCGTCCCGGGGATGTGCGGCGTAGGAGCGCAGACCGACGAAGCAGAAGTTCATCCAGGGCGTGACGCGCTTCGGCATTGCACAGATGCTGCGTTCGTGAGTCCGCAATCTCGCGACGCATTGCGCCCGAGCTTTGCTCGATCGACGGCCCTCGGAACTGAGAGGGCGCAGGGAAGGCCGGGTGCTTGACCACACCCATGGCCCGCCTGCAAAAGAAGTAGCAGGCGGCAGTCACCACAGGTGGGCCGCGCATCCGGCCTTCCCTGCGCAATGGTTGGAACGGCTTATACGTACTCTCCCCGGTGCGCCGGGCTTGTTGGCCACCGTCGCCGGCGGATCGCCCGCCGGCTTGACCTCAGCGTCGGGAGGCCAGGACCATACGATTTCGCCGTACACGGCCGCTCATTCGTCCACGTGCCAGCCTCGAGCGGAGCCCGAGTGCACGCTGTGAGCCGCCGTACCCATCGCATCCCCGCCCTCCACGGTCCGTGACGATCGCGAAGCGTCCCTCTCATGAGGACGGGATGCGCGCATTGTTTCCGATTTTCGGAATCAAAGCAAGCAGATTTTTCGGGTAAACCGATCTTGCTTGAGGCATGTCGCTGCGCCGGCTGACGAATTTCGTCTATTCTCGCACGTAAAATTCAGCCTGCCTGCCGTTTGCCTGGAGCTATCTTCGTCGCAGGTTGGTGCGGGAGGCGCAGCGTGAGTCGCCGTCCCTCATCCGCGTGGAGCCTTGCGTCGGCGCCGTCGGGACGGCCATTGCCGCATGGAGTGAGTTGACCATGGCCATCGTGCTTGTACCGATCCTGGATGAGCTGCCCGCTGATTTCGCAAGGCTCGAGCTGGACGCAGCGGCCGATGGTCATGCCAACATGGCGCGGCTCTCGGTCGAGTTCGCCCGGACGCCAGCCATGTTTCACCACGTGATCGCCGCTCATGTCGGCGGGGCGCTGGCCGGAATTGGCGCGATCACCGACGAGCCGGCAGCGGCGGAGCACCCGGCGTGGCGCATGCGGCGGCTTTACGTGCGACGGGACTTCAGGCGGCGCCGAGTGGCGCAGACCATCGTCGCAGATTTGCTGCGCGCGGCCGCCAGCAAGGTCGTGCTCGTGACGGTCCATACGGGCAGCAACGTCTCGGCGCGCTTCTGGGAGGCGATGGGCTTTGATCCCGTTGCGGATCGCGGCTGGTCGCATCAACGGCGACCATGAGCGTCGAATGGCGCAAGCTGCAGCGGCAAGGCGCGGCGCGCCTTCAAGTCCAGCCGAATGTCGTCAGCACGTCGCGCGCCTGATGGTCGAGCTCTTCCTGTCGTTCGCTCTCCGTCGGCGCATGACAGAGGCGCGCCAGCTCCGGGCGGAATTGCGCGGCGACATCCTCCGGAAGCGACGGCATGATCCAGCCGAGGATCCAATACTTCCACACCTCATCGTCCGTTCTCAGGACATGCCAGATGTGCGGCGCCATCGGTGCGCCGATCGCGGCGAGAAAGGGCGCGAGAATGTGAGCCACGGGCCAATTGCCGTCCTGCAGCCATGCCGTCAGCTGCGGCAGGATCGGCGCAACGGTGGGATAGCCGGCCTGGACGGCCGCGCGGGCGCGATCGAGGTCATGCTTGCTGCGCGGAATGAGATCGTGGACGTCCTGCATGGGGACCTCGGCTAGCGGCGCTCTGTGCCGACGGAATCGGAATTGTCGTCATCCGAGCGACGCGCGCGGAGCGTGGTGATGGCCTTCTCCGCCGCCTTGCGAACATGGCCGTCGCGATCGGCGCACAGCGCGTCCATGATGGGAATCGTCGTCGGGCCGCCGAACGCGGCGGCCAGTTCGCACGCCCATGCGCGATGCCGAGGCAGGTCGTCGCCGCGCAAGTCCTCGAACAGCTGCCGCCAATCGGCGGCCGTGGCCTGTGCGCGCAACACCCATGCGGCCTCGCGCTTCACGGCCAGAACGGCATCGCAATTGTAGATGCGACGGACCGCTTCAAAGTCCGTTGGCCGCCAGATCTTGCCCAGCGCTCGGATGGCGACTTGTCGCGTGGCTGGGGACGGGCTGCGCAGCAAGCGCGCCACGGCGTCGTGGGCCTCGTTCCATGCCCTGTCCTTGATGACCTCGCAGCTCGCGCGCACGACATAGTCGGACGTGTCGGTGAGTGCGGTCAAGACGACGTCGCGCAGGCCCTGCCCGTTCGGGTGCCGGCCGATGATCTCGATCGCGGTCCGACGGATGAACTGGTCGGCGTCGGCTGCGGCTGTGCGCAAGGTCGCCAGCGACGCGGCGTCGTCGCGCGTAACCAGCGCGCGGAGCGCGTCGTGTGTGAACGAAGCTGAACGGGCACCTGTCATGATCTTGCAGAGAGTGGATGACGTCGACACGACGATACCCGCTGATCGCGGCGCAAGGCAGGCTGTTTGTGCTAGAGTCAGGTGTCAAAACCAGGGGGATGAGCGTGCGCGGCGCGAAGGGGGGCAAGTCCGGGCTCGGGGACGCGGAGCCGTCTCGGCCCGATCTCAACGCCTGGATCGAGGCGCTCGGTGCCGCGCCGGGTGGCACTGTGACCGAGGATCAGATCCTCGCCTGGGTCGAGGGGCCGCTGCGGCGGTTCTTTCCGTTTCAGCGCTTTCTCGGCGCCTATGGCCGGCTCGTCGGCGGCCGCATCCGGATGCGCAACCTGGTGACGTCAGGCTATCCCCATGGCTTCGTGGCGGGCCTTGAGGAGAGCTTCGATCTCGGCGCGCGCGGCTGCTTCGCATGGTGGGTACAGAACCGCGCGGCCTTCATCCTCGATCCCGCCGATCCGCCGCCCTTCGCGACGGCGCGCGAGCTCGACGAGATCAAGGAGCTGTCGCTCGGCGTGGTCGCCGGCCACGGCGTGATCGATCCGTTCGCCAATGCCGGCACCTATCTCAGCTTCGCCGGCGTCGCGGCCGATCAGAAGCAGCATTTGCGGATGTCGCTGAACCTGATCGCGCCGGTGTTGCACGCGCTGTTCCTCGCGACCGAGCAGGTGGCGGCGCAGGGGATCGACCTGGGAAAGCTCACGGAGCGGCAGCGCGAGCTGGTCGATCTCGCGCTGATGGGCCTGCCCGACAAGACCATCGCATCGCGCCTCGGCATCTCCGAGCACACCGTCGGCAATCATTTCCGCGTCATCTATGAGCGGCTCGGCATCAGCAAGCGCAGCCAGCTGATCGCGGCCCTGAAATGATCGCAGCCGCGGCAGCCGTGAGCGGCCTAGTACGTCCGTGTCATCGACCTGGGCGGCCTGCGGTGCTGTCGTAGCGGCACCATGAGCAGGCCCGGTGAGCGGGTCTGCAAGCCCAGGTGATCCGCTCATGACCCCGCTCGTGATTCCTCCGCTGTTGACCGTGGCCAGTGCCGCCGCCTTCATGATCCTGGAGCGGATCGCTCCGGGCCGCGAACTGCCCAATTCGCCCGGATGGTATGGTCGCGTCCTCATCGTGATCCTGTCGCAGCTCGCCATCACACTCCTGACCGGCAGGCTGTGGATGCAACTGCTCGACGGCGCGTCGCTGCTCCAACTGGGGCGGCTCCATTCGCCGGCGCTGCAGGGGTTTGTTGCGTGGCTGGTCGGCACCTTCTTCTTCTACTGGTGGCATCGCATCCGCCATCTGAACGGCTGGTGGCTGCTGTTTCATCAGGTCCATCATTCACCGCGACGCATCGAGACCATCACGGCGTTCTATAAGCATCCGATCGAGATGCTGGCCGATAGCGCGCTCGCCGCGTTGATCCTGTTTCCGCTGCTCGGCTGCTCGCCTGCCGGCGCGCTATGGTTCAATCTGTTCGCGGCGACCGGCGAGTTCCTCTATCACGCCAATTACAAATCGCCGCGCTGGCTGAAATATCTGGTGCAGACCCCGGAGCTGCATTCGCTGCACCACGAGCTCGATGTGCATGCCGGCAACTACGGCGATCTGCCGATCTGGGACCGGCTGTTCGGGACCTATCGCGATGCCGATGAGTTCGCGACGCGGTGCGGGTTTCCCGGCGACAGCGAGCGGCATCTTGGGCGCATGCTGATGTTCCGCGACGTGTATGGAGATTCGCAAGGTGGGTAAATGCGCGCCGCGCTCTGTCGGCCTGCGTGCGATGACGCTCGCGCCGTGCCCATCAAGATGAGGTCGTGCGCCGCCTCATGGTGGGCACGAGTCTGCTGTCGGCGGCGCTTTGCCCATCCTGCCGCTGCGTTATTGTCGGGACAACCGTTCGAGATCATGACGGAGGAGGGAGCAGGGTCGGGCGAGATCAGGTGGTCACCGCGACCTGCCGCAGCGTGGCCTTCACCACGAGGCGGTGAAACGGTGTGATGACGGTGAGATAGATGCGGCCGAGCGCGTTGTGGGTCTGGACCAACGTCGTCGCCGTCACCTGCGAGCTCGCGCCGACCGTCGCAACGTCGACCAGAACGCGGAAGTCCAGATGCTTGTCGTCGAAGCCGAGCACGAGTTGTCGTGGCGTTTCGTTGATCACCGGGAAGATCCCGATCATGGGACGCGGACGGCGTGCGTCCGCGCCCGAGGTCTTCAAGCCGAACGGCCGGACGAGCGCATTGCGGAGTTTCAGGAGCGCCGCCATCCACCAGGGCGTATGGCCCAGCATTCGTTCGGCCGCGTTGCGGGCATTGAGGGCCGCGCCGTCGATGGTGATGCGAAAGGCGTCGGCGAAGTCCGCACCGGCGAGCCATCGATCACGGTCGACATCGGGCGTGATCTCGCTGATGGTCATGTGCCCTGAGCCTCACGTATCGTGTTTGGTTCTCGATGCATCAGCGCTAGCAATGACGCGGAGAGAGCAAAGCGAACGTCTACCGCCCGCGCTCCGGCACGCGGGTGATCTTCGCGCCGAGCGCGTTCAGGCGCTCGTCGATGCGCTCGTAGCCGCGTTCGATCTGGTCGGCGTTGTCGATGATGGAGGTGCCCTCGGCACACAGTGCGGCGAGCAGCATGGCCATGCCGGCGCGGATGTCGGGGGAGACGACGCGGGCGCCGCGCAGGCGGCTGGGGCCGGCGACGATGGCGCGGTGCGGGTCGCACAGCACGATGCGGGCGCCCATCGAGATCAGCTTGTCGACGAAGAACATCCGCGACTCGAACATCTTCTCGAACATCAGGATCACGCCCTCGCATTGCGTGGCGGTGACGATCGCGATCGACATCACATCGGCCGGGAAGGCCGGCCAGGGCTGGTCCTCCAGCTTCGGCACGTGGCCGCCGAAATCGTCCTTGATCTTCATGGTCTGGTCGGAGGGCACGATGAGATCGTCGCCGGCGACCTCGCAGACGATGCCGAGCCGCTCGAAGCCCATGCGGATCGAGCGCAGATGCTCGGTGCCCGCACGCACGATGCGCAGCGGCGAGCGCGTCACAGCGGCCAAGCCTATCAGCGAGCCGACCTCGATGTGATCCGGCTGGATCGCGTAGGACGCCTGGCCGAGCGTGCTGGCGCCGTGGATCACCATGGTGTTGGTGCCGATGCCTTCGATGTTGGCGCCGAGCGCGACGAGGAAATGCGCGAGATCCTGGACGTGCGGCTCGGAGGCGGCGTTGCGCAGGTATGTCGTGCCATGCGCGGCGACGGCCGCGACCAGTGCGTTCTCGGTCGCGGTGACGCTGGGCTCATCGAGGAAGACGTCGGCGCCCTTCAGGCCGGAGGCGCGCAGCTCGATTTTATCGCTCGCGGTGACGGTGGCGCCGAGCTGCTCGAAGGCGAGGAAATGCGTGTCCAGGCGACGGCGGCCGATGACGTCGCCGCCGGGTGGCGGCAGCGCCACCTCGCCGCAGCGGGCCAGCAGGGGACCTGCGAGCAGGATCGAGGCGCGGATGCGCGCGCACAGGTCCGGATCGAGATCGGCGGCGCGGATCTCCTTGGCGTGGATCGCGAGCCGGTTCCGGCCGCGCCATTCGGCTGACGCGCCGACCGAGCGGATCAGCTCGACCAGCGTCTCGGTGTCACGGATGCGCGGCACGTTGTCGAGCGTCACGGGGTGGTCGGTCAGCAGCGCCGCGGCGATGATCGGCAGCGCGGCATTCTTGTTGCCCGACGGCTCGATCGCGCCCTTGAGCCGGTGACCGCCCTCGACGATGTATTGAATGGGCGCCATGCGGTGATGATCCGTTGTCGAAGCGTGTGGCCGCTGCCCTTGCCGGCTTCGCGACGGCGTTCGGGCACAAGGTGTCCAGCGGGATCAACCCGTTCCGCAATCCGGCGACCGCGAACCTGGTTCACAGCCCGCCGGGGTCCTCATGAGACCGACTCCTAGCGCCAATTCCAAAGCGGAATCAATGCCGGAAAATCGCGGCGGGCCACTTTGCCACGGCGGCGCGGCGGAGGCCCGCGGAACGCGCCATGTTCTTGACGGCCGGTTTGGCGCGGCCGATGGTCGGCTCCCGCCGCTGCGGCAGGAATGGAGACACGCTGGAATGGCCGATGATCAAGCTGATGTCTGGACCTGCTCGCCGCAGCGACTGGCGCGCGCCAACATCCGCCGCTATCTCGACTGGCTCGCTTCGCGGGGCCGCAGCTTTTCCGGCTATCACGATCTCTGGCAGTGGTCAGTCGACGACATCGCCGGGTTCTGGCGTTCGATCTGGGACTATTTCGAGATCATGGCCGACGGCGAGATCGGCGAGGTCGTCTCGCGCGATCCGATGCCGCGCACGCGCTGGTTCACGGGGACGCGGCTGAACTTCGCCGAGCACGTGCTGCGCCACGAGTTGAGCGGCAACCCCGATCGGCCGATGCTGCATCACGGCTCGGAGCTGCGTCCGCTGACGACGGCGAGTTGGAGCGAGATCGCGGGCCGCGTGCGGCGGCTCGCCACGTCGCTGCGCGAGATGGGAATCGGCGAGGGCGACCGGGTCGTCGCCTACATGCCGAACATTCCAGAGGCCGTCATCGCGATGCTGGCGACCACCGCGATCGGCGCTGTCTGGTCCTCGGCGGCGCCGGAATTCGGCGCGCAGACGGTGATCGACCGCTTCTCGCAGATCGCGCCGAAGCTCGTCTTCGCCGTCAACGGCTATCGTTATGGCGGGAAGGATTTCGACCGCATCGGCGATCTCGAGGTCATCCTCGCGGCGCTGCCAAGCGCCGAGATGCTGGTCATGCTCGACTATCATCCGGCCGCCCGCAAGGCGACGGAGTTTCGTGGCCGCATCCGGGCGTGGCCCGACCTGCTCGACGGCCCGGCGATCGCGCGCGGCGCATTCCACTTCACGCGCGTCGCGTCGGATCATCCGCTGTGGGTGCTGTTCACCTCGGGAACGACCGGCCTGCCGAAGCCGATCGTGCACAATCACCACGGCATCGTGCTCGAGCACTACAAATCGGCAGCGTTCCATTTCGAGATCGAGGCGCAGGGCACGCTGTTCTTCTACTCGACGACCGGCTGGATGGTCTGGAACACGCTGATGTGGGGGCCGCTGATGAACGGCTCCTCTGTGCTCTATGACGGCCATCCGAGCCATCCGGATGCACGCCTGGTGTGGCGCCTCGTGGAAGCGGCCGGCGTGACCGTGCTCGGCATCAGCCCGAGCTACATCCAGCTGGTGCGGCAGCAGGGCGTCGTCCCGGGCCGCGAGTTCAATCTGGAGCGGCTGCAGTCGGTGATGCTGGTCGGCTCGCCGTCGACGCCGGAGGTGTTTCGCTGGGTGCACGAGGCGGTCAAGCCCGACGTCTGGGCCTCGTCGCAATCCGGCGGAACGGAATTCTGCTCCGGCCTGCTGGCCGGCTCGCCGCTGCTGCCGACCCATGCCGGCGAGATCCAGGCGCCGGCACTCGGTGTGGCCGCGGTCGCGTTCGATGATGGGGGCGAAGAGATCATCGACGAACCCGGCGAGCTTGTCGTGCGCGCGCCGATGCCGTCGATGCCGCTCTGCTTCTGGGGCGATGCCGATTTCGCCCGCTATACGGACAGCTATTTCGGCGTCTATCCCGGAGTCTGGCGCCATGGCGACCGGGTGCGCTTCAATGCGGGAGGCGGCTGCCAGGTGCTGGGCCGCTCCGACGCCACGCTGAACCGTCATGGCGTGCGGATCGGCTCGGCGGAGATCTATCGGACGATGGAGGCGATCCCCGGCATCGCCGACAGCCTCGTCATCTGCATCGAGCAGCCGGACGGCGGCTTCTACATGCCGCTGTTCGTGCAACTCGCCGAGGGCATCGCGCTGACGGACGCGCTGCAGGGCGAGATCCGGCAGCGGCTGCGTCACGAGCGCAGCCCGCGGCACGTCCCGGACGTCATCATCGCCGTGCCGGAGATTCCGATGACCCTGACCGGCAAGAAGATGGAGGTGCCGGTCCGCAGGCTGCTGCTCGGCGACGCTCCTGACAAGGTCGCAAGCAAGGATGCCACTCGCAATCCGGCGGCGCTTGACTGGTTCACGCAGTTCGCGGCGGCCCGGCGAGGCGGATGACAGGGGCGAGCGTCACTCCTGAAGAGAAACAGGCCCGACGTTGGAGCGTCCCCGCGCCTACACGTCCACGTTTGCGGACAGCGAATTGTCCTGGATGAATTCGCGGCGCGGCTCGACGACGTCGCCCATCAGCTTGGTGAAGATGTCGTCGGCCTCGTCGACCTCCTTGACCTTCACCTGGAGAAGCGTGCGCGCCTCGGTGTCGAGCGTGGTTTCCCACAGCTGCTGCGGGTTCATCTCGCCCAGCCCTTTGTAGCGCTGCATCGCGATGCCCTTGCGGCCGGAATCGGTGACCGCCTCGAACAGGTCGACCGGCCCATGGATGACGGTCTGCGTATCGCCGCGGCGGAGCGAGCCCGGCTTGGCATAGGCGTCCTGCAGGCGGGCGGCGTAGTCGTCGAGCTTGCGCGCGTCGGCCGAGGCCAGCAGCGCGTCGTCGATGACCGCCACGTCCTTGACGCCGCGCACAGTGCGCTCGAACGTAAAGCCCTGGCCCTCGACGAAGTGGCCGATCCAGCCGCGCTCGACCTCGTCCGCCAGCACGTCCAGCCGTTTGGCGATGTATTCGGCGGCGGCGTCGGCGGTGGCGATGTCGCGCGTGATGTCCGCGCGCAAGACGCCGGCGATCGCCGCCTGCTCGACGACCTTGCGGTCGTAGCGGCTGTGCAAATTGCGCAGGATGTTGCGCACGAGGCGCGCCTCCTCGACCAGCGCCAGCAGGTCGCGGCCCTTGCGCTCCTCGCCCTCGGCGGTCCTGAACACGCAATCGTCGAGGCCGGTGCCGATCAGATAGTCCTCGAGCGCGCGCTCGTCCTTCAGATACTGCTCGGACTTGCCGCGCGTCACTTTGTAGAGCGGCGGCTGCGCGATGTAGAGATGGCCGCGGTCGATGATCTGGCGCATCTGCCGGTAGAAGAACGTCAAGAGCAGGGTGCGGATGTGGGCGCCGTCGACGTCGGCGTCGGTCATCACGATGATTTTGTGATAGCGCAGCTTGTCGATCGAGAAGTCGTCGCTGATGCCGGTGCCGAGCGCGGTGATCAGGGTGCCGATCTGCTCGCTCGACAGCATCTTGTCGGGACGGACGCGCTCGACATTGAGGATCTTGCCGCGCAGCGGCAGCACCGCCTGGAACTCGCGGTTGCGGCCCTGCTTGGCGCTGCCGCCGGCCGAGTCACCCTCGACGATGAACAGCTCGGACTTGGCCGGATCCTTCTCCTGGCAGTCGGCGAGCTTGCCGGGCAGCGAGGCGATGTTGTTGAGCGGGTTCTTGCGCGTCAGCTCGCGCGCTTTTCGCGCGGCCTCTCGGGCAGCCGCCGCCTGGATCACCTTGCCGACGACGGTCTTGGCCTCCGACGGATGCTCCTCGAACCACGCCGACAGCGCCTCGTTGATGACGTTCTCGACCACGGGACGCACTTCCGAGGACACCAGCTTGTCCTTGGTCTGCGATGAGAATTTCGGATCCGGCACCTTCACCGACAGCACCGCGGTGAGGCCCTCGCGGCAGTCGTCACCGGTCAGCGCGATCTTTTCCTTCTTCGCATTGGCCTCGGCATAGCCGTTGACCTGGCGCGTCAGCGCGCCGCGGAAGCCGGCGAGATGGGTGCCGCCGTCACGCTGCGGGATGTTGTTGGTGAAGCACAGCACGTTCTCATGGTAGCTGTCGTTCCACCACAGCGCCGCCTCGACGGTGATGCCGTTGGCCTCCGAGCGCACCATGATCGGATTGGGAACGATCGCCTTCTTGTTGCGGTCGAGATATTTGACGAACTCCTCGACGCCGCCGGAATAGAACATCTCCTCGCGCTTCTCGACCGCATGCCGCATGTCGGAGAGGATGATGTGGACGCCGGAGTTGAGGAAGGCGAGCTCGCGCAGGCGGTGCTCGAGCGTCGCGTAGTCGTATTCGACGATCTTGAAGGTGTCGGTCGAGGCGAGGAACGTCACCTCGGTGCCGCGCTTGCCTTGCGCCTCGCCGACCACGCTGAGCGGCGCCACGGCGTCGCCATGGGCGAACTCGATCAGGTGCTCCTTGTCGTCGCGCCAGATGCGCAGCTCGAGCTTGCTCGACAGCGCGTTGACCACGGAGACGCCGACGCCGTGCAGACCGCCGGAGACCTTGTAGGAGTTCTGGTCGAACTTTCCGCCGGCGTGCAGCTGGGTCATGATGACCTCGGCGGCCGAGACGCCCTCGCCCTTGTGGATGTCGACCGGAATGCCGCGGCCGTCGTCGCGCACGGTGACCGAATTGTCGGCGTTGAGCACGACCTCGACACGGCTGGCATAACCGGCCAGCGCCTCGTCGATCGCGTTGTCGACGACCTCGTAGACCATGTGATGCAGGCCGGAGCCGTCATCGGTGTCGCCGATATACATGCCCGGGCGCTTGCGCACGGCATCCAGGCCCTTCAACACCCGGATCGATTCTGCGCCGTATTCGTTCGCGGTTGCAGGCTCGTTGTCGGCGATGGTTTGCCGGGCGGGTTCGGTCATGTGAGGCCTTTGAAGGGGTCCCGAAGGGCGATGTCGCGCTGGGGTGCTGGGAGCGCTATTTGTGCCATGAAAGACGAGGCGCGCCTAGCGCAAAAAGGCGTGCCTTAAGATATTGAAGAGATGGGTTTTTTTAACGGTTTTTCAAGCCGTTCGAGGGCCCTCTTCGGGGCGTGCGAAACCCCGATTCGGCACGCCTTTGGCCGGGCCTCGGAAGGGGTGTCGAAAGCGCGCTCCGGGCGGCGTTCCAGCGGCATCAGGCCGCCCGTGGGGGCGGCCTGAGAGTGGCATCTCAATCGCTGCGAGAGAGCGTTCGCAAGCTCAGTAGAGCGGCAGCGGCAGGGCCTGGCCGGTCGGGCCGACCATGAGGCCCCAGGCGTCGCCGGCGCCGAGCTCGATCGTGTCGCTGATCGCTGCGCGGCCGGCGATCTTGATCTCGTAGCGGTACTTGCCCGCCGGCAGATCGAGCAGCGGTCCCTTCGGCGTCTTCGGGCTGCCGGTGCCGGCCGCGATCCTGACCGTCTGCTTGTTGATCGTGAGCACGGCATCGGCCTCGCCGACATTGCCCAGCATGAGCTTGGCCAGTCCCGGCTTCGGCAGGATGTCGGCCTTGGCCGCGGCGTCCGCGTTCTTCTGGACCAGCCTGATCGAGGTCTCGCCTCTGGCGCGGCCGAGCGTCAGCACGGCCGGTCCCTGCGGCGAGTTGAAGGCGAGACGGGCCTTGTCGGCGCCGATCTGTGCCGCCTCGGCCTTCTCCTGCCAGCCAAGCCTGGTCAGCTCGGCGCGGTAGAACGCCAGCACGGCATTGAGATCGGCGGGCACGCTGGCCTCGAGCTCGAGACGCACCGGCGTATCGAAGCCCGGCGGCTTGGAGGTCGCCAGCGAGGTCGCGCTGCGCTCCCTGGGCACCGGCAGCGCGGAGGACGGATCGGCCTCGAGCGGGGCCGCATCCTTGGCCGGCTGCGTCGCAGCCTGGGCGGTGGCCGGCTTGGCGACCGCGATCAGGCCGGTGCCGTCGGCTGTCACGTTCACCTTCGGGCCCATCTGCATGATCGTGAAGCTGACCGACTTGCCCTTCGCCGAGAACTCCAGATGCGCCATGGTCGCGTTGTCGATCACGGTCGGCGCTTCCCTATAGCCGGCCGTCTTCAGGGTCGAGCGGAAGAAGCCGGCGAGTGCCTTCACCGATGAGCTGGACTTGAACTCCAGCCGGCCCTGGCTGCCGTCGAACTCCACCGCCTCGGCGGTCTCGGGCAGCGCGATCGAGGCGGGATTGTCGGCCAGCGCCTTCACCGGCGCATCCGACATGGCGCCGGCCTGCTGCGCGCGGCGGAGCTCGTCGGCGGCGATGACCTGCTTGGCCATCGCGGCGGCGTCCGCCATGAACTTGTCGTCGGCGTCCTTCTTGGCCCTGGCACGCGCGGCGAGCGCCGCCTCGGTGGCGCGCATCGACAGCTCCACCATGGTCAGATCATAGCTGCGCGACAGCTTCAGCGTTCCGGTCTCTTCTGATGAGGTGACCTTGAGCGTCACGTCATCGGGCGTGCCCGGCGCGGCCGCCTCGATCCGGAAGCCGCGCGCCGGCAGCTCGCTTGTGTAGAAGGCGAGCACCGCCGACAATTCGGCGATCACGGCGCCCTTGGCCTGCCGGGTCGGCGAGGTCGCGCTGCCCAAGCTCTGCGACGATTTGGTCGGCTTGGGCATCGGCAGGCCGGCGCGGTCGTCGCCGGCTTCGAGCTGGGCTGGAAGTGCGAATGGCGCGACGCGGATCTCGACCTGGGTCTTACCGTCGGCGCGCCGGGTCAGCGTCAGCATGACAGGATTCTGGCGGCGTGGCCCGTCATTGGTGACGCGGTCGTAGAAGGTACGCACGCCGCTCGGCGTGGTCGCGCCGAGATCGGCATTCGGCCAGCGCGTCGCGGCTTCAGCCGTGAGCGGCTGCCAGCCGATCGCGGTCATTTCCTTGGCGAAAGTCGCCTGCGTCGCCTCGAGCGCCGACGGCACGACGCAGGACAGATAAGGCCGGGTTTCGTCGAACACGATGTCCGCGGCGCCGTCGGGGAACGGCAGATCGGCGTAGATCCGCTGCGGCGAGTAGCTCACCTCGGATAGATCCATTCGGCCACCGCTGCCGGTGAAGGAGACGGAGAGGCCCTGCTTGCCCTTCTTGTAGTTGAGCGTCGTATTGCGCTCCTCGAGCGGACGGACATAGCGCACCCAGCCGTCGGCACTCAGCAGCTGCTGCGTGGCCGCATTCGTTGCGGCCGGCGGCGTCGGCAGACGGTAGATGGCGCGGTAGCGATCGGAGCGCGAGGTATCCTCGACGGCGCCCTCGAGCCGCGGCAGCGCATGCACGTCGACGATGGCGTCATCGGCACGGGCCGTTGCGCAGCTCGCCAGCAGCAACAGCCCGCATGCGAACAGCCGCAGTCGCGGCGCGGCGGTGGCCTGCGGCCTGAGCTTTAACATGACAGATCTCCAGGAATTCGATGGAAGGCGCTTGGCCTGCGGGACGCTGTCGGACGCGGCCGACACCGTCACGCCGTCCAACGACAGCTAGTCGGGTCTGGGAACTGATAGGTTCAATGCCGGAATGAGTTACCGCCGTGCGGTGATGCGGCCGCCTTCGACGTCGAAAATCTCGCCGAGCTCGCGCAGCTCAGCGAAGGCGGCGGGATCGGCGCCCGTGAGCCACACCTGGGCACCGAGCGTGCCGAGCTCGGCGAACAAGGCGGTGCGGCGGCCGGGATCGAGGTGGGCGACGATCTCATCGAGCAGCAGCATCGGCACGATGCCGGTGGTCTCGGCGACCAGCGTCGCATGCGCGAGGATGAGACCGATCAAAAGCGCCTTCTGCTCACCGGTCGAGGCGTCGCGCGCCGGCATGCTCTTCGGCGCGTAGACGACGTGCAGATCGGTGAGATGCGGGCCGTCGAGCGTGCGGCCCGCGGCGGCATCGCGCGCGCGGTTGTCACGCAGCAGCGCGCGATAGCGGTCCTCGACCGCAAGCGCGGGCTCGGTCAGCAGCGCATTCTCCATCCAGCCGTCGAGCGCGATCTCGGCGGACGGGAAGGCCGAAGCCGCGCCACGCTGGCGCAGCATCGCCGCGAGCTTGACCGCGGTCTGGCCGCGGCTCGCCGCCACGGCAACCGCAAGCTCCGCGGTCTCCCGCTCGATCGCGTCACACCAATGGTCGTCGAAATTGCGCACCTCGAGCAGCCGGTTGCGTGAGCGCAACGAACGCTCCAGCGCCGAGACGCGGCTGGAATGCTCGCTGTCGATCGCCAGCACCAGCCGGTCGAAGAACCGCCGCCGCTCGGACGCCGCGCCCATGAACAGCCCGTCCATCGCCGGCGTCAGCCACACCATGCGGATGTGGTCGCCGAATGCGGCCGCGGAGCCGACCGGCTCGCGATCGATGCGGCAGCGCCGCGTCGTGCTGGCGTCGCTGCGCGGCGGCTCGATGCCGGTGCCGAAGGTCGCGAGCCCCAGCGCGCCCTCGATCTCCGCCGAGATCGCCCAGGAGCCGTCGCCCTGGTTGTCGGCGACGTCTTCCAGCGTGGCGCGACGCAGGCCGCGCCCCGGCGCGAAGAACGAGATCGCCTCCAGGCAATTGGTCTTGCCCGCGCCATTGGCCCCGACCAGCGCCACCATGTCCGCCTGCACGCTGACGCTTGCCGCGCGATAGCTGCGGAAATGCGTCAGAGCGAGACGGTTGATGCGGGAGGGGGTCATCGAAAGGAGTTACAAGCCCAGTTCTGTCATTGCCGGGCTTGACCCGGCAATCCATCGTCCGCGTCAGCGGACTATTTCATCATAGAGATCGCGCCAATCCGGATTGTTCCCGACGATCAGATCGATCTTCCATTCGCGCGACCAGTGCTTGATGTTCTTCTCACGCTGCAATGCTCCGGCGGTCGTTTCATGCGCCTCGAAGTAGACCAGCCGCTTGACGCCGTAGCGTTTTGTGAAGCTCTCTGCGTGGTCTTCGCGATGCTCGTAGACTCGTCGAACGAGATCGTTGGTCACGCCGACATAGAGCGTGCCGCCGGGCTTGCTGGCGAGAATGTACACCCAGTAGGCCATGTTTTGAGATGGATGGCCCGGTCAAGCCCGGCCATGACGAGTTTACTTAATTCTCTCGCGAACTGCCTCACACCCGCATCGGCATCAGCACGTACAGCGCGTTCCTGTTGTCGCGGTCCTGGATCAAAGTCGGCGAGCCCGGATCGGCGAGCCTGAGCACCGCGACCTCGCCTTCGATCTGGGCGGCGATGTCGAGCAGATAGCGCGAGTTGAAGCCGATATCGAGCGCGTCGGACGCGTATTCGACCTCGAGCTCTTCCGTCGCGCTGCCGGAGTCCGGATTGGTCACCGACAGCACCAGCTTGCCGGCTGAGAGCGCGAGCTTCACCGCGCGGCCGCGCTCGCTGGAGATGGTGGAGACGCGGTCGACGGCGGCGGCGAAGTCGGCCTTGTCGACGACGAGCTCCTTGTCGTTGTTCTGCGGAATGACGCGGCCGTAATCGGGGAAGGTGCCGTCGATCAGCTTCGAGGTCAGCACCACCTGTCCCAGGGTGAAGCGGATCTTGCCCTGCGACAGCTCGATCTTGATCTCGCTGTCATTGTCCTCGATCAGCCGCTGCACCTCGCCGACGGTCTTGCGCGGCACGATCACGCCGGGCATCTCGGCCGCGCCCGCGGGCTGCGGCAGGTCGACCTGCGCCAGACGGTGGCCGTCGGTGGCGACCGCGCGCAAGGTCGGCTGCTTGGCCGTGCCGCCGGCGTGGAGATAGATGCCGTTGAGATAATACCGCGTCTCCTCGGTGGAGATCGCGAACTGCGTGCGGTCGATCAGGCTCTTGATGTCCTTGGCGGGAACGCCAAACGCGTGCGTCATTTCGCCGGCCGCGAGATCCGGGAAGTCGCTCTCCGGCAGCGTCTGCAGGGTGAACTTGGAGCGGCCGGCGCGGATCGCCAGCACCGCGCGCTCGCCGTCGCTTTCCAGCACGATCTGCGAGCCATCCGGCAGCTTGCGCACGATGTCATAGAACATGTGCGCCGGGACGGTGGTGGAGCCCGCGGTAGCGGTCTCCGCCGCCAGCGTCTCCGTCACTTCGAGATCGAGGTCGGTGGCGCGCAGCGACAGCCGGGCGTTCTCGGCGCGCACCAGCACGTTGCCGAGGATCGGGATCGTGTTCCTCCGCTCGACCACGCGATGGACGTGGCCCAGCGACTTCAGGAGCTGCGCGCGTTCGACGGTTACTTTCATTGCACTACCCGCCCGTTCCCAACTGAGCTTGTCCTGGAATGCCGGCGGGCTGGAACAGCGCCGCGGCCGATGGCACCTCGCGCCCGAACGGCGCTTTTCTCAGCGTCCAGGAGCGTGAAGGGGAGGCGTAAAGTGGCGCGGATAGGGCCCAAGCGCAAGGGAGCGCGGGCCGGATTTCCCATGTTTCGGCAGGCGTTTCCGCGATCCGGCGGCCCCGCTTCGACTGTCCGTCTAAAGGTGGATGGCCGCGGCTGGGGCCGGACCTTCTGTCCGCGCCCCTGGCCGATCGGGCTGGCCGTGCCGTGAGCTAGTCCTGCAGCTGGCGCTTGAGCGACTCGACCTCGTCGTTCAGCGCGACGTCCTTGCCGACCAGCGCCTCGATCTTGCGCACGGCGTGCAGCACGGTGGTGTGGTCGCGTCCGCCGAAGCGGCGGCCGATCTCGGGGAGGGAGCGCAGGGTCAGCGTCTTGGCCAGGTACATCGCCACCTGGCGGGGGCGGACGACGTTGGCGGTGCGGCGCGACGACAAAAGGTCGGAGCGGCTGACATTGTACTGCCGTGCGACGACGCGCTGGATGTCCTCAATCTTGATCCGCTTCGGCTCCTGCGGCCGGACGAGGTCGCGGACCTCGCGCTCGGCCATGTCGAGCGTGACCGGCTGGTTGTTCAGCTTGGAGTGCGCCAGCAGGCGGTTGATGGCGCCTTCGAGGTCGCGGCCGTTATGGGTGATGGAGCGGGCGAGATAGTCGAGCACCGGCTCCGGCACGTCGAAGCTCGCATGATGCGCGCGGGCTGCGGCAACGCGCGACTTGAGAATGCCGAGGCGCAGATCCTCGCCGAGCGTCGCCATCTCGACGACGAGGCCGCCGGCGAGCCGCGAGCGGACGCGGTCATCGAGGCTCTCGAGATCCGACGGCGGCCGGTCGGCGGCGATCACCACCTGGCGGCCGGCGTCGATCAGCGCGTTCAGCGTGTGGCAGAACTCCGCCTGCGTCGACTTGCCCTGCAGGAACTGCAGGTCGTCGATGACGAGCACGTCGATGCCCCGCAGCGCTTCCTTGAAGGCCAGCGCGGTCTGCGATTTCAGCGCCGCAACGAAGCCGTACATGAACTTCTCGGCGGTGAGATACAGCACCTTGCGCTCGCCGCCGGCATTGCCAGCCCAGGTGACGGCCTGCAGCAGATGCGTCTTGCCGAGGCCGACGCCGGCATGAATGTAGAGCGGATTGAACATGACAGGGTCGCCGCGGCGGCCATCGGCCACCTGACGCGCGGCGGCATGCGCCAACGTGTTGGCACGACCGACGACGAAGCTGGCAAAGGTCAGGCGCGGATCGAGCGGCGAGCCGCCGAGGGCGTCGTGGCTGGCTGCGACCGGCGTCATGAGCGGGGCGCGGGTGTCGGCGGCCGGCTTGGCGTCGCTGCGCTCGGGGCGCCGCGCCTCGACCGGCGCAGGCGCTTCCTTGGCGGGGGCCGCGCAACGCATCGCGGTGCGAACCGACAGGTCAATGCGATGAACCTCTGGCATCTCAGCCTGCCACGCCGACAGCACGCGCTCGGCGTAATGCGCCTGGATCCAGCTCTTCAGAAAGCGCGTCGGCACCGACAGATGGACGCTTTCGTCCTGAACGGCTTCGAGGTCCATGCGGGCAAACCAGCTCGTATAGACGTCCTCGCCGACGGTCGAGCGCAGGCGACCCTTCACGCGAGACCAGCGTTCCTGTTCCGAATTTGTCATGGCAGTCGCAACTTTTCGAATTGAGTGGTGGTGTCGTGTGATCGCCGTGCAGATGTCCCGTCGAAGGACGGATCTGCCGGGCGAGACCTCGAGCGGAGGCTCAACTCCAGGCAAAGCTTCGCCATCCGGCGCGCACGCCGTTGGGCAGATCGATGCTGGTCGAGGGTGTTCTCTGCGAGGTCAGCGCATACTCTGATGCGCGAGGAGGGGAGGACCGATGGCGGCGCTGACGGTGTTGACCGCTAAGGTGGCGTGATCCGGAACCAGCTCTTGATGTCTAGCAGCGATGTGTCCGTAAAGCATGCAACCTCCCCGCCTCACCGCGATTGCTCACGGCAAGTTGTCATCTCGCACATGTCCCATAGGCACCTGCGTCCGAACCCCAAGATTCAGCCGCAACGCCGTACATCCCGTCCATTGTCCACTCACTGAGCGCCGCCGTCGTAAGCTTCAGCCGGTCCGAGCGTCGTCGTATTTCTCTTGTTCAAAACGGCGCAACGATGATGTTGTGCCCGAGAAATTTCGACAAAGTTCTTCCGTTCCCCATATTGCTATGGGGTACCATTCCGGCCATCGCTTTTGAAAGCGTCGCCAACGCGCACACCGCCGCCGATTTGCACGTCCGCCCCGTTTCTAAAACCGCGCTGGTCTCAAGATCGTGGGCGCCGCGAGTGGATTTAAGAAATACACGATGCGCCGGGACTCGCAATCCATTTGATAGGTGCACGCCTGACGAGTCTTTGCAGCGCTTGCCGCGCGGTGCTCGGCGTTAAGAAAGCAAGGTTTTGAATCATCGCGAGGAATCTCGGATGTGACAAACAACATGGTCTGCCCAAAATTTCTTCATAATTTTTTTACGTTCCGACCAAGCCTGGCCGCTTTTCCAAACACTTGGTCGCGCTATGCGCTTAAGTCATTTTCGAGCCGATGTTTTTCGCGATTACTTCACGCGGGTAACTCCCGTCGCATCGCGTGCGCGAAGTGAACCGAGGATCGTGCGCTCTTGACAGCGATGCGCATGCTGTCGCGCGCAGATTCGCTGCTGTTTCCGGTGAGACAAAATTGTCACCGCGTAAAATTACGGAACGTCACGTAGGAGTACGGAGCGTGTCAGGCGGGCGCGACACCGGATGTGTTCCGACACGCGCGAAGATCGTGCGGTACTGTGATGTCACCGTGAGATAGAAGCGGAGAGAGCAGCAGCAAGGTGCAAGAGAGTCGCGTCAATGCGACGACAGCGCAACAAGACCAGCGCAAAAAGAAAAGCCCGGCGTGAGCCGGGCTGTTTGCATCTTGGTAGTTCGTCAGTCGATCGGTCGCGTTACTTCGCGGCGAGCTTGGCGATCTGATGGACGAGGCGCGACACTTTGCGGCTGGCGTTGTTCTTGTGAATGATGTTGCGCTGCGCGGCGCGCATCAGCTGCGGCTCGGCATTGGCCATCGCCTTCAGCGCGGCCTCGCGGTCGCCCTTCTTGATCGCGTCCTCGACGGAACGGACGGCACCGCGCATCTGGGTGCGGCGCGACTTGTTGATGATGGTGCGGCGGGCAATCTTGCGCGTCGCCTTCTTCGCGGAGGTCGTGTTGGCCATGCTCTCAAATATCCTTCGACGGCGAGCAGTCGCCGCAATCTGCGGGTACGCGCGCGGCCCGCTTGACGCGGCCCCATCGACGCGGTGGGTTGTTCGGACGCCTCTCTGAGAATGCCATGACCGGAGCGGGTGTGCTCGGCGGATCGGCGCTGCTCAAAGAACAGCGGCGGCGGGATCGCGCCCACCGCCTTTGGCGACCTTATAGGGGCAGGGGGCGCGAGCGTCAACGGTCTCGGAAGCCGCAGGGAGCCGCCAGAGGCCGCGAAGCGAGGTTCTAAGCCCCTGACGAGGTTGAATTTCCAAGGAGCCCCCGCTATGGCCTTGCTGCCCGTCCGGGCGAGCAAAGAGGGCAGGTGAGGCATGATCCGCGGTTTTTTCCGCCTGGTGGGACTGTTGCTGCTGGCCGGAAGCTTCATCTTCCTGGTGTATGACGGGGCGCGCTGGGTGGCCGACCAGGCCCTGCAGTTCACCCGGTTCGGCCAGCTCTGGAACGACGTCCACCAGTCGAGTCAGGCCGCCTTCAAGGCCTGGGTCGAGGCCAAGGCTCCGTTCCTCTGGGAGTGGATCGTCAAGGCCTTCCTGGATCAGCCGGTGTTCGCCGTCCTGGGTCTGGTCGGGATCCTGCTGATGCTGCTGTTCCGTCCGCGCCGGCCGCTGATCGGCTACGGCCGCGACTGATGTGCGCGGCGTAACAGCGCTGCGGTTCCGGGCGTAGAGACCTATATAATTCCAGATTAGAGGTCATCGCGCCGCCGGACCGTTCCGGCGGGCGAATGCCATGCCCGGAGACAGCCGATGTTCTTCATGCGCAAGCCCACCGCCATGCCGAGCGCCGCCGAGGCGCTGCCCGGCCGTGCCCAGCCGATCCCCACGGCCACGAAGCATTTCGTCAACGGCCGCGCGCTGCTGCCGCCCTATCCCGCCGGCCTCGAGCAGGCCGTGTTCGGGCTCGGCTGCTTCTGGGGCGCGGAACGCAAGTTCTGGCAGCTCGGGGATGGCGTCCACGTCACGGCGGTCGGCTATGCCGGCGGCCATACGCCGAACCCGACCTATGAGGAGGTGTGCTCGGGTCTGACCGCGCACACCGAGGTCGTGCTGGTGGTGTTCGATCCCAAGCTCATCTCCTATGAGCGTCTCTTGAAGACGTTCTGGGAGAGTCACGACCCGACCCAGGGCATGCGCCAGGGCAACGATGTCGGCACGCAATATCGCTCGGCGGTCTACACCTTCAGCGAGGCCCAGCGCGAGACGGCCGAGGCCTCGAAGCAGGCCTATGAGCAGGCGTTGCGCGCCAAGGGCCTCGGCGTCATCACCACCGAGATCGCCCCGGCGGGGCCGTTCTACTTCGCCGAGGATTATCACCAGCAGTATCTGGCCAAGAATCCGGCCGGCTATTGCGGCCTCGGCGGCACCGGTGTCGCCTGCCCGATCGGCGTCGGCGTGAACGCGTAGGTCCGCTACATTGGTTGCTTTGGCTTGAACATCAGAGCCCTCTCCCACGCCGCGGGAGAGGGTCTTTTCTTTGGCAGGCTCCGCATCGGTGCACGCTTGCGCGCCTTGCCAACTACACGCGCCAACGGTTTGTTAACCTTAACCGCGCATGACTAGGGCACATCCTCATTCAGGGATTGTTCGAGTGCGCGCGTATTTCCTTCCGGTCATTGCCATCCTTTCCACGGTCCTGCTGTCGGGCTGCATCACGGCGTCCCCCGTCGCCGTCGGCCAGCCGCAGAGCGATCTCGATGCCATGGCCTATGGGACTCCTTCGACCGGCCCGGTTGCCGCCACCGGGCAGGGCGGAGCGATTCCCGCGTTGCGCAACTCGTTCGCCGCCGCCCCGCGTGGCGCCGCTGTCATGCCCGTCGGCTATGCGCCGGCGCGCCATGACTCCGCGTACCATCTCGATGCCGGCGACAAGCTGCGCGTCGTCGTCTACGGCCAGGAGGGTCTGACCAACACCTATGCGATCGATGCGTCCGGCTCGATCACGATGCCGCTGATCGGCAGCGTGCCGGCGCGTGGCCGCACCACCGCCGGCCTTGCCGCCGAGATCACCGCCAAGCTGCGCAACGGCTACATCCGCGAGCCGTCAGTGGCGGTCGAGATCGAGGCCTATCGCCCGTTCTTCATCCTCGGCGAGGTGCAGGCGCCCGGCCAATATCCTTACGTGCCCAACATGACGGTCGAGAGCGCCATCGCCATCGCCGGCGGCTTCTCGCCGCGGGCCCGGCGCGACATCGTGACCTTGACGCACACGGACGCTGCGGGCGCAGCGCGCTACGAGGTCCCGCTCGGGACGTCGCTGAAGCCGGGTGATACGATCCAGGTCGGCGAGCGCTGGTTCTGATCGTCCGGCTGTTGAGACCGATCGCCACGCGATAGCGCGATGCTACATCCGCCGTCATTGCGAGCGAAGCGAAGCAATCCAGGGCTGCGCGCGCGGTCCTGGATTGCTTCGTCGCTTCGCTCCTCGCAATGACGGTGGTGTTGTTCAGCGCAGATGCTGCGCGAAGAACGCGAGGCTGCGCGTCCAGGCCAGATCGGAGCTCGGCTTGTCGTAGCTGGCGCGCTCGTCGCAGCCGAAGCCGTGCTGGGCGCCGGGATAGACGAAGATCTCGACGTCGGGCCGCTTGGCCCTGATCGTCTCCACATCGGCCAGCGGAATGCCGGTGTCCTTCTCGCCGAAATGCAACTGTGTCGGCACGGTCGGCTTGTCCTCCGCAAAGCGGACGATGGCACCGCCGTAATAGCCGACGGCGGCCTTCAGCCCGGTGAGCTTGGTCGCGGCCGCGTAGGCGATGCTGCCGCCGAGACAGAAGCCGATGATGCCGACCGCTCCCACATCCTTCACCGCATCGATCGCGGCCTGGGTGTCGCGCAGCATGGCCGGCCAATCGGGATTGGCGACGAATTTCCGCGCGACGGCGATTTCATCCGGCGAGTAGCCCGAGGTGAAGTCGGGCTCGACGCGATCGAAGATCGCGGGCGCGATCGCGACGTAGCCTTCGGCGGCGAGACGGTCGCAGACGTTGCGGATGTGATGGTTGACGCCGAAGATCTCCTGGATCACCACCAGGGCGCCCTTGGGCGTCGCCGTCGGATCGGCGCGATAGGCGCCGAGCTGAAAGCCGTCCGATGCGGTGAGCTTGATGTCCTGTCCCACGTTCACTCCTTAAACTTGCCGATCCCTGCGAGATCGCGGGCGGCTATCGCCACATCCAATTGGTGCCGTAGTCCTCTTTCCAGCCGGTCAGCCGTCCCTTGCGGAACTTGAGGAACAGGCGGTGATGGTGCGGGACCAGTCCGCTGCCGCCGAGATTGCGCAAGGCGAGAAAGGTCTCGTTGCCGGGCGAGCCATTGAGATAGACCAGCGGCTGCGCCAGCACGCGCGATGTCTCCTCGACATCCATGCCGAAGGCAAGCGGCGACACGTTGGATAACGTCGCTGTGAAAGGAGCATGGCCAGCGACGAACGGCGCGGCCTGGTGGGCTCCGATATCGCCTGCAATCAGCGGGCCAGCAAGCAGCATGGACGGAATAGCCGCGGCGAGAGCGCTTCCGTACGCAGGTATTGTCATCAGCTGAACTCCTTCGCTGGCGGGCGACAGCTTGTATGTCTCTTAGCCCGTGCAGCGCCCTCATCCCAGGGCTTCTGCGCCGCACAACGCAAAATGCCGCTTCATTTCGCACGTGGTCGTTCCAAATCCCGTTGCGTCCCCGCGCCAACACGATCATTCTTTGCATCGGCTGGCATCGAACCGGTGGATGTCAGCATTCGAACAAACCGAACTTCGCCGTAAGCGAAGTCGTAACACCGGGCGGGGAAGAAACCAGATGCCCAATCTCACCATCAACGGGCGGACCATGTCCGTCGACGCGGCGAACGACACGCCGCTGCTATGGGTCATCCGCGAGCAGTTGCAGATGACCGGCACCAAGTTCGGCTGCGGCGCCGGGCTGTGCGGCGCCTGCACCGTGCACGTCAACGGCGAGGCGGTGCGCTCGTGCCAGACCATGGTCGGCGACGTCAAGGACAAGAAGATCACCACCATCGAAGGCCTGTCGCAGAAGGGCGATCATCCGCTGCAGAAGGCGTGGATCGCCGAGCAAGTGCCGCAATGCGGCTACTGCCAGTCCGGCCAGATCATGCAGGCGGCTTCGCTGCTCGCCAAGACGACGAGCCCGACCAAGGAGGAGATCGTCGCGCATATGGACGGCAATCTCTGCCGCTGCATGACCTATTCGCGGATCCAGAAGGCGATCCAGCGCGCGGCATCCGAGATGCGCACCGCCTCGAACCCCAGCGACCGGAGGGCGACATGAACCAGCACGTGAAAGCAGCGCCCACCATGGCCACCGATCTCAGCCGCCGCTCCTTCCTGGTCGGCACCGCCGCGACCGGCCTTGTGCTCGGCTATGCCGGCCTCGCCGATTCCGCGCTCGCCGCGACGACGCCCTCAGCCTTCGAGCCCAGCGTGTGGTACTCGATCGCCCCGGATGGCCTGGTCACCGTGACCTGCGGCAAGGCCGACATGGGCCAGCACATCGCCTCCACGATGGCGCAGATCGTCTGCGAGGAGCTCGGCGCGGCCTGGAAGGACATGCGCGTCCAGCTCGCCTCCAACGATCCGAAGTTCAACGACCCCGTGCTCGGCGCCCAGATCACCGGCGGCAGCTGGAGCACGATGATGAACTTCGACGCCATGAGCCGGGCCGGCGCCGCCGGGCGTATTGCGTTGACGGAGGCTGCCGCGACCGCGATGGGCGTGCCGGCCAAGGAGCTCGTGGTGCGCGACGGCGTCGTGATGCATCCGAAGTCCAAGAAGCAGATGAGCTATGCCGAGATCGTCAAGAGCGGCAAGATCACCAAGAGCTTCACGCCTGACGAGCTGAAGGCGATTACGCTGAAGACCCCCGATCAGTACACGATGATCGGCGTGTCGGTGCCGCAGATCGACATCCCATCGAAGACCAACGGCACGGCGAAATACGGCATCGATACGATGCTGCCGGGGATGGTCTACGGCAAGGTGGTCACGCCGCCGGTGCGCTTCGGCGCCACCGTCAAGTCGGTGGATGACTCGGAGGCCAAGAAGGTCCCCGGATTCATCAAGGCGGTCGTGCTCGACGACAAGACCGGCTCGACCTCGGGATGGGTGGTCGCGGTGGCCTCGACCTTCGCCAACGCCAAGAAGGCGGCGGATGCGCTGAAGATCAGCTACGACAAGGGCCCCTACGCCAATGTCAGCACCGACACCATCATCACCGAGGCGATGCGGCTGCAGGCGCAGGACGATTCCGGGCAGTTCTTCGTCAAGGACGGCGATGCCAATGCGGCGCTGGCTGGCGCGGTCAAGGTGCTGGAGGCGGAGTACACCACCAGCATCAACATCCACGCGCCGATGGAGCCGATGAACGCGACGGCCGAGTTCAAGGGCGACATCCTGCACATCTATTCGGGCAATCAGTTCGCGACCCGCTCCGGCGCAATTGCGGCCGGTGCGGCCGGGATCGATCCCAAGTATGTCGTGATGCACCAGGCCTGGCTCGGCGGCGGCTTCGGCCGCAGGCTCGATGCCGACATGATGGTGCCGGCGGTGCAGGCGGCGAAGGCCGTCGGCAAGCCAGTCAAGGTGATCTACTCCCGCGAGAACGACATGACGATGGACTACTCGCGGCCGCTCACCTACCAGAAGGTCAAGGCGGGGCTCGATGCCAGCGGCAAGCTGATCGCGCTCAGCCATGATGTCGTCTCGGCCTGGCCGACGGCGCGCTGGGGCATCCCTGACTTCCTGTCGCCCTCGGTCGACAAGAAGGGGCCGCTCGACTCGTTCACGGTCAACGGTGCCGACTTCTTCTACACCGTGCCCAACCACCATGTGCGCGCGATCAAGAACGAGCTCGCGCATAATGCGACGCCGTCCGGGCAGCTCCGCTCGGTGGCGCCGGGTTGGACGTTCTGGGCGGTCGAGAGCATGATCGACGAGATCGCGGCGGCGGCCGGCCAGGACCCGGCGCAGTTCCGCATCGCGCTGCTCGACGGCAAGGGCAAGAACGATGGCGGCGCGCAGCGGCTGCGCAACACGCTGCTCGCGGCGATGGGCCTGTCCGGCTACGGCGCGAAGAAGCTGCCGAAGGGCGAGGGCATGGGCGTCGCCTGCGTGTCGTCGCAGGAGCGGGCGACCGCGAGCTGGACGGCGTGCGTCGCCCATGTCGCGGTGGCCGATAGCGGCGCGGTCACGGTGAAGAAGCTCACCGTGGCGACCGACGTCGGCACCCAGGTGCATCCCGACAACATCCGCGCCCAGGTCGAGGGCGCGGCGCTGTGGGGACTGTCGCTGGCGATGTACGAGAAGGCGACGATGAAGGATGGCGGCATCGAGCAGACCAACTTCGACAGCTACACGCCGCTGCGGATGAGCCAGGTGCCGGAGGTCGCGATCGCCGTGATCGCCAATGGCGAGAAGGCGACCGGCGTCGGCGAGCCCGCGGTGACGGTGGTCGCGCCGGCGCTCGGCAACGCCATCTACAATGCCTGCGGCGCGCGGCTGCGTTCGCTGCCGATCACCGCGCAGGCGGTGAAGGCGGCGATGAAGGCCTGACGCCAACCTGCCTCCAACAAAGACTGGACCGCCGGAGAGATCCTCTCCGGCGGTTTTCATTTGGTCCGGGCAGGCTCCCAGCGTCACACAATTTGAACGATCATCTTAACCCTTCGCTCACCCGAACGCAGACAGCTTGAACGTTCCGATTAATCCGCGTCGAACCCGTATCTGAGTAACTTGCCAGGGCAGCAAACCGCAGGGGCGAGCACGTATGAGCGCGACAGCCAAGCAGACCGTGACCCAGACCGCGACCAGGCGTCATCTCCTGCTCGCGTCCGATCGCGGCGACCAGAGCAGCGAGCTGGCGCGCATCCTGCGCTCCGTCGGCGACGTCGACCTGATGCCGACCACCGAGATTCCCGAGAACCCCGGCAACCGCTTCTCCGGCGTCATCGTCGACATCAACCTGCGCTCGCCCGAAAGCGTGCAGCGGGTGCGCAAGAAGCTGTCGTCGCGCGCCTACAGCGACGTGCCGCGGCTGTTCGTGCTGGCCGAGGCGCTGCACCACGCCACAATGCAGGCCTGGGCGCTGGGCGCGACCGACACCATCGCGCGCCCGTTCAGCGCCGCCGACGTGCTGCAGCGGGTCCGTTCGGCGCTGCCGGCCGACGACGGCTATGACGAGACCGATCGCGGCAAGCTGCTCAACCGGGGCATCGAGGCCGCGCAGGCCGTGATGGCCAAGATCTTCGAGAAGCTGCCGGAGGGCATCCCGCTGACGATGGAGGACATCGTCGCGGCCGAGAACAAGATCCTCAAGGCGATCAAGCATTCGTCCTTGCGCGAGTGGATGACCGTGGTCGGCTGCCACCACAACGACACCTATCGGCACTGCCTGTTCGTGACCGGCCTTGCGGTCGGGTTCTCGATCCATCTCGGCATGCGCGAGGACGACCAGCGCCGGCTGGTCCGCGCGTCGCTGCTGCACGACGTCGGCAAGGCCTTCATCCCGGTCGCGGTTCTGGACAAGCAGGGCAAGCTGACCGCCGAGGAGATCGCGCTGCTGCGCCAGCATCCGCGCCGCGGCTACGAGGCGCTGTCGCGGCAGGGCGGCTTCCCGCCCGAGATGCTCGACGTGATCCTGCATCACCACGAATTTCTCGACGGCTCCGGCTATCCGGACGCGCTGCACAGCGAGCAGATCAGCGACATCGTGCGCCTGACCACGATCGTCGACATCTATGCCGCGTTGATCGAGAACCGCGCCTACCGGCCGGCCTTCACCCATGCGCGTGCGTTCCAGATCATGGAGAACATGGGCTCGAAGCTCGACCAGCAGCTGCTGCAGGCGTTCCGCCCGGTCGCGATGGGCGCGCATTGAGACGCACGCGCTGAGACGGCGGCTAGCTGCTGGACGCAAGTGCCTGCCCGCGCGGGCGCACTATCCTACCCGCACTCGACGGAGCAGGCGGGGGGATCGGCATGAGCGCGGGGCTGGCTGACGAGGTCATTCCGGGACATATCGCGGCCACGCTGGTCGATCCGGCCTGCTACGCCGACCACCGCATCCATGACGCCTATCGCTGGCTGCGCGCCAACAATCCGCTCGGGCGGGCCGAACTCGAGACCTTCGATCCGTTCTGGGTGGTGACCCGGCACGCCGACATTCTCAACATCAGCCGGCAGAACGACCTGTTCCACAACGCCGACCGCGCCACGACCCTGACCAACAGAGCGGTGCTGGAGCGCGTCCACAGGATCACCGGCCAGCCGAACCTGGTGCGCTCGCTAGTGCAGATGGATGCGCCGGATCATCCGAAGTATCGCGCGCTGACGCAGGGCTGGTTCATGCCCGCCAACATCGCCAAGTTCGAGCCGCGGATCCGCGAGATCGCGCGGGCGACCGTCGACCGCATGGCGGCGAAAGCTGCGGCCAATGGCGGCGCCTGCGATTTCGTCGCAGACGTCGCGCTCGGCTATCCCTTGCACGTGATCATGGAGATCCTCGGCGTGCCCGAGAAAGACGAGCCGCGCATGCTCAAGCTGACGCAGGAGCTGTTCGGTCCGCAGGATCCCGACACGGCGCGGGTGCGCGAGGCGCTGTCGGCGGAGGTGTTCGCGGCGATGCTGCAGGCGGTGGTCGCCGATTTCGCCGCCTACTTCGAGCGCATCACGGCGGACCGCCGGGCCCATCCGCGCGACGACCTCGCGACCGTCATTGCGAATGCACGGATCAATGGCGATGAGATGCCGCTGCACGATCGCACCAGCTACTACATGATCGTCGCCACCGCAGGTCACGACACAACGTCGTCGTCGACAGCCGGTGCAATCTGGGCGCTCGCGCAAGATCCCGCGCAGTTCGCGCGCGTGAAGGCCGATCCCGAGCTGATACCGGGACTCGTCGACGAGGCCATTCGCTGGATGACGCCGGTCAAGCACTTCATGCGCAGCGCCACCGCTGACACCGAGCTCGGCGGCCGCCGGATCGCGAAGGGCGACTGGCTGATGCTGTGTTACGCCTCGGGCAATCGCGACGAGGCCGTGTTCGACGACCCCGATACGTTCCGCAGCGACCGCAAGCCGAACCGCCATGTCGCGTTCGGCTACGGCGCGCATCTGTGTCTCGGCCAGCACCTCGCCAAGCTCGAGATGCGCATCCTGTTCGAGGAGCTGCTGCCGCGCCTGGCGTCGCTGTCGCTCGACGGCCCGGTGAAAATGACGCAGGCGACGTTCGTGAACGGGCCGACGACGCTGCCGGTGCGCGTGACGATGCGCTGAGCGCCGCCGCCCGCAGCCTCAATCAAGCAGCTTGCGCAGCTCGGCCTTGGCGACCTTCTCGAGCGTCGAGCGCGGCATCTCGTCGACCAGCTTCACCTCGCGCGGCACCTTGAAGTCGGCGAGGCCGGCGCGGCAGGCGGCCAGCACCTTCTCAGGCAATTCCTCGCGCGCCACGCCGGCCTGCGGAATGACGAACGCCACCGGAACCTCGTCGAGCATCGGATGTTTCTTGGCGACGACGGCGGTTTCGCGCACGCCGGGGACGGTGATGATCACCTGCTCGATCTCGGACGCCGCGACGTTCTCGCCGCCGACCTTCAGCATGTCCTTGGTGCGGTCGCCGAACTTGATGAAGCCGTTTGCAAGCCGCGTGACGCGGTCGCCGGTGAGGAAGAAGCCGTCGGCGTCGAAGCTCGTCCGTGTCGCCTCCTCGTTGTAGAGATATTCCGAGAACAGCGAGAGACCCGGGACTCCCTTGATGGCGAGAGTCCCGGTGTCGCCGACGGCGGTCGGCCGGCCATCATCATCGGTGATGCGGATGGTGTATTCCGGCGCAGCGCGGCCGATCGACATCGGCGTGTTCGGCTGGTCGACGTCGCCGACGATGCCGTGGGTGATCGTCTCCGTCATGCCCCACCAGCCGATGATCTTGATGCCGAACTTGGCGAAGGCCGGCGGCTCCGACGCCGCGGTGCCCCACAGCCGGAATCGATGGTCCTTCGGCACGTCCTGGTCGAGCAGCGCCTTGATGCAGAACGGGATGGTCGAGGTCCAGGTGCAGCCATGCTCCAGCGCGACGCTCCAGAAGCGGCTCGCCGAGAAGCGCGGCTGGATCACGCAGGTGGCGCCGACCCACAACGAGGCCAGCATCGAATAGGCCAGCGCGTTGGTGTGGAACAGCGGCAGATAGGTCTGGTGCACGTCGCCCTGGTGCAGGTCCTCGTGCACGGCATTGACCTTGGCACCCCATAGCGCGTTGGCGTGGGTCCACAGCACGGCCTTCGGCCGCGACGTCGTTCCCGACGTGTATTGCACGCTGCATGGCGCGAGCGGATCGGTGGCGCGCCGCGGCCGATCGGCGCTGTCGGCAAACAGCGTCTCGAACCGATCGCCCACGCCAACCGCCGTGGTGTTCGGCTGCCCCGGATCATGCGAGATCACGGCAAGCCAGCGGATATTGCGGCAATGCGTCGAGATCATCTCGGCATAGGCAGGCTGGGTGATCGCAGCCACCGCGCGGCAGTGATCGGCGAAATAGCTCATCTCGGCGGCCGCCGAGCGCGTGTTGGTGGTGACCGCGAGCGCGCCGAGCTCCACGCAGGCGAACCAGGCGAGCATCGCCTCGATACAATTGTCGAGATGGATCAGCACCGCGTCGCCCGGCTTGATGCCACGCTTGACGAGACCGGCCGCGAGCGCGCCGACGCGCTCGTGAAACTCGCCATAGCTCCACCGCCGCGCGGGGGCGTCGAACGGCGCCCAGATCAGGAACGGATGATCGCGTCGTGTCTCGCTGCGCAGCTTCAACAGCCAAGGCACGTCCATGCCGTCGAACGGCGTCACCGTGCCGGGCGCGATCGTCAGTCCGTTCATGTTCACTCCCGTTTGTTCTTGTCTGCGGCCCGTCCCGGCCGCTTCGTCGGATGTTGCTCCACCTTTTGCCATCCGCCGTCGCCGCGAGCAAATCAGGATTGAACCCGCTGCTTCCGGCGCGCGACCAATGGCGCGGCAAAACACGCCCGGAGGTTCGATGCAGGCCCTGGCACCACCATGGCGGCTGCCCGATGCCCGCTATTTCCAGATCGCGGCATTGGCCACGCTGCTGGCGATCAATTTCGCACTGATCGATTTCGGCGCGCGCCCTGCTGCAAGCGTGATCGCGGTCACGACGGCCCTGGTCACGCAGGTCATCGGGTGCCGCCTCACCGGGGCGCCGCTCGATTTCAGGTCGCCGCTGATCACGGGGCTGTCGCTCAGCCTGCTGTTACGGGCGGATGCGCTGTGGCTGCATGCGGCGGCCTCCGTCATCGCGATCGGATCGAAATTCGTGCTGCGCATCCACGGCGAGCACGTCTTCAATCCCGCCGGCCTTGCGATCGTCGTGCTGCTGTTCACGTCTGGTGGCGTATGGATCTCTCCCGGTCAGTGGGGAACGGAAGTCTGGTTCGCAAGTCTTGCCGGCCTCTTCGCCATCCTCGTGCTCAGTGCGTCCCGGCGCGTGGATATTGCGCTCTATTTCTTCGCCAGCCATGCCGCGCTGCTGCTCCTGCGCGCCTTGTGGCTCGGCGATCCCCTGGTGATCCCGCTGCATCAACTGCAGAGCGGCTCGCTGTTGATCTTCACCTTCTTCATGATCTCCGATCCGCGCACGACGCCGGACTCGCGCGCCGGCCGGCTGTTGTTCGCGATCGTCGTCGCGGTGACCGCGCATTACCTGACCTTCGTCATGTAGATGCGCCCGGCGCTCTATGTGGCGCTGATCGCGCTGTCGCCGCTCACATTGGTGCTCGACCGACTGATCCCGGACGCTCGCTTTTCCTGGCGCTCGCCTGTTCCTGAAGGAGTACCGACATGACCCTGCGCTTCGGCCAAATCGCCCGCACCTCGGTAGCGGCTGCCGCGATCCTGTCCCAGACGGCGATGGTGCCGGCCCAGGCGTTCTGCGGCTTCTATGTCGCGCAGGCGGATTCCAAGCTGTTCAACCAGTCCTCGAAGGTCGTGCTGTCGCGCGACGGCCAGCAGACCGCAATCACGATGGCCAGCGATTTCGAGGGCGACGTCAAGGAATTCGCCGTCGTCGTTCCCGTGCCGACCTTCATCGAGCGCAAGCAAATTGGCGTCGTCGAGCCCAAGACGATCGATCATCTCGACAAATACACTGCGCCGCGGCTGGTCGAGTACCACGATGCCGACCCCTGCGCGCCGGTCGTCGTTGCGGCGCGGGCGATGCCGGCGGCGCCAATGATGGCGGGAGATCCGCGCCTCCGATACAAGCAGGATTACGGCGTCACCATCGAGGCCAGCTACGACGTCGGCGAATATGACGTGCTGATCCTGTCGGCGCAGGAAAGCGATGGCCTGACGCGCTGGCTGACCGACAACCACTATCGCATTCCACAAGGCGCGGAAGCTGTGCTCGGCAGCTACATCAAGCAGGGCATGCGGTTCTTCGTCGCCAAGGTCAATGTCGAGCGGATGAAGGACATCGGGAATAATACTCTGAGGCCACTGCAGGTGCGCTACCAGAGCGCCAAGTTCATGGTTCCGCTGCGGCTCGGCACGGTCAACGCCAAGGGACCGCAAGACCTGATCATCTACGCGCTGACCAGGAGCGGTCGCATCGAATCCGTCAACTATCGGACCGTCAAGATTCCCTCCGACATCGATGTGCCGCTCTACATCAAGGATGAGTTCGGTCCGTTCTACAAGGCGCTGTTCGAGCGCGCGGTTGCGCGCGAGAACATGCAGGCGGTGTTCGTCGAATATTGCCTGGGACATGGCGTGGTGCGATCCTTGCGCCGCCGATCCGATGAGCAACAAGGAGCTGGTCGAACTCGGGGCGCGCTGGATCGGCAGCGACGATGCCACGGCCTTCGGCGCCGGTCGCCGCGGCGGCGGTTCCGACGTCTACGTGACCCGGCTGCATGTGCGCTATGACGCGAAGTCCTTTCCGGAGGACATCGTCTTCACCGAGACCAGGGACCGCGGCAACTTCCAGGGCCGCTACGTCCAGCACCATCCCTGGCGCGGCGAGGCGAAGTGCGATGCTGTGAAGACCTATCAGGAGAGCCTGTCGGCGCGCTTCGCCAAGGAGGCGACCGATCTCGCTGCACTGACCGGTTGGCCGCGCAGCGAGATCGTCGCGAAGATGGCGCAGAGCGGCGAGACCACCACGAAATAGCGCGTGGCGAAAGGCTCAGTCCCGGTACGACGAGATCTCGATCAGGCTGCCATCGGGATCGCGGCAATACACCGAGCGCAGGGTGCCGCGGGCGCCCTGCTTGTCGACCGGGCCTTCCTCGATCGCGATGCCCAGCGCCTGAAGGTGTGCGACGACCTCGTCCGGCGTGCTACTCGTCAGGAAGCAGAGGTCGTCGCTGCCCGCCGCGACGTGATCCGCCGTGAACCAGTCGACCTTGTCCGCGTCCTTCGGTCGCACATTGATTTTCTGGTGCCCGAACAGCAGCGACGTGCGCCTGGCGCGTCCCGGGCCGAGGTCGGAGACCTGCAGCGTCATGCCCAGGACCGTCTGGTACCAGGCGGTCGTGCGGTCCACATCGGCGACGTTGATGACCAGATGATCGAGTGCATCGACCTTGACCGGCATGAAGTCATTCCTCCTGATCGAGACATCGACCTCGCGACAACCGCGTGATTGGGCTACAATCGACATCGGCAGTTCATTAACGAACGCTCAACGATATACCCGAGGAAACGCATGATTTCACGTCGTACCGCGCTTGGTCTGATCGCGTCTGCCGTCCCGTCCGTCGCCGCCATTCGCAGTGTCTCCGCCGCGGACTATCCCGCTCGGCCGGTTCGTTTCGTGGTGGGCTATCCGCCGGGCGGCGCGACCGACATCCTGGCGCGGCTGATCGGCCAGCGGCTGTCGGAAACCCTCGGCCAGCAGTTCGTGGTCGAGAACAAGCCGGGCGCCGGCAACAATATCGGCACCGAATCGGTGGTGAATGCGCAGGCCGACGGCTACACCGTGCTGCTGGTCAATCCGGCCAACTACATCAATGCCAGCCTCTACACCAATCTGAAGTTCAATTTCGTCCGCGACATCGCGCCGGTCGCCTCGTTCAACCGCGTGCCCAACGTGATGACGGTCAATAGCGACGTCAAGGCGAAGACGGTGGCCGAGTTCATTGCCTATCTCAAGGAGAACCCGGGCAAGGTGAACATGGCGTCGTCCGGCAACGGCACCTCGGTGCACCTGTCGGGTGAGATGTTCATGGCGATGACCGGCACCAAGATGCAGCACGTGCCCTATCGCGGTGCCGCCCCCGCGATCACCGACATGCTGGGCGGCCAGGTTCAGGTGATCTTCGACAACATGCCTTCGATCATCCAGCATATCCGCTCCGGCTCGCTGCGCGCCCTCGGCGTCACCACCCAGGAGCGCTCGGCGCAATTGCCCGACGTGCAGGCGATCGCCGAAACCGTGCCCGGCTACGAGGCGAGCGCGCTGTTCGGTATCGGTGCGCCGAAGAACACGCCCAAGGAGATCATCGAGAAGCTCAACAAGCAGGTCAACGCCATCCTCGCCGAGCCGGACATCAAGAAGCGGCTGGTCGATCTCGGCGGTGATCCCCTGATCCAGACCCCTGAGCAGTTCGGCGCGCAGATCGCCGCCGAGACCGAGAAGTGGAAGAAGGTGGTCGAGTTCGCCGGCCTGAAGCTCGATTGAGGCGGAGCGACCGCAAGCGTCCAAGGCGATGACTTGCCGCAGCTGCGACACGTCATCGCCTTGCTTGGTGATCCAGTCCGCCAGTTTGTCGTTATTTGACCATGCGAGCGTGATGCAACCTTTCCGCCAGAAGAGGAACAGATCATGCGCAAGGTTTTGATGATGGCAGCCGGCCTCGTCGGCGTTGCACTCGTCTGCGGCGGCAGTGCCACTCCGGCCGCAGCCGGAGGCTACGATTATCCCTGGTGCGTGCAGGGCAGGGGTGTCGGTTATCCCGGTGACTGCTCCTATCAGACCTTCGAGCAGTGCCGGGCCAGCGCCTCCGGGCGCAACGCCGGATGCGGCATCAACCCGCGCGTGGCCTTCGATCCGGCCCGCCGCGGGCCGACGGTCTATGTCGACATGCCGCCGCCGCGGCGCGTGCATCGCTACAACTACTACTGAGCTTTGTTGACGGCCCGGAAGGCCGGCTAGAGCAGCCGGGCCGCCGCGGTGAACCGTCTTGCATCGACTTTGCATTCGTGTATACTTTGTATCGCAAAGTTAATTGGCCGGACTCACGTCAGACATGCGCGACCTCGACAAGGCGCTGGCGGACATCATCGCCATCCGCAGCCAGCTCGCGGCCGGAACCGCGTTTCGCGGCTACGGCCCGGCGACGATGGCTGGGACCGCAGCCGTCGCCTTGATCACCGCTTTTGTCCAACAGCTCGTGCTGCGCGATCCGACCGCCGAGCCGCTGGCTTTCCTGCTCGGCTGGGCCGCCGCCGCCTGCGTCTCTTCCACGATGATCTGGGTCGAAATGCGCGCCCGCTCGCAGCGGCATCATTCCGGCCTCGCCGATGCGATGATCCATCAGGCGGTCGAGCAATTCCTCCCCGCCGCAATCGCGGGTGTGCTGCTCGCGGTGCTGCTCTGGAAGTTCGCACCCGAAGCGCTGTGGATGCTGCCCGGCTTGTGGCAGATCCTGATGTCGCTCGGCGTGTTTGCCTCGGTGCGCTCGCTGCCGCGCTCGGTCGCGCTGGCCGGCGCGTTCTACTTCCTCGCCGGCTTCGCCGTGCTTCTGCTCGGCAGCCTCACCCACGAGCTGTCGCCATGGACCATGGGGCTGCCCTTCGCGGCCGGCCAGGCGCTGATGGCGGGCATTTTGTACTTTGCGACCGGAGACTCCGATGTCGAAGACTGACGGCAGCGCGCCGTTTTCCTATGACGGGCTCGACCGTGTCATTCACGAGAAGGCCCGCCTCGGCCTGCTCACCTCGCTGATGGCGCATCCGAAGGGGCTCGCCTTCGCTGATCTCAAGCAGCTCTGCGGGCTGACCGACGGCAACCTGTCGCGTCATCTGCAGGTGCTGCAGGAAGCCGGACTTGTCGAGGTGACCAAGGGCTATGAGGGCAACCGGCCTCACACCAGCTGCCGTCTGACCAAGGCCGGACGCCACCGCTTCCTCGATTATCTCGCCGTGCTCGAGCGACTGGTCCGCGACGCGGCCGCCGCGGCCGGCAAGGAGCCCGCGCCGTCCTCGGCCGGCCTCATCCCCGGCCGCGCCTGACCGTCTCATCGGATTTTTTTGACCTGGAGCTTTGCAATGCAAAGTAGTCTGCAACCGAAATCGCCTGCTGTGATCGATGGCCTGCATGTCGGCATCATCATGGACGGCAATGGCCGATGGGCGACGCGCAAGGGCATGTCGCGGCTGCGCGGCCACGAGGCTGGCGTCGAGGCGATCCGGCGGATCGTCGAGGCCGCGCCGGATCAGGGCGTCGGCACGCTGACACTGTACGCGTTCTCCAGCGACAATTGGCGGCGTCCGCGCGCAGAGGTCGCCGGATTGATGGCGCTGCTGCGCGTCTATCTCGCCAGCGAGGTGGAATCGCTGGTGCGCAACGGCGTTCGTCTCACCGTGATCGGTCGGCGCGATCGGCTGCCGGGCGGCATCGCCGACGCCATCGGCCGCGCCGAGCAAGCGACCCGCGATGGCCGTACCCTGCATCTGCGCATCGCCGTCGACTACTCGGCGCGCGACGCGATCCTCAATGCCGCCGCCAAGGCCGGCAATATCGAGGGGCTGAGCCGGCAGATTTTTTCCGACCTCGTGACCGGAGAAGCGGGTCTGCGCGACGTCGACCTGATCATCCGCACGTCCGGCGAGCAGCGGCTGTCGGATTTCCTGCTGTGGGAAGGCGCCTATGCGGAGCTGCACTTCACCGACCGCATGTGGCCCGATTTCGATGCGGCTGATCTCGCCCAGGCGCTGGCCTCGTTCCGCGGCCGCGAGCGTCGCTTCGGCGGGCTGGAGGCCGTGCCGCTCGCACCGGCTCCGGTGTCTTGACCGCTGGCCCCACGCGCTCCGCAGCGGCACAATCTTTCCGCGCATCCGGGAATCATCTACCGCTCGTGTCACGAGCGCAGAGATTTTTCGATGAAGCACAAGCCGCGCCGGTCCGCCGGCAAATCTCCGGTCAAATCCGGATCGCCGGCCCGCGGTGATACGGCGGAAGCGCTGTGTGAGGCGGCGTTGCGGCTGTTGCGCGCCGGCCTGCTGACGCAGGCCGAGGAGACCTGCCGGCGCGCGCTGACGTTGGACGCAGCCTCGGTCGATGCGCTGCAGGCGATGGGACGGGTCTGCCTCGCGCTCAAGCGGTTCGACGATGCGATCGAATGGTTTGCCCGCGCGATCCGGCAGGACATCTCCGTTCCGGACTCCTTCGTCGGCCTCGCCCAGGCGCTGCAGCTTGCAGGCCGGCGCGACGAAGCCATCAAGGCTTACGACCGAGCGCTGCAGTTGCAGCCGGATGCCGTGGACAGCTGGGACGCACTCGGCGAGCTCCTGCAGTTGACCGGCCGCCATGCCGAGGCGGCGCTGGCATGCGACCGGCTGCTGCAACTGGCGCCTGACCGCGCCGTGACGTGGTTTCGTCTCGGCGAGGTGCTGGAGGCCCAGGGCCGCCGCGACGAGGCGGCGCTGGCGTTCGAGCAGGTGCTCAAGCTGCAGCCGGATCGCGTCGATGCGGCCAACAAGGCCGGCGCTGTCCATTTCGATGCCGGGCGCTATGACGAGGCGATCGCGCGGTTCGATCAGTCGTTGCGGCAGCAGCCGGATCAAGCCGGTGTGCTGTGCCTGAAAGGCATCTCGTTGCGCCGGCTGCGCCGCTATGACGAGGCGCAGCCCGTCGGCCAGCGCGCACATGCGCTGGCGCCGCACGATCCCGACATCGCCAACAGCTACGGCTGCATCCTGCAGAATCTCGGCCGGCACGACGAGGCCGTCGCCGTGTTCGACAAGGCGATTGCGATCCGGCCGCAGACCGCGGACTTCCACAATCACCGCGGCACGTCGCTGGCGGAGCTGCACCGCTTCGAGGAGGCGTTCGCGAGCTTCGACCGCGCCATCGCGCTGCGGCCCGATTTCGCCGACGCGCATTGGAATGCGGCGCTGTTCCGGTTGCTGACCGGTGATTTCGAGGGCGGCTGGGCCGCGCGCGAATGGGGCCGCCAATGCCGCGCCGTCGGCTTCGTCGAGCGCAGCTTCGACGCGCCGATGTGGACCGGTGATGCGCCGCTCGAGGGGCGGACCATCCTGCTCCATAGCGACGAGGGATTGGGCGATACGATCCAGTTCGCGCGCTACGCAACCATGGCCGCCGCGCAGGGCGCGCGCGTGCTGCTCGAGGTCGATGCGGTGCTGCAGCCGTTGCTCTCAGGCTTGGCCGGTGTTGCGCAGTGCCTTGCTCGCGGTGCCGATGCGGTGCCTTCGATCGATGCGCACTGCCCGCTGTCGAGCCTGCCGCTCGCCTTCGCGACGCGCATCGACACCATCCCCGCTGCGCAGTGCTATCTGCCGCCCCCGCCCGCCGAGCGCTGCGCCATCTGGCAGCAGCGCCTCGGGCCGCGTCACCGCCGGCGTGTCGGACTTGTCTGGTCCGGCAACCCCGCGCATTTGAACGACCACAACCGCTCGATGCCGCTGGCGATGCTCGCGCCGCTGCTCGACCTCGATGTGCAATTCGTCAGCCTGCAGAAGGGGATTCGGCCTGCTGACAAGGCGGTGCTCGCCGAACGCGGTGACATCGTCGATCTCACCGCCGAGATCATCGACTTCGTCGAGACCGCCGCCCTGATCGACAATCTCGATCTCGTCGTCACCGTCGACACCAGCGTGGCGCATCTCTCCGGCGCCATGGGCAAGCCGACCTGGGTCATGCTGCCCTACACGCCGGACTATCGCTGGCTGCTCGATCGCGACGACAGCCCCTGGTATCCGAGCGTGCGGCTGTTCCGCCAGGATCGGCGTCGCGACTACGTTCCGGTTGTCGCACGCGTTCGCGAGGCGCTTGCGCAGCTGGCCGGCAGCGTCGCTTAGAGGTAAGCGATCTGTCAGCTGTCCCGAAGCCGGACCGAGATCTCGTGGACGCGCCGCGTCAACTCGGCGACGCTGCGCCATCCCGTCTTCTCGCGCGTGCGCTTCAAATGCGTATAGACGGTCGTCACTTTGACGCCGCGGTGCGCGGCATATTCGACCGCCGTCATGCCCGTGCTCAAGGCGCAGGCCAGCTGAGCTTCGGCCCTGGTCAGGCCATGCAGATCCTGAAGCAGATGCGTCGCCGCGCCCTCCTGCAGCGGGTCATGGACCAGCATCATCACGACGGCATCCGGAGCATCGGATCGCGGCCACCGATGGCGCAGCGCCCGCAGCGAGATCGTGCAAGGCGGCAGCCCGCCGGGACGCGGCGCCAGGAAGTCGATCGCTGCATCCGCGTCGCTGAGACCCTCGCCGTGCGCCAACGCGCCGAACGCACGTGCATAGCGGTTGCGCAGACCGGACGCGCCGAAGTGAATGCCGCGCGAGTCGATCCGGAACAGCCCCGTCTCGATTGAGATCGTCCGCAAGCTCGGATTGGCGTGGACGATCTCGCCCTTGAGATCGAGCAAGGCGACGCCATCCTTCAGGAGGTCGAGAACCTTGATGCCGATGCCGTCGCGCTGAGCTGCGACCATGCTGCTTCTCATCCCATAGGCGCGCTGCAGATGCGGCGTCATACGTTGCAGCAGCGCGATCTCGGTTGTCCCGACATGGCCCTGTCGCGGCGATCGCTGCAACGTGACGGCGACGAGCCGCTGCGGAGATTGGTCCAGCACCACCGAGAGAAAATAGCGAAGCCCGGCGCGCGGCAGGAACTCGGCATAGAACGGATCGCGCCTCATGGCGCTCTCGTCCATGACCTGATAGTCCCAGCTCAATCCGCCGCGCGCCTGGCGCAGCGCCACCGTGAGGCGTGGATTGCGTGGCGCGAAGTGAGCGAGATAGTCATCGCCCTCGGCAGAGGCGGCGCCGCTGCTGTGAAAGATCACGGGCCGACGCACGGCCGTGTCGATCACTTCGAACGTCGCGCCTTCGGCTGCTATCAGCTTGCGGATCGACGCCAGCGCGTCGGTGATGCCATCGGGCTCCGCGAAGCCGTGATAGACGGCATCGAGCGCCTGAGCATAGCGTTCGCTCTCCACGATCACCTCTCTGCGATGGCCATCGGGGCTCGTCGCGCCGATCCGCACGGTCAAACACCGATCGGCGGACGATATTCCCCTTCATGGGTCGTCACGGAGAGTGCGAGGTTCACGGCGGGGCCGATCAAGCGCGCAGCTACTCCGCGATGATGTCGCCGGAGCCGCCGAACTCGCGAGGAAAATCCTTGAGCTTCGGCAGCCCGTCGCGCATCGGCAGCACGGTCTCCGCATAGTTCACGTGGACACCGGGCTGGAAAGCTAGATCGGGGAGGGTGGCCGCGAAGACGTCGACCAGCCCGAGCGGCGGGTGATTGGTCATCAGGTGGCCGCCGCATTTGGCGCAATACTGACGCTGGCTGAGTGGCGTCTTCTGAAACATCGCCAGATGGTCGGCGCCCGACGTGACCTTCACCGCGTCGGGCTTCCAAAGGCTGAACGCGTTGACCGGCCCTCCCGACCATGATCGGCAGGAGCGGCAGTGACAATAGCCCATCGCTTCCGGTGTGCCGGATGCCTCGATTTCAACGGCGCCGCAGAAGCATCGTCCAGAGAGTTTCATCCTCGTCCTCATGAGTTGTGAGACCGGCACAGGGCATCATTTCCCGCCTTGTTTCGTCTTGGTGTCCCACGACCATCGTCGGGGCTGTCACGACCAGACGTGATCCAGTTCACATCCGCAGATCGCCGACGCGGGCAGGTCCCCTGATCGGAGGACGCCGGCCAATCGCCGACGGGGCTATCGATCGCGGCCTCTGAGCGAAACTTCAGGTGTCAGTTGTCGAAGTCTCAGGTGATCTCATGTCGGATCTCAATTCTCGCATTGTCGAATTCTCAACCGATCACATTCCGGAGCGGGAGCGCGCGGCATTCTGGCGCGAGCACTTCGGCCGCGTCATGCTGCGCGTCGATTTCGAACCGGCCCCTGACGTGGCGTTCAAGGCGCGCAATCGCGCGCTGACATTGCCCGGCCTGCAGCTTTTCGATGCCTGGGCGACGCCGGCGCGCATCTCGCGATCCGGGTCCTATCTCGCCGACGGCGCCGACAATGTGATGCTTGCGATCAACCGCGAGGGCAGGGCGTCCGTTGAGGGAGGCGGGCAGATCCGCGAGCTGCGACCTGGCGAGGCGGTGGTGCTGAGCGGCGCGGATGCGTGCGCCTTTCACCGGGAAAGCGTCGGCCGCTCGTTCACGCTGCTGATGCCGCGTGTGATGATCGAAGCCGCTGACGTGAGCGTCGAGGACGCGGTCATGCGGCCGATCCCGGTGGATCAGGGCGCGCTGCAATTGCTCGACCATTACGCGAGCTGGCTGATGAGCCGCGACGCCGCGGTCGATGCGCAGCTGCTCAATCTGTCGGTCCGTCACATCCAGGATCTGCTGGCGCTGGCGATCGGGCCGGCCGCGGGTCTCGCCGAGACGATGCGCGCGAGGGGGTTGCGTGCGGCACGGCTGAAGCTCGCGAAGTCCTTCCTCGTCGCGAACAGCTGGCGTCGCGACATCTCGGTGGCGATGGTTGCGACGAAGCTGAATGTCACGCCGCGCTATGTGCAGCGCCTGTTCGAGATCGACGGCACCACGTTCTCCGCGTTCCTGTCCGGCGTGCGGCTTTCGAATGCGCATCGCATGCTGTGCGATCCGGCTCACGGTCGGCTGGCGATCGCCAGCATCGCCTACGATGTCGGCTTCGGCGATCTCTCGCATTTCAATCGTTCGTTCCGCCGGCACTACGGACTGACGCCGCGCGAGGTGCGCGGAGATCGCGGTCGCGATCTCCCGGTGACATGCCTCTCGCGGGAGGGCGCACCATGACGAGCAAGACGATTGCACTGCGGATCCTCGACAGCATCTTCGTGTCGGCAACGATCTCTCTCCTGCTGATCGTGGCTGGCGTCCCGATCGACGGGCTGCTGGCTCTGGTCGACATGTCGCTGCGCGAATTCCAGGCCTTCGCGCTGTTCGTCATTTTCAGCAGCCTGCTGCTCATCCATGCGATCGCGACGTCCGATTCCGCGCCGTAACTCAAACGTGATCCCTTGTTACGGTCCGATTGCCGACGATTGAGCTGGGTCAACGGATTTCTGGAGGCCTGTGGCAAACGACACGCCTGCTTCAGTGAAGAAGGCGTCTCGGTATGGATCCACAGGACACGCAGGTCATCGGCGACGAACGGCCCGTTCAGCACGTTCGTGCCGAGGCGGCTGCTCTCGTACCGGCGCCGGTGCTGCCCGCTCCCGTGACACATGCGCCGCGGCCGGCGCGGAAACGATGGCCATTTGTGCTGCTGGCTCTGGTTCTGTGCGCGGCCGGAGGCGGCGGCTATGTGTGGTGGCAGCAGCTGCATCCGCCGCTGCCGCTTGGCATCAGCGTCAGTAACGGCCGCATCGAGGCTGACGAGATCGACATCGCGACCAAATATGCCGGCCGTGTCGCAGAGCTGCGCGTCGATATCGGTGATCTCGTCGAGTCCGGCCAGATCGTCGCGCGGATGGACAGCAAGGAGCTGCAGCAGTCGCTCGCCAAGGCGCAAGCGCAGGCCGAGCAGGCCCAGCACGTGGTCGATCAGGCGCGCGCCAGCCTGGCGCAAATGCAGACGCAGAAAACGCTGGCCGAGCAGGAGATGGAGCGGACGCGCAGCCTGCTGCAGAACGGCTGGACCACGAAGGAGATCGCCGACCAGCGCCAGCAGGCGCTCGATGCCGCCACCGCTGGCCTCGCCGGGTCGCAGGCGCGCATATCCGAGGCGGAGCGGGCGCTCGAAGCCGTTCGTCACGATGTCGCGCTGTACACGGTGCAGATTGCCGACAACTCGCTGATCGCGCCGAAGGCCGGCCGCATCCAATATCGCCTCGCCAATGTCGGCGAGGTGCTTGGTGCGGGGGGCAAGGTCTTCACCATGCTGGACGTCGGCTATGTCTACATGGACGTGTTCCTGTCGACCGAGGAGGTCGGCAAGATCAAGGTCGGCAGCGACGCCCGTATCGTGCTCGACGCCTATCCCGATCGCCCCATTCCGGCCAAGGTGTCGTTCGTCGCGAGCCAGGCGCAGTTCACGCCGAAAACCGTCGAGACGCGCAGCGAGCGCGACAAGCTGATGTTCCGCGTCCGCGTGCGCGTCGATCCGGACAGGCTGACGGCCCACGCCGATGCGGTTCGAAGCGGTTTGCCGGGCGTCGCATATGTCCGGTGGAATTCCGACGTCGCATGGCCGGCCCGCCTGCAACCCGCGCCATGAGCATCGCCGCGCCTCCGGTCGCGGTCGTGAGGCAACTCTCCCAGCACTATCGCGACGTCACCGCGCTCGACGACGTCTCGATCGAGATTCCCAGCGGCTGTGTCATCGGCCTGATCGGGCCCGACGGCGTCGGCAAATCGTCGCTGCTCTCGATCCTGGCCGGCGCACGTGCCATCCAGAGCGGCGAGGTTGTCGTGCTCGGCGCCGACATGTCCGACCGGCGCGCGCGCGAGCAGGTCTGCCCGCGCATCGCCTACATGCCGCAGGGGCTCGGCCGCAATCTCTATCCCGATCTCAGCGTCTACGAGAACATCGCGTTCTTCGCGCGCCTGTTCGGGCAGGCCAGGGCCGAGCGCGACTGGCGCATCGCCGAATTGATGGAGGCGACCGCGCTGGCCGACTTCGCCGACCGACCGGCCAAAAAGCTCTCCGGCGGCATGAAGCAGAAGCTCGGCCTGTGCTGCTCGCTGATCCATGATCCGGACTTCCTGATCCTCGACGAGCCGACCACCGGGGTCGATCCGTTGTCGCGGCGCCAGTTCTGGGACCTGATCGATCGCCTGCGCGCGCGCAGCACAAGCCGCATGAGCGTCATCGTCGCCACCGCCTATATGGAGGAGGCCGCTCGCTTCGACTGGCTGATCGCGATGAATGACGGCCGGATTCTCGCGACCGGCACGCCGGCCGAGCTCAAGGCGCAAACCGGCGCCGCGACGATCGAGGACGCGTTCATCGCACTGCTGCCGCAGGACGCCTCGCGCGACCATGCCGAGATGCCGGCCAAGGATGAGCTCGACGGCAGCCACGAGACGGTCATCGTGGCGCGCGACCTCACCTGTCGCTTCAGCGACTTCACGGCCGTCGATGGCGTCAGCTTCCAGATCCGCAAAAGCGAGATCTTCGGCTTCGTCGGCTCCAACGGCTGTGGCAAAACCACCACGATGAAAATGCTGACCGGGCTGCTGCCGCCGAGCGACGGCGAGGCGCTGATCTTCGGCCGCTCGATGGAGGCTGGCAACCATGAGTCGCGCAGCCGCGTCGGCTACATGTCGCAGGCGTTCTCGCTCTATGGCGAGCTCACCGTGCGGCAGAATCTCGTGCTGCATGCTCGCCTGTTCCATCTGCCGTTGGCCTCGGCCGAGCGGCGGATCGCCGAGCTGATCGATCGCTGCGATCTGGCCGACCATCTCGACGGGCTCGCAGCCGACCTGCCGCTCGGCATCCGGCAGCGGCTGTCGCTCGCGGTGGCGATCGTCCACCGGCCCGACCTGCTGATCCTGGACGAGCCGACGTCGGGCGTCGATCCGGTCGCGCGCAATCAGTTCTGGCGTCTGTTGATCGAGCTGTCGCGCCGGGACGGCATGACGATCTTCGTCTCGACGCACTTCATGAACGAGGCGGCGCGCTGCGATCGGCTGTCGCTGATGCATGAGGGGCGGGTGCTGGCAACGGACACGCCGGATGGGCTGATCCGCGCCAAGGGCGCGCAGACGCTCGAGCAGGCGTTCATCGCGTTCCTTGAGCAGGATGCCGGCGTCGCCGACCCGCCGGTCACGCTGATGCCGGCGCAGTCCGCGCCTCATTCGCAGGGCAAGCCGACCGAGCGCGGCGGCCAGACCGTCTTCAGTCCGCGGCGGCTGCTCGCCTATACGATCCGCGAGGGTCTCGAACTGGTCCGCGATCCGATCCGGCTGATGTTCGCGCTGTTCGGAACCGCGTTCCTGATGATCGTGATCGGCTTCGGCATCTCGACGGACGTCAACAATCTGACCTTCGCCGCGCTCGACCGCGATCAGTCGCCGGAGAGCCGTGCGTATCTCGCCGAGCTCCGCGGCTCGCGCTATTTCGTCGAGAAGCCGCCGCTGGCCGACTATGCCGAGCTGGAGCGGCGGATGAAAAGCGGGGACATCAAGGCGTCGATCGAGATCCCGCCGAATTTCGGCGTCGACATCAAGCGCGGCCGGCCGGCCTTCGTGTCGGCCTGGATCGACGGCGCGATGCCGTTTCGCGCCGAGACCATTCGCGGCTATCTCGAAGGCACGCACCAGCTCTATCTGTCCGATCCGGCGGTCAAGACGACGCGGCCGCAGGCGGCCTCGCCGGTCGGTGTCGAGATCCGCTTCAAATACAACCAGGCCTTCGACAGCATCTATGCGATGGCCCCGAGCACGATCGCGCTGCTGCTGGCGCTGTTCCCGGCGATCCTGATGGCGCTGGCGGTGGTGCGCGAGAAGGAGCTCGGCTCGATCACCAATCTCTACGTCACGCCGGTGACGCGGCTCGAATTCCTGGTCGGCAAGCAGCTGCCCTATATCGCCGTGGCCCTGGTCAATTTCGCGCTGATGTACGTCATGGCGCTGACCCTGTTCCGGGTGCCGATGAAGGGCGACGTTCTGCCATTGCTCGTCGGCACCGTCGTCTATGTGATCACCACGACCGGCTTCGGCATGTTGATCTCGACGTTCTGCCGCACCCAGATCGCGGCCTTGTTCGGCACGGCGATCCTCACCGTGCTGCCGGCCACGCAATTCTCCGGCATGCTGGTGCCGGTGTCGTCGCTGTCCGGCGTGGCGCGCGTCATCGGCATGGGCTTTCCGATGACCTATTATCGTCCGATCACCGTCGGCACCTTCACCAAAGGTCTCGGCTTTGCCGATCTCGGCGCTGACATCCTGATGCTGCTCGTGTTCATCCCGGTCCTGACCGGGCTCAGCCTGCTGATGCTGCCGAAGCAGGAGCGCTGAGCCATGCTGCGCTCGCTTGCCAACATCTTCTGGCTCGGTACCAAGGAGCTGCGCAGCCTGTTCGGCGACGTCGTTCTGATCGGGCTCGTGATCTATTCCTTCACCGTGGCCGTGATCAGCCAGGCGCAGAGCAGCTCGCAGGAGCTGCACCGCGCCTCGATCGCCGTCGTCGACGAGGACAATTCCGAGCTGTCGCGCCGCATCGCGGCGGCGTTCCTGCCGCCCTATTTTCAAAGGCCCGTTTACATCACCCAGCGCGAGGTCGAGCCGCTGATGAACAGCGGCCGCTTCACCTTCGTGCTCGACATTCCGCCGAATTTCCAGCGCGACGTGCTCGCTCGCCGCAAGCCATCGGTGCAGGTCAATGTCGACGCCACGGCGATGATCCAGGCCGGCATCGGCTCGGGCTATGCGCTTCAGATCATCACCACGGAGGTCGGCTGGTTCGTCGCCCGCTCGGACGTCGCGGTGCAGGCGCCAGTCAATCTGGTGACACGTATCGCGTTCAATCCCAATGTGACGACCGCCTGGTTCGAGGGCGTGATGGGCATCATCAACAGCGTCACCATGCTGGCCATCATCCTTGCCGGTGCCGCGCTGGTCCGCGAGCGCGAGCATGGCACGATGGATCACCTGCTGGTGATGCCGCTGTCGCCGTTCGAAATCGCGATGTCGAAAATCTGGGCCAATGCGCTGGTCATCGCGGTCGCCGTCGCGGTGGCGCTATATCTCGTCGTCCGTTGGTATCTGCAGGTGCCGATCATGGGCTCGATCCCGCTGTTTCTCGCCGGCACCGTGCTCTATCTTTTCTTCGCGACCGCCGTCGGGCTGTTCCTCGGCACCATCGCGCGCTCGATGCCGCAGCTCGGCCTGCTCTACATCCTGGTCGCCGTGCCGATCAACATGCTGTCCGGCGGGATGACTCCGGTGGAAAGCCAGCCCGTCTGGCTCGCGACGATCATGAAGGCCTCGCCGTCGACGCACTTCGTCTCGTTCGCGCAGTCGATCCTGTATCGCGGCGCCGGCATCGACGTGGTGTGGCCGCAATTCGTGGCGGTCGCCGCGACCGGTGCGTTGATGCTGGTGCTGACCATCCGGCGCTTTCGGGCAGCGATCGCCGCGGCAGGCGCGTAGGTGCGTGCCCTCAAGCAAAAAGGCCTCAGCGGAGCTGAGGCCTTTGCAAGCAATCGCGGTTGCGATCAGTAGCGGGCGACGACCGGGCCGCCGAACTTGTAGTTCACGCCGACGCGGGCGGTATGGAACGTGAAGTCCTGCGACAGCCGCTCGACGTAGTTCGAGCCGGGAGGCGCGAAGGTGCTGCCCGGCACATAGGCCGACGTGTAGTTCACGCTGCCGAGGTCGGTGTAGAGATACTCGAACTTGACGGTCCAGTTCGGCGCGAAGGCATGCTCGACGCCGGCACCGATGGTCCAGCCGACGCGAGTCTGATCGACTGAGGCGGTCTTGGCGTAGCCATTGCCCGAGGTCAGGTCCCAGCTGCCCTTGACGTTGCCGACGGCCAGACCGCCGGTGACATACAGCAGCGTCGTGTCGATGGCGTAGCCGGCGCGGCCGCGCACGGTCATGAACCAGTCGTTGCGGATGCTCTCGTTGAAGGTACGGGTCGTCGGCGGGTTGGCCGCGGTGTAGACGACGCGCTTGTTCATGCCCGAGCCGTTGAAGTCGGCCTCGATGCCGAACACGCTGGGACCGGTCTGCCAGTTGTAGCCGGCCTGCAGACCGCCGACGACGCCGGACGGATTGAGGCGATTGTTGCTGATGGCGACGAACTGATTCTGGAAGGCGACGGCTTCGACCGCCCAGCTGCTGGTTTGGTCGAGCGTCGTGCCCAAGTTCGACCGGCCCCAGCCGTAGCCGACGTTGCCGCCGAAGTAGCCGCCGGTCCAGTTGTAGATCGCGGCCGGAGGCGGAGCCTTGGCATAGCGGACCGGCATGTCTGCGGCAAAGGCGCCGAGCGAGCTCGCGATGAGCAGCGTGACAGCGGAGGCAAGCGTTTTCATGGTCACAATCCTCAATGAAATTCAGCAACGTTCGGACAAACTCTTCTCACACTTTGGGCCGCCCGGCTGTAGTTCCGCTACAACACTCGTGTCCGTATGTATCTGTGATCACGTCACTTTCGGGAAGCTGTGTACTTAACCTTAAGCACTTGTAAACGCCTCGGGCGGGCGCGATGGCCGGTCGACTGATACCGTCCTGCTGATGAGAAGCTAACAATTCGATGCATTGCCTTAGGCAACGATTCGCCAACCATTCGAACGCGCTGCGCCGGCCGCTAACGATTTCGCAAAGCGCCCGCGTGCACCTTCGGCGCGTCCTGAGGGGACGGAGAGGGGAGAGCAACATGACGATGAATGGGGAAGCGGTTCTCGAAAACGTGCGGCGCTATCGTACCGTCGCGTCCTTGTACCGCCAGACTGCGGCATTTCGTCCACATCAGCGTGAGTCGCTGCTGGCCCAGGCCGCGGAATGGGAAAGCCGTGCCGTCGCCGAGCTCGAGGCCTACTTCGTCGCACGCCAGGCGCCATCGCAACCGGCGGCCAATCTGAACTATCACGCTCCCTCCTACACGCCGTCGCCCTGGCAGATCGCCGCGGCCTAGTTCGAGACACTACCCCGCGGTCTCGCGACGCGATCAGCGCCCGAGTTGCTGGGACAATGGACCCTCTGCAAGCGAGAGGGGCAGGGAAGACCAGGCGCCGACCGGCGCCCGCGGCCCCCGTGCGAGAAGAATGCACGGGGCAGGAACCACAGGCTCAGCCGGACATTCCCGGCCTTCCCTGCGCGATGGGCTACGGCTTATACGTGCTCTCCTCGGTGCACCGGGCTTTCTGGCCACCGTATCGGCGACAACGCTTGCGCGTTGCGCGGGGGACACCAGCGTCGGGGTGTCAGGACCACACGACTTCACCGTCCGCCACGAACCGTCCGTCGGCATCCCCGAGGGAATGCTGCGGTCCGCTGCGGCCAACGCTCCCCGCCTCGCGTGTCGTGACGACCGCGATACGCCCTCTACCCGAGGCGGTCTGCAGGCAGCAGATAACGGATGCGGGAAAAACGAAAGAGGAATTTTTTCGTCGCGCCATCTGGACAGAGGTCATCGCGTTGAGGCGGCGCGTGAAAATAGTTTTGAAACGCATTGCTTTTTCATCGCCCAGGAGTTCTTGCGGAAGCGCAGCAGCAGATCAGATTGCCCGACGGGCGACTCGGTTGTCGCCACGGAACGCAGTGGGTTGCTCCGGTGCCCGCATCAAAAACGATGTCGTCCCGGGCAAGCCCTGGCGTCGCGAAGCGACGTCGGGGCGCCGACCCGGGACCCATAACCACAGGCGGTCATTGCTGAAAGGAACGCTGCTCCAGCGTGCGCGACACTGAGAGCACGGAGTATGGATCCCGGATCTGCGTCCGACGACGCTGTCGCGTCGTCGGACTTGTCCGGGACGACAGCGGTACGAGTTGATATTGCGCGGGACGTCCCGACCGTGGATCTTGCCTAACTGCGGCTGGGGAGTGAAGTGCTACTCCGTCGCGATGCGCGCGGCGGCGAGCATGCCGATCAGGGCGGTGAGGGCGGCGACGCTCATGGCGTTGATGGACACCAGAGAGGCGTAGCTCGCATCGGCCACCCGCATCACCGGCTCGCCGAGCCGGGAGTCGATCAGCAGATACGAGGCGAACGGCAGCGCGAGCAGCGGCAGCGAGCGGATGCGCTCGTCGGGCCGGAACAGCAGGGCGCCGAGCAGGGCGCAGGGAATGAGGAACAGCTCGACGCCACTCTGCGCGCCGAACAGCTTGACGCAGAACACGGTGTTCGCGGTGCCGGCCAGCACCATCAGCGCGCGGCCGGCAAACGGATTGCGGCGTGCAAGTACCGGCACCGCGGCGAAGAACGGGGTCGTGACCAAGGTGAGCCAGGCCGGCCACGCCGCGCTGCCGGCGATCGCGTGCAGATACAGCGGATAGAACGGCTGGTTGGAGACGATCACCAGCGCCACCTTCGCGGCGATATCGGACTGTGGATCGTCGACCGATGCATAGGCCTGCACGGCGGCCAGCCAGCGTCCCAACAGCTTACCCATGCACTTCAACCTCACGACTGCGGACGAGCTGCGCGCGGCATTCGACGTGAGCGCAACCATGGACCTGACGGCACAACGCGTGCCGCCGAGAGCCGGATCATGTGACGCTCAGGAGCTCGACGTCGCGTTCAGCGCGGTGCGGATCATGCGGGCGAGATCGGCGCTCTGATACGGCTTGGTGAGCAGCAGCACGCCGGCGTCGAGCCGGCCGTGATGCACGATCGCATTCTCCGTATAGCCCGACGTGTAGAGCACCTTGAGGTTTGGCCGCCGCTTCGTCGCTTCGATCGCGAGCTGCCGGCCGTTCATGCCGCCCGGCATGATGATGTCGGTGAACAGCAGATCGATCCGTGCAGGGCTGTCGATCAGCGCCAGCGCCTCGTCGGCCTTGCTCGCGGCCAAGGTCGTGTAGCCGAGCCGCTTGATCTGGGCGATGACATATTCGCGCACCAGCGAATCGTCCTCGACGATCAGGATCGATTCGTCGCCACGCTCCATGCTCGCCAGACTGGCGTCCAGCAGCAGCGCGTCGGCATCGGCGGTGGCTTGCGGCAGATACAGCTTCACCGATGTTCCGTGGCCCGGCTCGCTGTAGATCTTGATGTGCCCGTTGGACTGCTTGACGAAGCCGTAGACCATGCTGAGCCCGAGGCCGACGCCCTTGCCGACGTCCTTGGTGGTGAAGAACGGCTCGAACACCTTGTCCAGCAGATTGGATGGGATCCCTTCGCCGGTGTCGCTGACCGCGATCATGACGTAGTTGCCGGGGATCACCTCGGGATTCATCCGCGCATAGGCGTCGTCGAGCAGGACGTTCTTGGTCTCGAGCGTGAGCTTGCCGCCGTCGGGCATGGCGTCGCGCGCATTCAGCGCAAGATTGAGGATGGCGGTCGACAGCTGGCTGGGGTCGATCATCGCCGGCGCCGAATCGTGCGCCAGCATGGACTCGATCTCGATCTGCTCGCCGAGCGTCCGGCGCAGCAGGCGGGCGGTGTCGACCACCATGCCGTTGATGTCGACGCTGCGCGGCTGCAGCGGCTGACGCCGGGCAAAGGCCAGCAGGTGCTTGGTCAGATCGGCACCGCGCGCGGCCGCCGAGTTGATCAGGCTGGTGATCTGCACCAGCTGCGGACGATCCTTCACCGCTTCGGCGAGGATCTCGATGGTGCCGGTGATCACGGTCAGGATGTTGTTGAAGTCGTGGGCCACGCCCCCGGTGAGCTGGCCGATCGCCTCCATCTTCTGCGCCTGGCGCACCTGCGCCTCGGTGGCCTCGATCTCCTGGAAGCGTTTGACCATGGCCTCGGCGGTGCGCCGCTGCCGCGTCTCCTCCTCGAGCTGCGCATAGGCCAGCTTCAGATCGGCCCGCGACGGCATCGTCAGGACCCGAGGCAGCAACAGCAGCAGCGCCGAGGCGATGCCGACCGACATGAAGGCCAGGAAGCCCTTGGTTGCTGCCTCCAGCACATAGGCGGGCACCCAGAGCGTCAGCACCTCGATCAGACGGGTCAGACCGCAGACCGACACCCAAAGCGCAAACGCCCAGAAGATGTAGCTGAACTGAAAATCGCGGCGGCGGAACACGATGTAGCCGAGCACGAAGGCTATCGTGAAGAACGCGAAGGAGATGAGGACGTCGGAGACCGCGTTCACCCAGATCAGTTCAGGCGTCCACAGCAGGCACTCGCCGTGCGGCGTGAGCATCGACATCTCCGCAAATCCCCAAAACGTCCGGCCGACAGACCGCGCTGTCCCCTGCGATCCCGGCTGGTTCCCTTAGTAGATCATTCAAATTTCAGATGAGCACACAAGGGTGCTGACTGCCACGACGGGAGATCGGTAGGCCCGCACCGCGCTCGATCAAGGGGCACATCCAGCCACGATCTGCAGACGGTTCGGCCGGCGCAACTTGACTCTCTATACCGAATGGTACAAACTTTCCTTCTCGGTACAATGGAGAGACTCCCATGAGCGTGCTCGCCCCGCCTTTTTCCTTGGAGACGGCCACCCGGAAGGTGCGCATGGCGGAAGACGGCTGGAACAGCCGCGATCCCGAGCGGGTCTCCCTGGTCTACACGCCGGACAGCCGCTGGCGGAACAGAGCCGAGTTCATCACCGGCCGGGCCGAGATCGTCGCCTTCCTCACCCGCAAGTGGAGCAGGGAGCTCGACTACCGGCTGATCAAGGAAATCTGGGCGTTCACGGACAATCGTATCGCGGTGCGCTTCGCCTATGAATGGCACGACGACAGCGGCCACTGGTACCGTTCCTATGGCAATGAGAACTGGGAGTTCGACGCGCTGGGGCTGATGCAGCGGCGCTTCGCCAGCATCAACGATCTGCCGATCAAGGACAGCGAGCGCAAATTCCACTGGCCGCTGGGCCGCCGCCCGGACGATCATCCGGGACTGACTGATCTCGGATTGTAAGACAGGAGCGCCATGCGGACGCTCTACGAGCGCGACGATGTCATCCCGCTGATCGCCGAGGTGTTCCGCGAGCATGGCTTCGAGGGCACCTCGCTCAGCCGCATCACCGAGATCACGGGGATCGGCAAGGGCAGCCTGTACCACTTCTTTCCGGGCGGGAAGGACGAGATGGCGCAGGCGGTGCTGGCGCATGTCGACGGCTGGTTCGCGCGCGAGATCTACGCGCCGCTGCGCGACGACGCGCCAGACGTCGCGATCGCGCGGATGTGGCGCGGCGTCGACGACTACTTCCGCTCGGGCCGGAGGGTGTGCCTGGTCGGCGCCTTCGCGCTCGAGGCGACGCGCGACCGCTTCGCCGCCGCTATCG
>NZ_CAFI01000474.1 GCF_000239775.1 Bradyrhizobium sp. ORS 375
GAGAGGCGAAGACCGAGCCAGCGGCGAACGGGTCGCGTACGAATAGGAGCGGATCGCGTGCAGCGTCCGCTGAACCAGAGGATCTAATGTACTCGCCCCAGATCGTCGTGGAGGCGCTGTTGAACGGACTGATGCTGGGTGCGATCTATGCCTTGATCGCGCTTGGACTCACGCTGATCTACGGCGTGCTGCACATCGTGAATTTCGCCCACGGCGCGCTGCTGACGGTGGCGATGTTCATGGTGTGGCTCGCCTGCGCCCGCTACGGGATGGACCCGTATCTCGCGATCCTGTTCGTCGCGCCCGTCATGTTCGCGCTCGGCTACGCCCTGCAGCGCTTCATCATCGGCCCGGCGAGCCACGGCAAGGACAACGGCATCCTGCTGGTCACCCTGGGCCTGTCGATCATCATCGAAAACGCGCTGCTGGCGGCCTTCCAGTCCGACACCCGCACCATCACCACCGACTACTCGTTCCGCGTCGTCGAGCTCGGCCCGCTGCTGCTGTCATTCCCGCGCGTCGTCGGCTTCGGCGTGACGATCGCAACGACGTTGCTGCTATGGCTGGTGCTGCATCAGACGGATATCGGCAAGGCGATCCGCGCGGTCGCCAAGGAGAAGCTCGGTGCCGCTCTCGTCGGCATCAGCGTGCCGCATGTCTACGCCATGACCTTTGCGATCGGCTGCGCCTGTCTCGCCGTCGCCGCGGGCCTGCTGATGCCGTCCTTCTACGTCAGCCCGAAGACCGGCGCGGCGTTCGTGCTGGTCGCCTTCACCATCGTGGTGCTCGGCGGCATGGGCTCGATCCCCGGCGCGCTGATCGGCGGTCTCCTGATCGGCGTTGTCGAAGCCGCGTCCAGCCTGTTCCTCGGTGACAGCCTCGGTCAGATCGGCATCTTCCTGATCTTCATCGTCACTCTGCTGGTGCGCCCGACCGGCCTGTTCGGAGCGCGCGCATGACCAGGCCGCGTCTCACCACTCTCGCCGTCATCGTCGTGGCGCTCGCCGTGGTCCCGTTCCTCGGCCTGTCCGGCGCGCTACTGAATCTGATGATCTTCATGATGATTATCGCGCTCGCGGCGCAGGGCTGGAACATTCTGGGCGGCTATGCCGGCCTGTCCTCGTTCGGTCACGCCGCGTTCTTCGGCGCGGGCGCCTACGCGATGGCCGTGCTGCAGACCCGCTTCGGCGTCAACGCCTGGATCGCGCTCGTGATCGGCATCGCGTTGGGCGCGCTGGTCGGCGCCGCCATCGGCTTCCTCAGCTTCCGCTCCGGCCTGAAAGGCTCGTATTTCGCGCTGATCACCTTGGCCTTCGCCGAGGTCGCCCGCATCCTCGCCAACAGCACCAATTTCACCGGCGCCGCCGCCGGCATCCTGCTGAAGCTGCAGACCGGCTTGCCATATCTGCAATTCGCCGATCGCCGCTATTTCCTGCTGATCGCGCTCGGCTTCGTTGCGATCGGCCTGCTGGTCAGCTGGTGGCTGGAGCATTCGCGCTTCGGCGCCTATCTCGTCGCGCTGCGCGAGAACGAGCAGGCGGCGCAGGCGCTCGGCGTCGACGTGTTCGCGGTGAAGATGAAAGCGATCGCGATCTCCGGCGCGCTGACGGCCGCTGCTGGCTGCCTCTACGCGCAGAACTATCTGTTCATCGACGCCAATGTCGCGTTCGGCTCCTGGATCTCGATTGAGGCCCTGTTTGCGGCCATCGTCGGCGGCTCCGGCACCGTGCTCGGGCCGCTGGTCGGCGCGATCGTGCTCCTCGGACTCGGCGAACTCACCAAGAGCGTGTCCGGCGGCATTCCCGGCATGGACCTGCTGGTGTTCGGCGTCATTCTCGTGCTGTCGGTGGCGTTCTCGCCGAACGGCCTGGTCATGCTGATGAAGAGCCTCGGCCTGCGCGCGCCGAAGGCGAAGGAGGCGTGATGCTCGAGGTCAAGTCCCTCACCAAGCGCTTCTCCGGCCTCGTCGCGGTCGACCAGGCCTCGCTGTCGGTCGCCAAGGGGTCGATCACCGGCCTGATCGGGCCGAACGGCGCCGGCAAGACCACGCTGTTCGCGATGGTCGCGGGCTTCCTGCAGCCGGATGGCGGCAGCGTCAGCTATGACGGCCGCGACATCACGGCGTTGGCGCCGCATGTTCGCGCGCGCCAGGGCATCGCGCGGACCTTCCAGATCGTGCAGCCGTTCGAAGGCCTGAACGTGCAGGAGAACATCGCGGTCGGCGCCTATCTGCATACGCCGGATGCCAAGGAGGCGATGGCGCAGGCGGCTGACATCGCCAAGCGTGTTGGCCTTGGCGCCGATCTCGTCAAGGCGTCCTCCGATCTCACCGTCGCCGGCCGCAAGCGTCTCGAAGTGGCGCGTGCGCTCGCGACCAGGCCGAAGCTGCTGCTGCTCGACGAGGTGCTCGCCGGTCTCAACCCCTCGGAGATCCGCGACGTGCTGCCGCTGGTGCGCGACATCCGTGACCAGGGCGTCACCATCCTGATGATCGAGCACATCATGCAGGCCGTGATGAATCTCTGCGACAAGGTCTATGTGCTGTCGCAGGGTCGCATGATCGCCGAGGGCGAGCCGAGGGCCGTGTGTGAGGACCCGCAGGTGATCGAAGCCTATCTCGGCCATGGCGCGGCCGAACGGCTGCGTGCGGAGCAGGCCCATGCTTGAGGTCCGCGATCTCCGCGCCGGCTACGGCGGAACCGAAGTGCTGCGCGGTGTCAGCTTCGATGTCAACGCCGGCGAAGTCGTGGCCGTGCTCGGCTCCAACGGCGTCGGCAAGACGACCTTGAACAAGGTGCTCTCGGGCGTCGTGCCGGCAACCGCCGGCACGATCCGCTTCAATGGTGCGGCGCTGGAGCATGCGGCTGCGCCCGATATCGTCACCGCGGGCCTGATCCATGTGCCCGAGGGCCGCAAGATCTTCCCCAATCTGTCGGTGCGCGAGAACCTCGAGCTCGGCGCCTATTGCCGGCCGCGACGTGGGCGTGCTGAGCGCATCGAGGAGATCTACACGACGTTCCCGAAGCTGAAGCAGCGCGCGCGGCAATATGCCGGCACGCTGTCTGGCGGCGAGCAGCAGATGCTGGCGATCGGCCGCGGCCTGATGGGGGAGCCGAAGCTGCTCATCCTCGACGAGCCGTCGCTCGGCCTGTCGCCGCTGATGGTGGAAGAAATGTTCGCGCTGATCGCGCGGCTCGCAGCGTCAGGGCTTGCCATCATGCTGGTCGAGCAGAACGTCGTGCAGTCGCTGGAGCTCGCCGGCCGCGCCTACATCATGGAGAACGGCATCATCACGCTCTCCGGCCAGGCCTCCGAGCTGAAATCCAATGCCGAGCTGAAGCGGGCCTATCTCGGTCTGTGACGTCAGCTTCAGCAATTAGTTGAGACAAACAAGGAAACGACAATGAGCCTGAGATCCACTCTGGCATCAGCCGAGCCGACGATCGCGCCCGGCGTGTATGACGCGCTGACCGCGAGCATCGCTGCAGAGGCCGGCTTCAAGGCGCTGTATCTGACCGGCGCCGGCATCGCCTATACCAAGCTCGGCCGTCCCGACATCGGGCTGGTGTCGATGATGGAGGTCGCCGACACTATCGCCATGATCCGCGACCGCGTCGACACCCCGCTGGTGGTCGACGGCGACACCGGCTTCGGCAATGCGCTCAACGTGCAGCGGACGATCCGGCTGTTCGAGCGCATGGGCGCCTCCGCGATCCAGCTCGAAGACCAGACCACGCCGAAGCGCTGCGGCCATCTGACCGACAAGACCGTGATCAGCGCGAGTGAAATGGTCGGCAAGATCAAGGCCGCGCTCGATGCGCGCCAGTCGGCCGAGACCTTGATCGTCGCGCGCACCGATGCGCTGGCGATCGAGGGCATGGAGGCCGCGATCGAACGCGCCGAGCGTTACGCCGAGGCCGGCGCCGACGTGCTGTTCGTCGAGGCGCCGAAGAGCAATGAGCAACTCTCGGCGATCGCGGGCCGGCTGGCGTCGAAGCGGCCGCTGCTCGCCAACATGGTCGAGGGCGGCTCGACGCCGATCCATGCGGCCTCGGAGCTCGGCGCGCTCGGCTTCAAGCTCGTGATCTTCCCCGGCGGCATCGTGCGCGCGCTCGCCTTCTCGGCGCGCGCCTACTATCAGTCGCTGGCGCAGGCCGGCTCGACCAAGCCCTTCGCCGACCGCATGCTCGACTTCGCCGGCCTCAACGCGATGCTCGGCACGGCTGATATCCTGGCCAATGGCGCCCGTTACGCGGCTGACGACGAGGGGACGCGGGCATGACCACCTTGGATCCGATCACGCTTGCGGTGCTGAAGGGGCGGCTGGAGCAGATCGCTGACGAGATGGACGCGACGCTCTATCGCTCCGCGTTCAATCCGACCATCGCCGAGGCGCGCGACGCCTGCCACGGCATCTATCACGCGACCACCGGCGACACGCTGGTGCAGGGGCAGGGCGGCCTGCCGATCTTCGTCGGCGCGATGGCCTTCGCCGTGCGCGCCGTCATCGCCAAGGTCGAGAAGGAGGGCGGCCTCGAGGAGGGCGACACCTTCATCTTCAACGATCCCTATGACGGCGGCACCCATCTCAACGACTTCCGCCTCGTGCGTCCGGTGTTCCGCGACAACAGGGTGTTCTGCTGGATCGCCTCGGTCGGCCACTGGCTCGACATCGGCGGCAATGTCGCTGGCGGCTACAATCCGAAAGCGGTCGAGAGCTTCCAGGAAGGGATGCGCATTCCCCCTGTGAAGCTGATCGCGGCGGGGCGCATGAATCACGATATCCTCGGCATCATCGAGGCCAATTCGCGCGTGCCGATGTCGAACTGGGGCGACCTCAACGGCCAGCTCAACGCGCTCGATCTCGGCGAGCGCCGTCTGCGCGCGCTGCTCGACGATTACGGCGACAAGACCGTGTCCGATGCGTTCGAGGCGTTCTCCGACCGCGCCGAGACCCTGATGCGCGCCGCGATCGCCTCGCTGCCCGACGGCACCTATTCGTTCGAGGACGTGCTCGACAATGACGGCATCGTCGATGTGCCGCTGACCGTCGCGCTCGATGTCACCATTGCCGGCGACACGCTGACGCTCGATTTCACCCGTTCGTCGGCGGCCTGCAAGGGGCCGATCAACATCTCGCGCTCGACCACGATCGCGGCCTGCTACGTCGCGCTGAAGCATGTGTTCACCGAGGTGCCGGCCAATGCCGGCTGCCTGCGGCCGATCTCCTTCGCGATCACCGACGGCTCGCTGCTCGCGGCCGGTCCGCCGAAGCCGGTCGCGGGCTATACCGAGACCATCCTGCGCCTGATCGGCGTCGTGCTCGGCGCGCTCGCCAAGGCCGATCCGTCGCGCGCGACTGCGGCGCCGTTCGGCACCATCAACGCGCTGTCGATCGCCGGCCATCGCAAGGACAACAGCCGTTTCGTGATGTTCTCGTTCTTCGGCGGCGGCCTCGGCGGCAATCCCGCGACCGACGGCCTCAACCACGCCAACAACCCGATCTCGACCGCGACCATTCCGCCCGTGGAAATCTTGGAAGCAGCCTATCCCGTCATGTTCACGCAATGGGCGTTGCGCCCGGATTCCGCCGGTGCCGGCACCCATCGCGGCGGCGTCGGTGCCGTCTACGAAGTCGAGCTCTTGGCTGATGCCGACGTCGCGCTGCTCGGCGAGCGCGGCAAGGCGGCGCCGTTCGGCGTCGCCGGCGGCGGCAGCGCGGCGCTCAATCATTTCGCCTGGCAGACCGAGCAGGGCGAGGCGAGCCCGCCGATGGTGTCCAAGATCACCGATCTGCATCTGAAAGCCGGCAAGCGCGTGCGGCTGGAGACACCCGGCGGCGGCGGCTGGGGTCCGCCGGAGGCGCGGCCTGTCGCTGACGTTGCCCATGACGTCGCGCTCGGCTTCGTCTCGGCGGCGCAGGCGCGTGACGTCTACAAGGTTGCCGTGAAGGCAGACGGCGCGGTCGATGAAGCCGCGACGCGCACGCTCCGCGCCGGAGGTGCCGCATGAGCAAGCTCGGCACCATCGTCGGCGTCGATGTCGGCGGCACCTTCACCGATCTGTTCTACTTCGACGAGGCGAAGCGCAGCTTCCGCACCAACAAGGTGCCGTCGAACCGCGGCGACGAGGCCGTCGGCTTCCTCGAAGGCCTGCAGGGTTTCGGCGCGGTCTCGCATCTCACCTCGATCGTGCACGGCACGACCGTCGGCACCAACGCGCTCTTGGAGCGCAAGGGCGCGCGCATCGGCCTGATCACCACATCAGGCTTCCGCGACGTGCTGGAGATGCGCCGCCGCGACCGCCGCAACACCTGGGGCCTGTGGGGCGACTTCGTGCCCGTCGTCGAGCGCGACATGCGCGCCGAGGTCGACGAGCGCGTGCTGTCGGACGGCACCATCCGCACGGCCGTCGATGTCGCGCAGGTCGAGGCGACCGCGCGCGGGCTCTTGGCCAAGGGCGCGCAGGCGCTGGCGATCGTGTTCGTCAACGCCTTCGCCAACCCCGACAATGAGCGCCGCGCGCTCGAAGCCGTGCAGGCGATCTGGCCGAACGACAATGTCGCGTGCTCCAGCCAGATCCTGCCGGAGATCCGCGAGTTCGAGCGGACCTCGACGACGGCGCTCAACGCCTATCTGCAGCCGGTGGTCGGCTCCTATCTGCAGAAGCTGCAGAACGCGCTCGCCGGCGAGGCGTTCGACGGCCGCTTCCACATCGTGCAGTCCAATGGCGGCGTGATGTCGACCGATGCTGCGCGTCGCTTCCCGATCCGCACCGCGTTGTCCGGTCCTGCGGCCGGCGTGATCGCGGCGGCGGAGATCGCCAAGGCGGCGGGATTCCCCAACGTCATCACCGGCGATCTCGGCGGCACCTCGTTCGACGTGTCGCTGGTGGTCGACGGCGCGACGTCGCTGGCGGCGCAGACCACGATCGATTTCGGCCTCGTCGTGCGCACGCCGATGATCGAGATCACCACGATCGGCGCCGGCGGCGGCTCGATCGCCCATGTCGATGCCGGCGGCCTGCTGCAGGTCGGCCCGGAGAGCGCGGGCTCTCGGCCTGGTCCCGTCTGCTACGGCGGAGGCAACGACCGGCCGACGCTCACCGATGCCAATGTCGTGCTCGGCCGCATCAATGCGGACAGACCGATCGGCGGCAAGCTGAAGGCGCTCGATGTCGAGGCGGCGAAGCGCGCCATCGCCAAACATGTCGGCGAGCCGCTGGGCCTTGGCGTGATGGAGGCTGCGGAAGCGATCGTGCGCATCGCCGACAGCAAGATGGCCGGTGCCATCCGGCTGATGTCGATCGAGCGTGGCCATGATCCGGCGCGCTTCGCGGCGGTGCCGTTCGGCGGCGGCGGCGCGCTGCACGTCTCGGCGCTGATCAAGGATGTCGGGCTCAAGGCGGCGCTGGTGCCGCGCTATCCCGGCGTCACCTCGGCGCTCGGCTGCGTCATCGCCGACATCCGCCACGACCAGGTGCAGACGCTCAACATGTTCGTCGACGGCCTCGACGTCGCGGCGCTGACGCGCTGGATGCTGACCGAAGCCGAGCATGCGCAGGGCGTCGTCAAGGATGCGCGGCTTGCGGTCGAGCGCATCGACACGCTGTTCGAGCTCGACATGCACTATGTCGGCCAGACCCACACCATCCGCGCGACCCTGCCGGCGGAGATGCGCGACGGCGTCATCGCATTGACGGTCGATGACGTGCGCAAGGCGTTCGAGACGGCCTATCAGAAGAGCTTCAGCCGGCTGCTGCCGGGCGTGCCGATCAAGATCGTCAACCTGCGCACGGCGGCGATCGGCGTGCGTCCGCGCTTCGATCTGGCGACGCTTGCGCCTGATCACTGCGCCGATCTCGGCAAGGCGCGGCTCGGTAGCCGCAACGTCTGGTTCGACGGCAAGTGGTGGGACACGGCGATCTACGCCCGGCTCGATCTGCCTGTCGGCACCGAGGTCGCGGGCCCCGCGATCCTGGAGCAGCCGGACGCGACGACGGTGATCGCGCCCGGCTTCAAGGCGCGGGTGGACCAGTTCGGCAACGTCATCGTGGAGCGGACATGAGCGATCACACCATTCCCGCCGCGCAGAGCGCGTTGCTGATCGTCGATCTGCAGAACGACTTCCTCGATCCCAAGGGCGCCTATGGCCGGGCCGGCCAGACGGCGGCGGACATCGCGGCACTGCCGCCGCGGCTGAAGCCCTTTGCGGACCTGATGCGCTCCAAGGGCGGCTTCGTGATCTCGACGCAGTTCACGCTGGTGCCCGGCAAGGGCGGCGAGCCGATGATCTCGCCGCATCTGAAGCAGCTGCGGCCGTTCCTCGCCAAGGGCGATTTCCTGCCCGGCGCCTGGGGCCATCAGCTCGTTGACATGCTTCAACCCGCCGACGTCACGATCGAGAAGATCGCGTACTCCGCATTCTACATGACCCGGCTCGAATGGGTGCTGCGGAAATGCGGCATCGAAAAACTCTATGTCGCCGGCATTGTCACCAATGGCGGCGTGGCATCGACGGTGCGTGACGCGCATATCCGCGACTTCGAGACGGTCGTGCTCGAAGACGGCTGCGCGGCATTTACCGCGGAGACGCATGCCACCGCGATCGCGGCGCTGAAGCCGGTGTGCCGTGTGGCGTCGATCGCCGACGCGATGACGGAGCTGGCGGCGGCATGAGCTCGGTCGAACAGATCGATCGCGCACCCGAGGTCGTCGTCGACTGCCTGATCATCGGCGCCGGCGCGGCGGGGCTCGTCGCGGCGCTGTCGGCGATCGAGGGCGGCGAGAGTGTATTGGTGCTGGAGCGCGATGGCGTGCCGCAGGGCTCGACGGCGCTGTCGGCCGGGCTGATCCCCGCGGCGGGGACGCGCTGGCAGGCGGCGCTCGGTGTCGAGGATTCGCCAACGCAGTTTGCGATCGACATCATGCGCAAGGCCCATGGCGAGCCCAGCCTCGATCTCATCGTGCTCGTCACGCGCACGATCGGCCCGACGCTCGAATGGCTCGCCGACCGGCATCAGCTGCCGTTCTCGCTGGTCGACAACTTCACCTATCCCGGCCATTCGCGCTATCGCATGCATGGCCTGCCGAGCCGTGCCGGGCGCGAGCTGATCGATCGGCTGCGCGCTGCGGCGGAGACCGCCGGCATCGACATCCTCTGCGAGGCGCATGCCACGACCTTGCTCGTCGATCGCGCGAACCGCATAACCGGCGTGCGCTTCACCCGACCTGACGGCAGCTCTGACGATATCGGGTGCAAGAGGTTGATCCTCGCCTGCAGCGGTTATGGCGGCAATCCGGCGCTGGTCGCCCGGCACATCCCGCAGATGGCGAGCGCCACCTATTTCGGCCACGTCGGCAACCAGGGCGATGCGCTGAATTGGGGCGAGCAGCTCGACGGGGCGACGCGCCATCTCGGCGGCCACCAGGGCCACGGCTCGGTCGCGCATCCCGCCGGGATCCTGATCAGCTGGGCCACCATCACCGAAGGCGGCTTCCAGGTGAATGCCAAGGGCGAGCGCTTCTCCAACGAGGCCTCCGGCTATTCCGAGCAGGCAGCCAACGTGCTGGCACAGCCGGACGGAATCGCCTGGACGATCTTCGATGCGCGCATCGCTGACATCGCCGCGCAGTTCGAAGATTTTCGCAACGCCGTCGCCCATGGCGCTGTGCTCGAAGCTCAGGACATCGCTGGCCTTGCAGCGGGCATGCGCGTGCCGGCCGACGCGCTCATCGCAACCTTTGCGGAGGTCGCGACTGCAAAGTCGGAGAAGCGCACCGATCGATTCGGTCGCAGCTTTGCCGGCGTGCCGCAGCTCGTCACGCCTTATCGCGCGGTGAGGGTGACCGGCGCGCTGTTCCACACGCAAGGCGGCCTCGTCATCGACGACCACGCGCGCGTCATGCGCCGGGACGGCAGCGTCATTGACAATCTGTTCGCGGCCGGCGGTGCCGCCTGCGGCGTTTCCGGCGCCGATGCCTCCGGCTATCTCTCCGGCAACGGCCTGCTCACGGCGGTGGCGCTCGGCCGCGTGGCAGGGCTGGCGAAGTGCTGAGCTATCGCCGCGCGGCCTGCCAGCGCAGCAGCCGGCTCTCGGCGGCGCCCATGGCGAGTGCGGTGACGTAGCCGATCAGGCCGAGCAGCATCACGCCGGCGAACAGGTCGGCCGAGCGGAACGCGCGGGCCGACAGCAGCACCCATTGGCCGAGGCCGTCGAGGCCGGCCAGCATCTCGCAGACAACGGCAAGGATGAGCGCCACCGTGAGGCTGAGCCGCATGCCGGCGAGAATGTCGGGCGCCGCCGACGGCAGCGCGATCTTCAAGATCACGGCGAGCCGCGACATGTGCAGCACCCGCGCGACCTCATAGAGCCGCGGCTCCACCGCGGCAAAGCCATGGATCGTGCCGAGCAGCATCGGCCACACCGAGCCGAACGCGATCACGAACAGCGCCATGCCCTGCGAAAGGCCGAGCGCCGCGATGGCGACCGGAATGATCGCCGACACCGGCAGCGGCCGCAGCAGCTCCAATGTCGGCGCGACGTAGCTGCGCATCGCCTTGGACGAACCGATCATGGCGCCGAGCGCGACGCCGCCGATCGAGGCGAGCAGCCAGCCATAGGCCATGTGCGTGAGCGTGCCCATGAGCTTGGCCAGGAGATCGCCGCTCGTGAAGCCGCGCATCAGCGAGGCCCAGGCGCGATCGGGGCCGGGCAGAAACACGGGCGATACCAGGCGCTGATCGGCCGCGACCTGCCACAGCGCGATGAGGCCGGCGGCGACGACGAAGCTGGCGAGACGCCAGCCGATGACCGACCATCTCATGCGCCGTCTCCGATCACGGCCGCGCGGCCGAACAGCGTTGTCTGCGCGGTCATCAGCGCGGTGTTGAGCATGAAGCCGGTGACGCCGATCCACACCAGATAGGCCAGCATCAGGTCCGGCCGCAGCGCCTGCTGCGCGGTCATGATGCCAGCCCCGAGGCCCAGCGGATTGATTGCGATCTCCACTGTCACGGCGACGATCAGCGCGATGCCCGCGGCGAGCCGGAAGGCCAGGAAGATCCGGGGCAGGGCGGCCGGGATGACGATCTTCCTGACACGGTCGAGCTGCGTCAGCCGCAGCACGCGCGCGACCTCGATCAGGCGCGGCTCGATGCCGCCGACCGCAGCGCGCGTCATGATCAGCACCGGCCAGACGCAGGCGAAGCCGACGATCGCGATCTCCATGCGGTAGCCGAAGCCGAGCGCGATCAGCGCGATCGGCAGCAGCGCGACCGACGGGATCGGCCTGACAGCCTCGATCGTGACCTCCATCAATCGGTTGAAGATCTGGGAGAGGCCGAGCGCGATGCCGAGCACGAGGCCGATGGCGCCGCCAAGCGCGAGGCCGGCGAATGCCGAGGCGAGCGTATCGCGCGTCGCCGTCAGCAGCGACCCGTCGCTCAGCGCGCCCGCAAGTGCGAGCGCGACCGCGCTCGGCGGCGCCAGCGAGTCGCTCTGCACGCCGGCGAGCCGCATCCAGGCCTCGAACGCGAGCAGCGCCGCGAGCGGCAGCAGCACCGGCTTGATGCGCTCCGGCACGCTCATTCGCTGGCCTTGATGAAGTCGAACAGCGCGCGGCGCAGCCGCAGGAATTCCGGATGCTCGCGGGTCGCGAGCTGGTCGCGCGGCCGTGGCAGGTCGACCGTCAGCTCCAGGCCGACGCGGCCGGGATGCGGCAGCAGGCCGACGACGCGGTCGCCGAGATAGATCGCCTCCTCCAGGTCATGCGTGACGAACACGACGGTGGCGCCGGTCGAGGCCACCAGCGCCAGCATCTCGTCCTGCAGCCCCTGCCGCGTCATCGCATCGAGCGCGCCGAACGGCTCGTCCATCAGCAGCACTTTTGGATCCTGCGCCAGACAACGCGCGATCTGCAGCCGCTGCTGCATGCCGCCCGACATCTCCGTCGGATACTTCGCCGCATGTCCGGCGAGCCCGACCTTGGCCAGCAGCTCGGTGATGCGCGCCTCGCGCTGCTGCGCGGGCATGCCGATGGTCTCCAGCGCCAGCGAAATGTTGCCGGCCGCGCTGCGCCACGGCAGCAGCGCCTTGCCATAGTCCTGAAATACGACCGCGATCTCGCGCCGCGGCGCGCGCATCGGCTCGCCCTCGAAACGCACGCTGCCGCCGGTCGGCTCATACAGCCCGGCCGCGAGCCGCAGCGCGGTGGTCTTGCCGCAGCCGGAGGCGCCGACCACGCACAGGATCTCGCCGGGGGCGACCTCCAGGCTGATTGTGTCGATGATCGCCTTGCCGCCAAGCGTCAGCGCGACATTGTCGAACGCGATCTGCGCGCGCGCAGGCGAGGGGGACGATTGCACCAAAGCGAGAGCGGGCTCGGCCATCTCAGGCTCCCTTCGATGGGGGATAGACGATGTTGATCGTCGAGTGCAGATGCGCCTCGAGCCGCGCCTGGGCTGCTTGGGCGTCACGTGCGAGCACGAGGTCGGCGAGCGCCTCGTGCTCCCTGATGAAGCCACGGCCGTCGTCGAAGCTGCGCATCATGACGCGGCGATAGCGATAGGCCTGATCGTAGAGATCGGAATGTGCGGCGAGCAGGCGGCGCGATCCGCAGGCATCGAGCAGCGCGGTGTGAAATGCCTTGTGCAGCCGGTCGAACTCCGGCGCGCCCTCGCGAAACTCGCTTTGCATGCGCTGGATGTAGCGGCGCATCTGATGCAGGGCGGCGATGATGCCCGCCTCCCACGCATCGCCGCCGTTCAGCATCGCCAGCCGCAACGCTTCCTTCTCCACCACGGTGCGCATCCGCGTGATGTCGACGAGGTCGTCGCGGCTGACCTCGGCCACGCGAAAGCCACGCTGCCCGATGCCGACGATCAGTCCTCGCGACACCAGCCGCGACAGCCCCTCGCGCACCGGCGTCGGCCCGATCTCATAGCGTTTGGCGAGCTCGACGATGCCGAGCCGTGAGCCGGGGGCGAGCGTGCCCGCGACGATGTCGCGCTCGATCAGCGCGGCGGCGCGCTCGCTCAGCGTGTCGCCGCTCGCCGGCTCGGTCTGCAGGATCGGTGTCGAGGCCGTCATCAGTTCAGGATCAGCGTCTTGAGGTCGAGCTTGCTCTGCAGCATCTTCTGCGCCGACATCACGTCGATCCACCAGGCGAGCTGCTCGGGCTTCAGCACCGGCTCGGAATAGTTCGGCGTGGTCAGCTTGACCAGATCGAGCGGCTGCTTGGTGAACTTGGCGATCGCCGCGGAGGCCTTCTCGCGATCATTGTTGACGATCGCCGCCGCCTCGGCGATGGCCGCGCGGAATTTTTTCACCGTCTCCGGATTTTTCGCCGCCCATTCGCGCGACGCCGCGTAGAAGATGATCGGCTCGCTGCGGGCGAGCTCGGCGGCGTAGCGCGCGCCGACGGTGCCGAGGTTGGCATCGGTCATGCGCATCACGAACGGCTCGGCGGTCAGCACCGCATCGACGCCGCCGGACTTGATGGTGTCAGCCATGGTCGGGAACGTCACCTCGACGAAGTTCACGCTCTTCGGGTCGACGCCTTTCTCGACCAGCCATTTCACGAACAGCACCTGCAGGAAGGCGCCGATGCCGGGCGCGCCGACCTTCTTGCCCTTGAAGTCCTGCGGACTGGCTATGGTGACGCCGTTGCGCACGAAGGCGGCGATGGCGTCGTTCGATGTCTTGTTCATGATCGAGGCGCCGGAGACCGCGACCAGGTCGAGCCCGCCATCGGCCGCCTGCAGGAACACGGTCGAGGTCGGCCCGCCGATCTGGATCGAGTTGGAGAGAATGGCGGCGGGGATGTTCGAGTTGATTCCGATCAGCACCATCTCGGCGTCGAGGCCGTGCTTCTTGAAGAGGCCCTCGTCGACCGCCACCATCGCCGAGGCGCAGTCGGAGGTCGCCGTGCAGCCGATCTGGATTTTCTCGGCCTGAGCCGCGGTGGATGTCAGCGCAAATGTCAGCATCGCGCCGACGGCAGCACCCATGAGCAGATGACGCATCGTTGACCCCTCCCTGGGCGCCCCGCCTTGGACGCCTCTTGTTTATCGATATTTTATATGTTTGTATATTTTCAGAAAGAACACAAGGGGAGGCCGGCGTGAAACTTGCGACATTTCGAACCGAGGGAGGGGACCGGATCGGCGTGGTCCATGCTGGCGATGGCAGGATTTTCGATCTCGCTGCAGCTGCCGGTCGTGCCGGAAAGCCCGAGCCCGCCTTCGCCTCGATGCTGTCGCTGATTGATGCCGGCGACGCCGCGCTCGATGCCGCGCGTGCGCTGGTCGAGCGCTACGGCAGCGATGCGGACCTCTCGCGTGACGTCGCGTCGAGCGAGCTGCTGGCGCCGGTGCCGGAGCCGCGGCAGATGCGCGACGGCATGTCGTTCCCGCTGCACATCCTGCAGGCGCCGCGCGGTCAGCGGAAGCTCGCGGCGCGCCAGCGCGGCGATGCGGAGGAGCTCGCGCGCATCGACGCCGAGCCGCTCGGCGAACTGCCGGAGGTCTATCGCAAGGTCCCGATCTTCTACATCACCAACCGCTTCAGCGTGCGTGGCCCGAACACGACCGTGACATGGCCGCGCTACAGCAAGGTGATGGACTACGAGCTGGAGTTCGGCATCATCACCAAGGGCCGCGGCAAGGACATTCCCGCCGCGACCGCGCGGGACCACATCTTCGGCTTCACCATCTTCAACGACTTCTCCGCGCGCGACACCCAGCGTGTCGAGATGGAGGGGCGGCTCGGCCCGTCGAAGGGCAAGAGTTTCGATGGCGGCAACGTCATGGGGCCGTGGATCGTGACGCCCGACGAGATCGGCGATCCCTATCGCCTGAAGATGGAGGCGCGCGTCAATGGCGAGGTGCGCTCGCGCGGCGTCAGCGAGGGCATGCTGTTCTCGTTCGAGGAGCTGATCGCCTATATCAGCAAGGACGAGACGTTGATGCCCGGCGAGTTCATCGGCTCGGGCACGGTCGGCAATGGCTGCGGCCTCGAGCTCGGCTGGTATCTCGAGCACGGTGACGTCGTTGAGCTCGAGGTCGAGAAGATCGGCATTCTGAAGAACAAGGTCGAACGGCAGGACGCGTGATCCTGCCGTCGACAGCTACAACCGCGGTCACGACGCCCGTCATTCCGGGGCAAGGCCGCAGGCCTTGAACCCGGAATCCCGAGATTGTGTTGCGCCCGATGCTACTAAGCTCGGGATTCCGGGTTCGATCGCCAAGGCCAAGCCTTGGCGATTGCCCCGGAATGACAGTAGCGCACACGGCTTCAGGTTAGTTTGAAACCAATAAACGTAGAGAGGACCCGCCCATGGCTCGTAACATGGCCCGCAAGCTGATCGACATTTCCGTGCCGCTGCAGAACGACGTCCCGGCCGATCCGCCCGGCAACCATCCGACCATCACCTATATCGATCACCAGCAGGGGCTGCCGCGCATGCTGCAGTTCTTCGACGGACTGAAGGCCGAGGATCTGCCGGACGGGCAGGGCTGGGCGGTCGAGCAGGTCAATCTGTCGACGCATAACGGCACGCATCTCGACGCGCCCTGGCACTTCCATCCGACGATGAACCGCGGCGAGCGCGCCTGGACCATCGACGAGGTGCCGCTGGAATGGTGTCTGCAGCCGGGGGTGAAGCTCGACTTCCGGCATTTCCCCGACGGCTACGTGGTGACGGCGAAGGACGTCGAGGCGGAGCTGAAGCGCATCGGCCATACGCTGTCGCCGCTGGAGATCGTCGTGGTCAATACGTCGGCGGGCGCGCGCTTCGGTCAGGCGAACTACGTCAATTCGGGCTGCGGCATGGGCTATGAGGCGACGATGTATCTCCTGGAGCGCGGCGTGCGCCTGACTGGCACCGACGGCTGGAGCTGGGACGCGCCGTTCGTGTTCACCGCGCAGAAATACGCCGAGACCCATGATGCCGCGCTGATCTGGGAGGGCCACAAGGCAGGCCGCCACATCGGCTATTGCCACCTCGAGAAGCTGCACAATCTGGAGCAGCTGCCGTCCACGGGCTTCACCGTGTCGTGCTTCCCGGTGAAGATCGAGCGCGCCTCGGCGGGTTGGACGCGCGCGGTGGCGATCGTGGAGGGGTAAGTTGCACCAATCACAGGGGTGAGTGTCACTCAGGCTACCCGTGCTTTAACAGCTCGCGCGGCGTGCTCGGTGCG
>NZ_CAFI01000473.1 GCF_000239775.1 Bradyrhizobium sp. ORS 375
ACAGGTTTTTTCACGTACACTTCCCGTGCGTCTGCCCCTCACCCCAATCCTCTCCCCGCAAGGGGGGGAGAGGGAGCAGATGATCGTCGCCACGGGCAGCGGAGCTAACAACGACACGCCAGCATCACCTCGTTCCGGCGCAGCATCGGGAGCGTCCAGGGTGGGTTGTAGAACGCGAGCAGCGGCGTGCCGGTGACGGCCAAGCCGTTGCGCTGTGCGTAGTCGCGCAGTTCGCGGGTCTTCTCGGCGAGGATGCCGTCGGAATAGGAGCCGGAGAACGTGATCGCGACCATGCGCTGCGCCGGCATCGGCGTCAGCTTGATGCGGGAATCGGCGGGCGGCGGCAACGTGTCGAGCGACCAACTCGACGGCATCACGAAGCTGACGCTCCAGCGGTCGCCGGCGACGCCGTCCGCGGGAGTTGCGACGGCCGCCTGCTGCTGCACCGGCGCGGTCATCGCGATTTTCGCCTTGGCCTGGTTGGCGCCGAAGATGTAGCCGCCGATGATGCGAAAGCCTTCCTCGATCGCCGCTTTGCGCGCGCCCTGCACGTCGGCTTGCGCAATGATCATTGGCGCATAGGCGCGGATCTCGAACTCGCCGTCGCGCTTCACGACGTCGTATCTGGGATGTTCGACCCGGCTCATGATCGGCCCCGCGGCGATGGCGGCGCCGGCCAGCACGAGCACGACGAGGCCGGTCAGCCCGATCAGCATGCGGCGTCTCCTCGGTGGTGTCGGTTCGGTCATGGCGGTTGCGCCGTCCGGTTGGTGTCAACGAGGGAACGAGGCGAGAGGTCCTGCGGATCAGGTGGTGAATGTCTCGCCCGCGGCCATCCTTCGAGACGCCTGCCTGCGTCAGGCTCCCCAGGATGAGGCCTGCGATCGCGGCGAGATGTCAGCGCGGTCTCATATGGCCACCGGGTTCATGCTTCCCCTCATGGTGAGGAGCGCCGCGCACCTGGTCAAGCCATACGATGGCCAGCCATGGCGGCGCGTCTCGAACCAGGAGGCCTGGATATCACAGCACATTGCGCGACATCTCCGTGGGTCCTTCTTTCATTTGCCGCAAGCGGCGGGTGACCCGACGGGCGACTCAGTTTGTGGTGATGACCGATGACACCGTTGCGCTGGCGTCTAAGGCTCTCGCGCGGCCGCATAAACGATGCGCTGTGAGCAAAAATTCGGCAGCGGTCCCAGCATGATCACCTCTGTCCAGATGCCGGCGCAAATATTTCCGCCTTTCGCTTTACCGGAAATCATGCTCTCCTCCCGTCATCCCGTCCTCATGCAGAGGGGCGTA
>NZ_CAFI01000472.1 GCF_000239775.1 Bradyrhizobium sp. ORS 375
GGGGACCGGCTGTCTTGCCCCCGTGACCGGCGGATCATCACCGCCGGCGTGACACCAGCTTCGGGGTGTCAGGACGCTGCGACTTCACGTCCGCCAGGAGCCGTTCGTCGGCACGTCCTCGGACGCGCTGCGGCCCACCGGCGGCCATCGCCTCCCCACCTCGCGTGTCGTGACGATCGCGATACGTCCCTCGTGTCGAGGCGGGATGAGGGATAAGAAGCATGAGTTCTGGAAAAGCGAAAGAGGAATATTTTTGCGGGAAGGACTGGACAATGAGTCGGACGTTGAAAGCGCTGACGAAAATCGCGTTTGGGCGCAGCCGATGTCAACCACCGCCGCCCGGATGATCGTCGCATCGACGCGTCCGAAGCGACCTGATTTGCCCGGCGAGCGCGTGCGCTCGATACAAAGCTGTCATCCCGGGCAAGCCGGAACGGCGCAAAGCGCCGCGCAGGCGCCGACCCGGGATCCATACTCCGCAGCAGCCGTGGTGAGACGAGATCGGAGCCACCGGCGTGCCGCCACACCACGCCCCAGGGTTATGGATCCCCGCTTTCGCGGGGATGACGGTGGAGGGTGAGGCGGCAGCTTCGCCATAGCCAATGAGCAAGGGCCGCCGTCGATGTTTTCCCCGCACAACGCGCCTGCGGCCTCTGCGCCAACGTCTTGCGCCACTTCCGGCTCGGCGCTGGAAGGTCCATGCTGCTAACATGACGACTTTGCTTGACAGGGCTTTCGACGTTGCACGCCGGCTTCCAGCCGAAGAGCAGGACGAACTAACACGCGTGCTGTTGCGGTTGACTGGACACGACGATGCTCGCGTCGACTTGACTCCCGTAGACCTGTCTTCATTCGAAGGATCGCTTCGCGAGGCGGATCAGCGCCAGTATGCGACCGACGACGAGATCAAGGCCATATGGGCCAAACGCGGTCTCTGAAACTCCGCTTCACGATTTCCCGCCGCGCGCGAACTTGAGCGGGATATGCCTGCCAGCCATCCAGGAGCTTCGGCCGCATCCACAGCTGTCGTCCCGGGCAAGCCGGAGCGGCGCGAAGCGCCGCGCAGGCGCCGACCCGGGATCCATACTCCGCGGCGGACGTGGTGAGACGACGTCGGAGCCACCGGCGTGCCGCCGCACGACGCGCGGTGGCTATGGATCCCCGCTTCCGCGGGGATGCCGGCGGAGGGGGGCGATGGCCGTCGCTCTGTTGAGTCGCAAAGGACTGGATCGCGTCGCTGCGCTCGCGATGACGGCGTGGCGAGGGCAGCGTTCGCAACTACGTCCTTGGCCGCCTCGGCGGCCGCTTCACCGGGTGCAGCCTTGGTGCCCGCGCCACGCGCGGGCGCAGCCGCGTCGCCGCCGCGCGTTTCGGCTTCACGGCGACCTGCGGCCGCGCCAGTTCCATCAGCATCCGCAGCGCCTCGATCACCGAACGTGTCCGCACTGTGCTGCGGCCGATGGCGCCGAAGCGGTGCTCGCGGTGGGTGATGCGGCCGTCGCGGGCGGCGACGGCGAAATGGACGAGGCCGACCGGCTTGCCGGGGGTGGCGCCGCCGGGGCCGGCGATGCCGGTGATCGCCACCGCGAGGTCGACGTCGGCGCGTTCGAGCGCGCCCACGGCCATCTGGATCGCGGTCTCCTTGGAGACGGCGCCGAAGGTTTGCAGGGTCGAGGCCTCGACGCCGAGCATCGCGCGCTTGGCCTCGTTGGAGTAGGTGACGAAACCGCGGTCGATGACATCGGAGGAGCCGGGGATCTCGGTGAGCGCGGCGGCGACCAGGCCGCCGGTGCAGGATTCGGCGGTCGCGATCATCAGCTTGCGCGACCGGCAGAGGTCGAGCAGCGAGCGGGCCAGCGCGCTGGTGGAGCCGATTTGACGTTCGCTCGCCATGTCCCGCTCTCGTCCTCGAACTAGCAGTCTCAAGTTTGACCGCGCTGAACTTGGATCTGTCCAAAGACTCGACGTGCAGCCGCGGGCACCTTGACCTCGCCCCGCCAGGGCGAAGCGAAGCTTCGCTAGGGCGGGGAAAGGTCGATTGCATCGCAAGATGCAATTCGGGTGAGGGTGCAGGTCTCACCATTCGCACTGCCCGTGCGGCTGCCCCTCACCCAACCCTCTCCCCGTGAAGAACGGGGAGAGGGAGCACACCGGCGCTCGCGGTTGAACTTCGACTCCAACGTCCAGAGACCAGCTCGATCTCGTATCTGAAAGGAGCGATCAACGCCGTCTAGGACATCGGATCGCTCGAGCTCACATGCTCCCGGCTACACACCCCACGGCAGACGGATCGTCGCGCTGGCGGTGGCCGCGATGCCTTCTTCGCGGCCGGTGAAGCCGAGGCGCTCGCTGGTGGTGGCTTTCACCGCGATGCGCGAGATGTCGACGCCGGTGATCTCGGCGATGCGCGCGCGCATCTGGTCGCGCAAGGGACCAATCTTCGGGCGCTCGCAGATCATCGTGACTTCGAGATTGGCGACGCGGCCGCCGCGGGCGGTCACGCGCTCGATGGCGTATTTCAGGAACTGGTCGGAGGAGGCGCCCTTCCACTTCATGTCGGAGGGGGGGAAGTGCGAGCCGATGTCGCCATCCGCGAGGGCGCCCAAAATAGCGTCAACCAGAGCGTGCAGGCCGACGTCGCCGTCGGAATGGGCCAGGAAGCCCTTGCTATGCGGCACGCGCAGGCCGCACAGCCAGACATGGTCGCCTTCGCCGAAGGCGTGCACGTCGTAACCGGTGCCGGTCCTGATATCGCCGAGCGATGCTGTAAGGCGCGCTTCCTCGCGCACGAAATCTTCCGGAGTGGTGAGCTTCATGTTGGCAACATCGCCCTCGAACGTCGCGACGGTCAATCCCGCCCATTCGGCAATCGCCGCATCATCTGTGAACTCGGTGAGACCGTCGCGCGCCGCGCGGCGATGAGCCTCGAGGATCGTGTCGAACTTGAAGGTCTGCGGCGTCTGCGCGATGCGGAGCTTTGCACGTTCCGGGGTCGCTGTGATGTCACCGCGGGCGCCGACTTCCTTGATCGTATCGGTGACGGGCACGACGGGAATCGCAGCGCCGGTCGTGTTGGCAGCGACGATTGCGCGCGAGATCACGGCCGGGGTCACGAACGGACGCGCGGCATCGTGGATCAGCACGATGTCAGGCTTGTGCGGCACCAGCGCTTCGAGGCCTGCGAGCACCGAGGCCTGACGCGTGGCGCCGCCATGTGCGGGCGGCTCGTGGCGCAGGCCGGAGACGGCGGCGTTGAAGACGTCGATGTCGTCGGGGTTCACGACCGGCTGCACCACGGCCACCTCGGGATGCTCGGCGAAGGCGGCGAGCGCGCGATGGATGACAGTGCGGCCGCCGATCGTGCGATATTGCTTCGGACCGCCGGCGCCGGCGCGCAGGCCGCGTCCGGCCGCGACGAGAATGGCTGCAGTCCGCTGAGAAGTCGTCATGGGAACGGGGTATCGATGTTGATGAGGTGAGGAAGCGGTGAATGG
>NZ_CAFI01000471.1 GCF_000239775.1 Bradyrhizobium sp. ORS 375
GAGCGACAGCCGCTCGCGGGTGATCTCGGATTCACTGAGCGGCGGCTGGACGCTGCGCAGCTGCGCGATCAGCGCCGCCCGGGCCCGCTCGTAAAGCGCGCGCCGGCTTTCGCCGGGAGCGTTGGGGTCCAATCCGGCAATGGCGCGGGCTATCAGCGGGTAGTAGTCGGCCATATCAACTCAATTCGCGGGCTGCGCTGTCGGGTCCCGTCACGCCTCGAAGGGATTCTGGACCAGGATAGTATCCTCGCGTTCGGGGCTGGTGGAAAGCAGCGCGATCGGGCAACCCACCAGTTCCTCGATGCGACGGACGTATTTGATGGCCTGGGCCGGCAGATCGGCCCAGGAGCGCGCGTTTGCCGTCGGCTGCTTCCAGCCTTCGATAGTCTCGTAGATCGGCTCAACCCGGGCCTGGGCGCCCTCGCCTGCCGGGAAATGATCGATCTCCTTGCCGTCCAGCTTGTAGCCGGTGCAGACCTCGATCGTGTCGAAACCATCGAGAATGTCCAGCTTGGTCAGCGCAAGACCGTTAATGCCGCAAGTCCGTACCGCCTGGCGAACCAGGACCGCATCGAACCAGCCGCAACGACGCGGCCGGCCGGTATTCGTTCCGAACTCACGGCCACGCTCGCCGATCCTGCGGCCGGTCTCGTTGTCCTGCTCGGTCGGGAACGGCCCCTGCCCGACGCGGGTGGTGTAGGCCTTGCAAAGGCCGAGCACGTAGCCGATCGCGCCCGGCCCGAGGCCGGCGCCGGTCGCCGCCTGTGCCGCCACCGTGTTGGACGAGGTGACGTAGGGATAGGTGCCGTGGTCGACGTCGAGCAGCGCGCCCTGCGCGCCCTCGAACAGCAGGCGCTTGCCTTCGCGGCGCTTGATGTCGAGCAGCCGCCACACCGTCTCGGCATAGGGCAGCAGCTTCGGCGCCAGCGCCGTCAGCTCGTCCAGGATGACCTTGCCGTCGATCTGCTCGAGGCCCAGGCCGCGGCGAAGCGCGTTGTGATGCGCGAGCAGCCGGTCGATCTTGTGCGGCAGCGTGTCGAGATCGGCGAGGTCCATCAGCCGGATCGCGCGGCGGCCGACCTTGTCCTCATAGGCCGGGCCGATGCCGCGGCGGGTGGTGCCGATCGCGGTCGCGGCGCTGGCGGATTCGCGCAGCGCGTCGAGTTCGCGGTGCAGCGGCAGGATCAAGGTGACGTTCTCGGCGACGCGCAGATTGTCCGGGCTGATGGTCAGGCCTTGCGCCTGCAGCTTGCCCACCTCGTCGAGAAAGGCCTGCGGATCGAACACGACGCCGTTGCCGATCACCGACAGCTTGCCGGCGCGCAGCACGCCCGACGGCAGCAGGGCCAACTTGTAGGTCGCCCCGTTGATCACCAGCGTATGGCCGGCGTTGTGGCCGCCCTGGAAGCGCACGACGATGTCGGCCTGCTCCGACAGCCAGTCGACGATCTTGCCCTTCCCCTCGTCGCCCCATTGGGCGCCGACGACGACCACGTTAGCCATTCGCAGCTCTTTCCTCTGCCAAGATCCAAAACAGCACGATCGGCTCGGACGATATCGCTTCCGATGAGGGGCCTGCCTGGCCAACCATGCGCCCAGCCCAAATCGCGGCCGGGACCGCTCGCTTGCGAGGCGACCCACCGGATAAAGGAAGCCGCCGGGCTAGGCAAGCAAGAACGGGCCCCTGGAGCACACAACAGCGCCACCAAGCCTTTGATAAGCCCCAAAATTTCATGCCGCCCCGGCTGCGGATCGGACTGCCCGGCCGACGCTTCTGGCGGCGTCGAGACCAAGCCTGCGCATTGAGCACCGGAACGGCGGCGAATCTAGGATCGAGGCGACGCCCCCCCCGGTCCGACGCCGATCCGTCACCAGCGTTCAGGTCCGGATGCGGCCGTCGACAACCTCAATGATGCGGTCGCAGCGCTTTGCCAGGTCGAGGTTGTGGGTGACGAGCAGGAAGCTGGTGCCGACCGTCCGGTTGACCTCCTTCATCAGCTCGAACACGGCCTCCGCCGATTTGGTATCGAGATTGCCGGTCGGCTCGTCCGCCAGCACCAGATCGGGATTCATCGCCAGCGCCCGGGCCACCGCAACGCGCTGCTGCTGACCGCCCGACATGTTGCTCGCGAGATGGCCGGCGAATTTCGACAGGCCAACCTGATCCAGCAGCTTGCCGGCCTGCGCCTCGATCTCCGGGCTCGGAAAGCCGCGGTCGACCAGCAGCGGCATCATCACGTTCTCCTTGGCCGTGAAGGCGGAGATCAGGAGGTGAGACTGGAAGATGAAGCCGATGGTGTGGCCGCGCAGATGCGTGAGCTCGGTGTCGCCGAGCGAGGCGATATCGTGGCCCTTGATCGTCAGCCGGCCGGAGGTCGGCCGGTCGAGCAGGCCGACGATATTGAGCAGCGTGCTCTTGCCCGAGCCGGACGGGCCGATCAGCGCGACGAATTCGCCGCGATCGACCTCGAGATCGATGTCGTGCAGCACCTCGGTTTCCGTCGGCAGGCCGACATTGTAGGCCTTGCAGACCTTCTCCAGCCGCAGAATTTCCTCAGCCACGGATCGCCACCACCGGATCGAGCTTGGCCGCGCGCAGCGCCGGCGCGGTCGCGGCAAGTAGTCCCGTCACCGTCGCAAGCAAGGCCGTCAGGACGAACAGGCGGCGCTCGAGAATGAGCGGAAACAACTCCGATCCGTCCGCCTGGCGCTGCACCGCATGCCAATAGATCAGCGCGCCAGCGCCCAGCGCCGCGCCGAACAGCGAGCCGACGAAGCCGAGCAAGCCGCCCTGCAGCAGGAACACGCGCAGGATCTGGCCGCGCGAGGTGCCCATCGCCCTGAGGATGCCGATCTCCTTCGAGCGCTGGATCACCGACACGATCAGCACGGCGGCAATGCCGAACGCGACCGACATCGCTACAAAGACGCGGATCAGCGTGTTGGAGGTCTCCTGCGCGCGCACCGCCACGAAGAACTGCGCATTGGTCTTGATCCAGCTGTCGGCCTTCACCAGGTTGGCAGCCTGGATGCGCTGCGCGATGTCCTCGGCCGCGTAGATGTCCTTCACGGTGATATCGATGGTCGTCACGCCGCCGATCATGCCGAGCAGCGACTGCGCGGTGCGCAGCGCGACATAGGCGGCGCGCTGATTGACGCCCTTATTGCCGAGATCGACGAGGCCGGTCACGGTCAGCACACGGTTGGCGCCCGAGGCCGCCTGGACATTCAGCTTGTCGCCGACCACGGCGCCGAGGTCCTTTGCCAGCTCGACGCCGATGATGATGTTTTCGCTGGTCAGCCGCGGCTCGCCGGCCACGATGTAGTCCGGCACGCGAACGATGTTGAAGTAGCTCTCCGGCTCGACGCCGGACAGCGTCACGGCGCGGCTGGCATCGCCGCGAATGGCGAGCGCCGAGCCCGAGATGGTCGGCGAGACCGCGGTGATCTCCGGCATTGCCAGCATCTGGTTGCGGATCTTCGGCCATTGGTCGATCGAGATCACGCGCTGGCTCGGCCGCTGCACGATCGCATCCTCGATCACGCCAGGGCCGTTGCGCAGGGGCCGCGCGACCTGGTCCGGCGTCAGCAGCTGGATCTGCGGCTGCGAGGTCAGCACACGCTTGATGAAGTTGGCCTCCAGGCCCGCCAGCATCGCCGACATGAACACGATGACGGCGACGCCGATCGCGATGCCGCCGATGATGAACAGGGTCTGCAGCCGGCCCTCGCGCAGGAGGCGCACCGCCGCGATCCATTCGAACGGCAGCCAGCGGTTCACGGCAGCACCGGACGGAAGCGCTGCCCGGTGACGAGGCCGGAGCTCGCCGGCACCGCGATGTCGCCGGCGCTCAGGCCGTCGACGATCTCGACATGGCTGTTGCCGCGGATGCCGGCGCGCACCGGGCGCTTGACCGCGCGGCCGTCCTTCTCGCCGAGCACCCAGGGCTGTCCGGAGGTGAGATCATGCACCGAGCGCACCGGCAGCTCCAGCGTATCCTTACGGGAGGCGACCTCGATGTCGACCGAGACCGTCATGTCCTGGCGCAGATAGTCGGGCGGGTCGTTGACGACCAGCTTGACCTGCACCGAGGCGCGCGAGAGATCGACCCCCGGATTGATGTAGCTGAGCACGGCGGAAAAGCGCTTGTCGGGATAGGCGTCGGCCGAGGCCAGCGCGGTCTGGCCCAGCGCCAGCTTGCCGAGATTGCGCTCGTCGATCTGCAGCACGAGCTGGACATCACCGGCGGGCGCCAGAACGAGCAGCGCCTTGCCGGGCTGCGCCACGGTGCCCTTCTCGACATTGCGCGTGATCAGCACGCCGTCACGCGGCGCCGAGATCGTCGCGTAGCCGAGCCGCGACTGCGCAGTATCGAGATTGGCGTGGGCCTGGTTCAGCTGCGTCTCCGCCATGACGTAGTCGCTGCCGCCGGGGCTCGCGGTGAACACCTGGAATTCGGCGGCGCGCTTCTGCGCCAGTGCAATGTCGAGCGTCTTCTGCGCCTCGTCGAGCGAGGCCCGCGTGGCATAGCCGTTGGTCGTGAGCTGCGAGGTACGGTCGTAGGTTTGTTGGGCATTGAGCAAGGTCGCCTGCGCCTGGCGCAGCGCCTCCTTGGCCGACGGCAATGTCAACTCCGCGAGCTGGCGCATCCGCGCCTCGGCCTGCGCCACCTGCCCCTGCGCCTGGACCACCGCCGCCTTCAGCTCGCGCGCCTCCAGCGAGATCAACGGCTCCCCCTTGGTCACGCGCTGGCCCTCGAGGACGAGCACCTCATCGACCGTGCCGGTGATCTGGCTGCCGATCTCGACACGAAACGGCGTCTCGACATGGCCGCTGGCGACCACGGTCTCCACCAGGTCGCCGCGCCGGACCTGATCGACCACGATTGCAGGGCCGAGCATGATGCGCACACTCTGCCAGCCGCCGAGCCCGAGCAGCAGGACCACAGCGAGGACGAACCAGCGATGCGCCCAAAAAGTGGACCACACCGTCGACACTGGTTTGCTGTTCTGGCGCGGCAGGGCTGCGGCTTGATCGACCATGTCCGTCATTGCAGATGGCACCCGGCGCACCGGGCGGGATGTCGTCCTCGTGAACGTGCGGCCGCCAGCCCCACGGCCCGTTATCCGCAACCTAGGTCATGGCACCATCAGGATGTTGCGCTAGGTCAACCGCGGCGCGATCGTTCATGCAAATCAGGCACGACGGCCATGAGACTTTGTCCACGAACATGAACGGGCGCCCGTGATCACCGAAACGACCTCCGGCCTGCACCAGTTCTGGCGCCTGGCTCCGGCACAGGCCGGCGAAGCACTCGGCTGCGGCCTCGATGGCCTGAACGACGCCGACGCCGCGCAGCGGCTGCTGCGCTACGGCCGCAATGCCGACACGCCATCCCACGTCGTTGGTCCGTTGCGCGCCATCATGCGCCGGCTGCTCGAACCGCTGTCGCTGATCCTGCTCGTCGCCGGCGTTATCTCGATGGTCACCGGCGACGTGATCGGCGGCGCGATCATCGTCCTCATCCTGACGCTGTCGATCGGGCTCGACACCGTGCAGGAGGGACACGCGGTCCGGGCGGCCGAGGAGCTCCGGCGATCGGTGGCGCTGAAGGCCGAGGTCAGGCGCGACGGCGGCTATCGCGAGATCGAGGTCGACGCCGTGGTGCCGGGAGACATTCTGCGCGTGCGCGCCGGCGACATCGTCCCGGCCGATGCGCTGATCATCGAGAGCAAGGCCTTCACCGCCGGCGAAGCGGCGCTGACGGGCGAGCCCTATCCGGTCACCAAGCAGGCGGGCCTTCCTGCCGATGACAACGACACCTCGAACGCCCTGTTCCGCGGCTCGGTGGCGCAGACCGGCGAGGCTGTCGCGCTCGTCGTCAATACCGGACCGAATACGATGTTCGGCGCGGCCGCCTCGGCGCTGGCCGAAGCGCAGGGCCGTACGCCGTTCGAGCGCGACCTGCACGAGTTCGGCCTCGTCATCGCGCGGCTGACGCTGGCGCTCGTTCTCATCGTGCTCGCCTTTCGCGTGGTGTTCGGCCGCGATGTGCTCGACTCGCTGTTGTTCTCCGTCGCGCTCGCCGTCGGACTGACGCCCGAGCTGCTGCCGATGATCACCACCGTGACGCTGTCGCGCGGCGCGCTGCGCATGGCCAAGCGCAAGGTGATCGTGAAGCGGCTCGCGGCCATTCACGACCTCGGCGCGATGTCGGTGCTGTGCACCGACAAGACGGGAACGCTGACCTCAGCGGAGATCACGCTCGCGCGCAGCATCGCGCCTGATGGTCTGGATCACCCGCGCGCCGCCGACCTCGGCGCCATCGCCGCCGCACTTGGTGGCGATCGTGGCTCGCTGGACACGGCACTGGTCGCGGGCGCCGACCATGCCGCGGCGGGATGGACCCTGGGCGGCCAGCAGACCTTCGACTTCTCGCGCCGGCTCGGCTCGGTGCTGGCGGTGCGCGGGGCGGAGCAGGTGCTCATCGTGAAAGGCGCGCCGGAGGCCGTGATCGAGCTCTGCACGCAGCGAAGACGGGGCGGCGGCATTGCCACGCTCGACGACAACGGCCGCGACGACATGCGCGAGCGCGTTCATGCGCTGGCCCGCGAGGGACTGCGCACCGTCGCGATCGCCTCAAAACCCTGGAGCGACGCGCCGCGCGAGGTCGAGACCGACGACGAGCAGGAGCTGATCTTCGAGGGCCTGTGCGCCTTCGCCGATCCGCCCAAGCCGACCGCTGCGGCTGCCATCGCACAGCTCGCCCGCGCCGGCATCGCGCTGAAGATCCTGTCCGGCGACGATCCGGTCGTCGTCAAACGACTCGCAGGCCTGGTCGGGCTGAAGGCGGATCGCGTGCTGTCCGGCAGCGACATCGCCGAATTGAGCGACGATGCGCTCGCGGTGCAGGTGCGCTCGGCCGATGCCTTTGGCCGGCTCGCGCCGGATCAGAAGTCGCGGATCGTAAAGGCGCTGCAGGCTTCCGGCGAGGTCGTCGGCTTCCTCGGCGACGGCATCAACGATGCCCCGGCATTGAAGGTGGCCGACATTGGCCTCTCGGTCGACGGCGCCACCGGCGTGGCGCAATCCGCGGCCGACATGATCCTGCTCGCCAGTGATCTCGAGGTCGTCGCCGACGGCGTCGAGGAGGGACGGCGAACCTTCGCCAACATCCTCAAATATGTGCGCATGGGCGCGAGCTCGAATTTCGGCAATATGCTGTCGATGGCGGTCGCCTCGATCATGCTGCCGTTCCTGCCGATGCTCCCGACGCAGATCCTGTTGAACAATCTGCTCTATGATCTGTCGGAACTCGGCATTCCCTTCGATCGCGTCAGTCCGCAGGCCACCGCGCGGCCGCAGCGCTGGGACATGAAGCGGTTGTTGCGCTTTGCCGCGATCATGGGTCCGCTGTCATCGCTGTTCGACTTTCTCACCTTCGGCGCCCTGCTATATGTGTTCCACGCCACGCCCGACGAGTTCCGCACCGCCTGGTTCCTGGAGTCCATGGCAACGCAGATCCTCGTCATCTTCATCATCCGGACCAACGGACGCCCCTGGAGCAACCGGGCCGATCCGATGCTGACCGCGTCGTCGTTGACGGCGCTGGTCGCCGCGCTCGTGGTGCCCTTCACGCCGGCCGGCGCATGGTTCGGCTTCGTGGCGCCGCCGGTCTCCGTGCTGGCGGCCATTGCGGCCCTGGTCCTGGCCTATCTGGTCAGTGCGGAGCGGCTTAAATCGCTTGCGGTGCGATCCCGCCCGCATCGGCGGCGTCACCCTCATCGCAGAGGGGCATGACCGCAGCAGTTGCATGGTCGCGATGCATCTGCCCTCTTGATGGGCAGTTGCAATTGGTGTCTGTCGAGAAGGCCGGGAGAACCCGCGGCCGGGATCACCGGGCCGGATGCCCTGGGCAAACGAACCGGAACCAACACCGCCGCATGTCTGCCGCCGATCCCACAGCGTCCACAGCGCCCGCGCGCAACTGGATCGCGAACCAACCCTATGTGCTGCTCAGCATCACGGCGCTGTGCTGGGCGGGCAATTCGATTGTCGGCCGCCTCGCCGCGGGTCATATCCCTCCCGTCACCTTGTCGTTTCTGCGCTGGTCGCTGGCGTTCCTGCTGATCCTGCCGATCGCCTGGAAGCAGCTCCGGCAGGACTGGCCGGCGATCCGCTCCAAGCTCGGCATCATGATCGCGCTGTCCATGACCGGCATTGGCGCCTTCAACACGCTGCAATATTGGTCGCTCGAATACACCCAGGCGCTCAACACGCTGCTGCTGCAATCGGCAGGCCCGCTGATCGTCGCGCTGTGGTCGATGCTGTTGCTGCGCGTGCATCTCACCTTGGCGCAGGCGATCGGCATCGTGCTGTCGCTCGCCGGCGTGCTGCTCATCCTGACGCGAGGCCACCCGACCGCGCTCGCCGATATCAGCTTCAACAAGGGCGACCTGATCTTCCTGCTGGCGATGGCGGTGTTCGGCTTCTACTCGGTGCTGACGATCAAGCGGCCGCAGATCCATGGCCTGTCGATGGTCGCCTTCACCTTCGGCTGCGGCGCGGCGAGCCTGATCCCGCTGCTGATCTGGGAACTGAACGCCCGCCCGGTGATGGCGTTCGACACTCAGAACCTGCTGTCATTGCTGTACGTCGCGATCTTCCCCTCGACCATCGCCTATCTCTGCTTCAATCGCGGCGTGCTCCTGATCGGCGCCAACCGCGCAGCGCCGTTCTTCCATGTCGTGCCGGTGTTCGGCTCGATCATGGCTTTCGTCTTCCTCGGCGAGCAGCCGCAGATCTTTCACGTGATCGGATTTGCCCTGGTGCTGAGCGGCGTCTACGCGGCCTCGCGCAAGCAGGCGACGTGAGCAGACAGCTCATCCGAGCGCTTTGAGCGTCATGCAGACGGCCATCACCGACACGAAGCCGACCAGCAGGACGCGCAACCGTTCCGGCGGAACGCGGTTCGCCAAGCGTGCGCCAAGGTCAGTACCGACCGCAAGTCCGACGATCACTGCAACGAGGGTGGGCCACGCCGGCATGGCGCCATGCTGCCAGTAGATCCAGGCCGACGGAATCGTCGTGGGCACCAGTGTCAGCGCCAGGCTGATCATCTGGGCGCGGTGCTGCGCCATGCCGAGCACGGCGCTCAAGCCAACCACCGTCGCGAGCCCGCCGCCGATGCCGAGAAAGCCTGAGGACACGCCGGCCGCGCAACCGACCGCCAGCAGTGCCGCGCGATGCGGCTCTGGCGCAGCTTCGGGTCCTTCGGTCGTCTCCTTCGCCTGTCGCCTGCGCAGCAGCAGAGCATCGAGCAATAAGAGGTAGATCACATAGGACCATTGCAGCACCGCCGCCGTCGCCCAGTTCGCGATCAGTGCGCCGACAATGCCGCCGAGCAGGAATCCCAGGCCGAGCCAGAGCAACACCGCCGCGGTCACCCGATTGCCGCTCTCCCAATAGCGCCTGATGCCGGCTGCGCTGGTGGGCGGAATCTGCGCGACCAGCGAGAGCCCCTGCGCGGCGTGCTGCTCGGCCCCGAGCAGCATGACCGCGAACACGACGAGCCCACCGCCGGGAGTGACTCCGAGCAGCCCCGAAGTAAAGCCGCCGACCAGCCCGGTGCCGAGACCGGCGATGAGATCGTGTCCGTTCATTAAGAAGACCCCGCCTGATAGGATCGAAGGCTGCCGGTTCAGGTCATCGCCGCGCCGCGAGGCCCGTCAGCAGCGCCTCCAATGCGGTCATCGCTTCGGCCGACGAGAACGGCTCGCCCCATAACCGCTGCAGCACGAAGCCCTGGAACATCGCGACCAACGTGCGGGCCATGCTGCGCGGATGGACGGAGCGGTCGATGACGCCGAGCCGCTGTCCGCGCAGCAGCAGTTCGGTAATCAGGGCGACCGGCTTGCGCACGCCGTCCGTCACCTGCGCGCGGATGTCGTCGTCCCGCAGCGCCTCGGCCCAGAGCTGCAGCGCGATCCGCCGGCTGCGCAGTCCCTCTTCCTTCTGCATGTCCGCGAGCGAGGCGCGCGCGATCGCGCGCAGCGCGTCCAGCGGATCGGAGACGTCCCGCGCCGCCGCCAGCAGGGCCGCATCGCGGGCATGGCGGTGCTCGCCGATCGCCTGGATGAGCTCCTCCTTGCTGGCGAAATGGCCGTAGATGCAGCCAGCGCTCAGACCGGATTGCGCGATCACATCGGCAATCGTGGTCTGATGGAAGCCCTGCCGCGCGAAGCAGATCTCCGCGGCCTGCAGGATCTCGTCGCGGCGCGCGGCCATCGTCTCAGGCTTGAGTTTGGGCATGCGCAGCTCCTGCCCGACAGGCCGCACGATTGGCGGCCCCGGCTCGATCGCGTCCTTGCTCCAGTCTTCATACAAAACGAATATTCGTTTTGTAAAGACCCATTCGATTTCTGGCATGGCGGCATCCCGCCCGGCGCTCTTGTCTCACCAGGGGTTTCGGGCACAAGCTTGGATCAACAAGAGAAGCCGATTCCTTGCCCACCCCATCTCATCCGACCTCGCCGCAGGCCTGGCTCAACAACCAGCCCTATCTGCTGCTGACGCTGGCCTCGCTGTTCTGGGCCGGCAACATCGTGCTGGCGCGCTATGTCGCCGGGCACGTGCCGCCGCTGACCTTGTCCTGCATCCGCTGGATCGGAACGTTCCTGATGCTGTGGCCGTTCGCGCGGGCACATCTCGTGCGCGATTGGCGCACGCTGTTGGCGAACTGGCCGCTGCTGCTGGTGCTGGCGCTGACCGGCTTTGCCATCAACAACGCGCTGTCCTACTGGGCGATGCAGTACACCCAGGCCCTCAACGGCTTGCTGATCCAGTCCTCGGCCCCGCTCTTCGTGGCGCTGTGGTCGCTCGTGCTGTTCGGGGTCAGGCTGACGGCAGCGCAATTCGCCGGCATCGCGATGTCATTGATCGGCGTGCTGGTGATCCTGCTGCGCGGCGATCTCGGCGCCCTGGCCGCCATTCAGTTCAACCGCGGCGACCTGATGTTCGCCGGCGCGCTGCTGGTGTTCGGCATCTACTCCGCCGTGATGACGCGGCGGCCGGCCGTGCATCAGCTCTCGCTGATCTCGTCCTGCACCGCCTTGGGCGCCGTGCTGCTGCTGCCGCTGGCGGTCTGGGAATATGCCTCCGGCTTCGTGCTGCAGCTCGATCTGCTGTCGATCCTGACGCTAGGCTATGTCGTCGTGTTCGCCTCGACGCTAGCCTATCTGTTCTTCAACCGCGGCATCGGCCTGATCGGGCCGAACCGGGCGGCGCCGTTCCTGCACCTGGTGCCGCTGTTCGGCTCGGTGCTGGCGATCATGCTGCTCGGCGAAGAGCTGAAGCCGTTCCACCTGCTCGGCTACGCGCTGGTGATCGCCGGCGTGGTGATCGCGTCCCGCACGGGTCGCACCAAGGTTGCCTGACGCGGTTCTGGCGGGACTGCCTCGGCTACGCCGTGCGCACCTTGGCCATGAAGCCGTCGACGGCCTGCTGCAGCAGACCCGACTGGCTGTCGAGCTCGCGCGCGCTGGCCAGCACCTCGGACGCTGCCATGCCGGTGGCTTCCGCGGCTTTGGTGACGCCGCCGATATGGGCGCTGATCTCGTTGGAGCCGGCGGCGACCGACTGGATGTTGCGGGCGATCTCGCGCGTGGCGTCGCCCTGCTGCGAGATGGACGTGGAGATCGAGTTGGTGATCTCGCTCATCTGCGCGATGGTCTGGGTGATGCCGCTGATGGCGGCGACCGCGTCCTGGGTCGAGGTCTGCATCGCCGCGACCTGGGCCGAGATCTCCTCGGTCGCCTTCGCGGTCTGATTGGCGAGCGCCTTCACTTCGGAGGCGACGACGGCGAACCCCTTGCCGGACTCGCCGGCGCGGGCGGCTTCGATGGTGGCGTTGAGCGCCAGCAGGTTGGTCTGCGCCGCGATCGAGTGGATCAGCTTGACCACCTCGCCGATCTTCTCGGCGCCGGTCGACAGCACCTGCACAGTGGCATTGGTGCGCTCGGCGTCGCCGACCGCCTTGCTGGCGATCTCGCTGGAGCGGGCGACCTGGCGCGAAATCTCGTTGACCGAGCTCGACAGCTCCTCCGCCGCGGACGCCACGGTGCCGACATTGTCGTTCGCGCTCTGGGTGGCCGCGCTGACCGTGGAGGCGCGCGAGCTGGCATCGCTTGCCGTCGACGTCATCGATTCCGCCGTGTGCTGCATGCCCTCGGCGGCAGAGGCCACCGAGCGGACGATGCCGTTGACGCTGCGCTCGAAGTCGGCTGCGAGGTTCTGCATCGCGGCCCGCCGCTCCGCTTCAGCGCGCTGCTTGTTGGCCGCCTCCGCCTGCTCGAGCTCACGCACCCGGAGCGCATTGTCCTTGAAGATCTGGACCGTGGCCGCCATGCCGCCGATCTCATCGCCGCGGCCGACGCCCGGGATCTCGCCGTCGAGCTGGCCGTCTGCAATCTCGCGCATGCGGGCGCCGAGGCGATCGAGCGGCACGCTGATGCTGCGGCTGATCAGCCAGGCGATGCCGCCGGCGACGATCGCGATGCCGGCACAGGCCATCCAGATCATCCATTTCAGCGGCTGCATCTTGGCGTCGAGATCATCGACATAGACGCCGGTGCCCACGAACGTATTCCAGCCAGGGATCATGACCGCGTAGGAAATCTTGCGGGTCGGCTGCTCCTGGCCGGGACGCAAATATTCGTAGTGCAGGGTCACTTCGCCGTTCTTGGCAACGCCGTCGCGCAGCTCGACGACCAGCTTGCGTCCGTTGAGCTCGAAATCGATGACGTTCTCGCCGCGCTGCTTCGGGTTCTGGGATATGACCACGATCCCATCCATCGTGTAGGCGAACAGGTAGCCCGCGCCCTTGTCGAAGGTCATCGTGCTGCCGCGCTTGACGAACTCGTCGATCGCAGCCTCCTTCGTCATCTTGCCGGCCTCGACCTCCTTGATCAGGCCCATGGCCATGTTGCGCGCGGTCTCGACGATCGCCCGGCACTGCTCGATGCGGGCGTTGACCATCTCCTTCTGCATGAGATTGCCGGCGAACGTGCCGGCGGCAGCAAGGCCGAGCAACGCAACGCCGACCACGATGGCCAGCTTGGGAGCGATCTTCATATTGTTGAGCAGCACGCGACGAACTCCGCCCGATCCCCGATCGATGGCATCGACCTCACAAGATAAGCTGCAAATCAACTGATCAGGTGATGGTTAGAGTTCGGTTGCGAAGGCTCCCCGTAAAAGCCCGGATCAGCCGGCGACGGCGACACCCGGCGTCTGGCCAGGGGCAGAGGCTGGCCGCAGCGGCCCGAACTCCTCGGCAGTCAGCGTCTCCTTGGCAATCAGCAGCGACACGCCGCGCTCCAGATCCTGGCGATGACCATCGAGGATCGCGCGGGCCCGCGCGCCGCCTTCGGCGATCAGGTCGCGGACCGCGAGATCGATCTCGCGTCCGGTTTCCTCGGCAGCCGAGACGATCTGGTCCTGCGGCTGCAGGAACGACACCTGCGGCCGCGGCGCGTAGGTGCGCTGGCCGACGGTGGCGTCCATGCCGTACTTCGTGACCATCTCGATCGCGATCTCGGTCGCGCGCTGCAGATCGTCGGCTGCGCCGGTCGAGACATCGCCGTCGAAGATCAACTGCTCGGAGGCGCGGCCGCCCATCAGCACCGCGATGCGGTTCTTCAGTTCGCTCACCGACAACAGGAAGCGGTCCTCGGTCGGCCGCTGCATGGTATAGCCGAGCGCGCCGACGCCGCGCGGGATGATCGAGACCTTCTGCACCGGATCGACGCCGGCGAGATTGGCCGCCACCAGCGCGTGTCCCATCTCGTGATAGGCGACACGCCGCCGCTCGGCGGGGCTGAGCACGCGGCTCTTCTTCTCGATACCGGCGACGATGCGCTCGATCGCGACGGTGAAATCGTCGAACGTTACCTCATGGCCCTTGCGGCGCGTCGCCGCGATCGCCGCCTCGTTGATCAGATTGGCGAGATCGGCGCCGGTGAAGCCGGCGGTCAGGGCAGCGACCTTGTCGAGGTCGACGCTGTCGGCCATCGTGATCTTGCGGACGTGCACCTTGAGGATCGCGAGCCGCCCGCTCCTGTCGGGCCGGTCGACCAGCACCTGGCGGTCGAACCGGCCGGCGCGCAGCAGCGCGGGATCGAGAATCTCCGGCCGGTTGGTCGCGGCGAGCAGGATCACGCCGGAGCTCGGATCGAAGCCGTCGAGCTCGGCGAGAAGCTGATTGAGCGTCTGTTCCTTCTCGTCATAGCCGCCGAGCTGTGCCCCGGCGGACCTGCTGCGGCCGAGCGCATCGAGCTCGTCGATGAAGATGATGCAAGGGGCCGCCTTGCGCGCCTGCTCGAACAGATCGCGGACCCGCGCGGCGCCGACGCCGACGAACATCTCGACGAATTCGGAGCCGGAGATCGAGAAGAACGCAACGCCTGCTTCACCGGCGACGGCGCGGGCGAGCAGCGTCTTGCCGGTGCCGGGCGGACCGACCAGCAGAATGCCCTTCGGCACGTGGGCGCCGAGCCGGCCATAGCTCTTCGGGTCCTTCAGGAACTGCACGACCTCCTGCAGTTCGAACTTGGCCTCGTCGACGCCGGCGACATCGGCGAAGGTCACCTTGGTGTCGGTCTCGACATAGACCTTGGCGCGCGACTTGCCGATAGACATCAGCCCGCCGAAACCCTGGCGGTCCATCACCTTGCGGCCGAGGAACATCCAGATGAGATAGAACATCAGCGCCGGCACGACCCAGGACAGCAGCGTCTGGATCACGCCGCCGGAGGGGACGCCGGTGACGGTGACGCCCTTGGCCGCCAGCTTCTCGGCGAGCGGCGGATCGACCCGCGCCGTCACGAAGGCGGTCTTGCCGTCGGACTGCTTGTCCTTGAACTTGCCCTGGATGGTGTCCTGGCTGACAGAGACCTCGGCGATCTTGCCCTGCTCCACCAATTGCTCGAACTGGCTATAGGGAATGGTCTCGACGGTGTTGTAGGTCGTCAGCAGCCATTGCAGCAGCAGCATGCCAACGCCCGCCAGGAATATGTAGCCGACGGCAATAGCCTGCTTGCGCGTGTTCGGATCGGATTCCATGTCGGGCACTCGCCTGGCGACGCTCCCCACGACGGATCGACGATCACGGCCTCCGCAGGAGCTGCACGAGCGTTTAACAAGCGCCCTCCTGTGGGCGCTTGTCCTGGATCAAGTCCGGCCGGCGCGCCAGCGCGTATCCGGCATCGCCGGACGCGCGCCGCCACGAGGGTCATTCCAGATCGATCGGCTGATACACTCCCGACTTGTCGAGCTGGGTGCCCCAGACCTTGTGCAGCGCCTGGTGATCGCCGCGGCTCAGGCTCAGCGGGGCGCCGAGTCCCATGTCGAGATTGCGCGTGTTCTCCAGCGTCTCCACCAGCCGTTCGGTGTCGAGCTGCGGCCCGCAGCGCTTCAGCGCGTCGATCAGAAGATTGGCCGCGACGTAGCCTTCGAGCGAGATATAGTCCGGCACTTCGCCGGGAGATGCCTCCGCCAGCGCCGCCTTGAAGTCGAGCACGGTGCTCGAATAGCCCGACACGGCCGGCACCGCTTGGGTCACGATCACGTTCTCGGTGAAACGCGGCCCCAGCAACGATAATTCCTGCGCCAGCGCGGTGGCGCCGACGATCGACATGTTGGTGTAGATCATGCCGGGAAAGAGGTCGCGTGTCTTCTCGATAAACTTGGCCGCCGGCCGCGTCGTCCCGACCATCACGATCGCCTTGATCGGCACCTTCTGCGCCTTGAGCTGGGCCACCGCCTCGTCCATGTCGATCGAGTTGCGGGTATAGACCAGTCGCAGGATCGCCTTGTCGTTGAGGCCGGCTGCGCGATAGGCCCTGGCGACGCCAGCGAAGCCCTGCTCGCCGAGATCGTCGTTCTGTCCGAACACCGCAATCTGGTTCGGCCTGATCTTGCGCATCTTCAACAGATAGCGCACCGCGGCGTCGGCCTCCTCGACGAAGCTCGGCCGGTAGTTGAAGACATAGCGATCCGGCGGGTCGCGTCGCACCAAAGTGCCGCCGGTGAACGGCGCGAAGAACAGCACGCGGCGCTCGAGCGCGAACGGCACGGCCACGGCGGCGGTCGGCGTGCCGAGATTGCCGACGAAGCCGAACACCTGCTCCTTGTCCCACAGCAGCTTCATCGCGTCCGGCGTCCGCGACGGTTCGAAGCCGTCGTCCGCGGCGATCAGCTTGAGCATGCGTCCGTGGACGCCTCCGGCAGCGTTGGTGCGCGCGAACGCCACCTCGATGCCGCGCTTGTAGCTCTGTCCGTTCTCCTTCGCGCTGCCCGTATAGGGGATGACGATGCCGAAGCGGATTTCCTGATCGGTCACGCCGCGCACAGGGCCGGAGGC
>NZ_CAFI01000470.1 GCF_000239775.1 Bradyrhizobium sp. ORS 375
TCCACCTGATCGTGCTGCTCGCGCTGAATGATGACGGCCGCCCGGCCTACGACACCAGGCACGCCGCGATCCTGGCCTCGCTCGGCTGCCCGGTGTTCGCCTGCACGCCGCACCAGTTTCCGGAGCTGATGGCCACCGCACTCAAGCGCCAGGACATCTGGTCGTGGGCCGCCGCGCAGGACATCAAGCTGGTGCGGCCGGAGGACGGCGATCAGGGGCTGTGAATGAAGCGCCTCGTTCTCTCGTGCATCCTCTGGCTCGGACGCTATGCGGTGCTGCCGCTGGTGACGCTGGCCGGCGGACTGCTGTTCCTCTGGCTGCTGGTGCTGGACGGCTACACGCGGGTTGCGCTCGTCACCGCGCCCGTCATGTTCTGCGTGGTGGCGGCCGCGGTCGCGCTGGCGCTCGGGATCCTGTTCGTGCCGGCCCGGCGCGAGCGAAGCAACGTGCTGGACGAAGCCGTGGCTCCGGCACTCTGGCGGATCTGGCGAGAACTCGATCCGTCCTTCGCCAAGTCGAGGCGCACGCTGCGGTTCGACGCAGAATTCAACGCGTCGATCAGCGAGACGCGTGGCTTTGCCGGCCTGTTCGGGCGGCATGTCACGATGACCGTGGGATTGCCGCTCCTGATGGTTCTCGATGAGCGCGCGGTACGCGCTATCATTGCGCATGAAGTGGCGCATGCGGAGCTGCAGCACATCACGGGCGGCCGCAACCTGCATGACTTCCTGCAGGCCTGTGAGAACGTGCTTCATTACGCGAATCCCGACCGCACCATCACCGGTCGTCTTGCCGGGGTGCTGCTGCGCTCGCTGCTGACATGGCTGAACAGCGAGTATCTCGCGCTGTCGCGCCGAAACGAGTTGGCCGCCGACAGCCGCGCAGCAGACCGGGCGGGACATACCGAGATGACCCGCTCGCTGGTGATGATCGCCGGGGGCACGACGCGTCTTGACGATCTGGTGTTCACTCCTCTGCAGGCCGATATGCTGGGCGCCATCCATGTGCCGGCCCCGCCGTTGCAGCGGATAGCCGCCCGACTTGCGGAGATTCGCGATGATCGCGAGTTGGTCGCCGCAACGACGAGGACAGTGCAGGGCGAGACGGACGATCCGGATGCCACGCACCCGCCGTTCGGCCAACGGCTTGCCAATCTTGGCCATGCCGCCATCCCCGCCGTCGATCCGATCGAGGCTCCCGCCATCGGCCAGTTGCTGGCGCCGGACGCGGCCCGGACTTTTGCGGCGAAGCTCGATGCAGACTGGCGCAGGACGGCCGAGAGGTGGCTCCGGGTCGGCGGGTGACAATCGACCGCCCCCGAGGGGCGTGCCGCCAGTGGAACTCGGCGCGAAGGCATGCTATAAGGCGGCCGTGCACGATCTCCGAGACCCTTCGGTACAGCGCGCGCAGCTCAAGGTCGATGTCCAGGCCGACGAGCCGGACTGGACACCTGCGCGACGGGACCTATGGCGGCGCATCGCCGGGCATGATTTCGAACCGGCCACGCTGTTCAACTTCACACAACGTCTGGCTCGCGACCACGGCTGGAGCCTCGACGAGGCCCGCGCCGCGATCGACGCCTATCGCCGGTTCTGCTTTCTCGCGATGGTCTCGCCGACGCCGGTGACGCCGAGCGAGGTGGTCGACGAGGTCTGGCACCAGCACCTGATCTATTCGCGCGATTATTGGACGATCTGGTGCGGCGAACGGCTGCAGGCCCCGCTGCATCACGACCCGACTCCGGGCGGCCCTGAGGCACAGATGACCTACCGCCGCCAGTATGCCGAGACGCTGGCGCTGCACGAACGCTTCTTCGGGCCGCCCAGCCCCGATCTGTGGCCGGCGACACACATCCGTTTCGCCGGCCCGCGTTATCACGTCACCGACCGCAATCACTGGCTCATCCTGCCGCGGCCTCGCGCATGGCTGCGGCGGCTACTCAGGAGATGACTATGGCGCTCAACCCGTTCGACTGGACGGCCGGCCCATTCCTACTCGTCTACATCGTTCTCGCTGCCATCATTTTCCTCAAGGGCTTCGCGCTTCGCGGCACGATCGGCCCTGCCGCTGCCACGCCTCAGCCTGCCTTGAACGAGCTGGAGCTGGCCTATCTCGCCGGCGGCGCGCCACGCCTCGGCGACACCGTGTTGCTCGGTCTGGCTGCGAAGAATGCAGCGACGTTCACGGCGCGCGACCACAAGATCACGGTGACCGATCAGGCGCCGCTGATGGGGCTCATGGACCGTCCGCCGCGGCTTGCGCTCCACCCGGAGATGACCCGGCAGGAATTCCAGGACGCGCTGGCGCCGCTCACCACGCGCATTCAGGCGCGGCTGGAGGCGCTCGGCTATGCACCGACCGGCAGCCAGATGACGGCGTTCCGCAAGTCCGTGTTGCCGTTCGTGGGCGCGCTCGTCCTGTTCGGACTCATCAAGGTCGTCGTCGGCGCGTCGCGGCAACATGACGTCGGCTTTCTCATGATCCTGCTCGGTCTCACGGCGCTGGGCGCCGCGGTGCTGGCACGGCCGCCGACGCGAACGAACGCCGGCAATGACGTGCTGCGGAGCTATCAGGCGACGCATGCCCGCGCAGCCCGCGCGCCGCGTGAGCACGAATTGCTGCTGGCCGTCGCTCTGACAGGCGCGGCCGTGCTGTCCGGCACGGCCTACGCCTCCGTGCTGGCAACATCCAAGGCGCTGAGCAGCAGCGGCGGAGGTGGTTGCGGCGGAGGTGGTTGCAGCGGCGGCGGATGCGGAGGTGGCGGCGGAGGCGGGTGCGGCGGCTGCAGCTGACAATCACTCGCTCTGCGCCGGATACAACGCCAAACACTTTTCTGCTCCCGCTGGACGCGGCATCATGGCGCCCATGAACGACGCAGCACAGCGCGCGCCGCGCGGCATCGGCCATTCGACCAATCTCGTGGGACGCCCCTCGGAGTGGCTGGCAAGTTGCGCCTTCAACGACAGCGCGGTGCCGCTTCACATCTGGGGCGTCACCGAGATGAACCCCAGCCTGTTCACGATGCTCGACCAGGCGGAGGACCTGACCGAGGCCGGTCAGGCGTTCTCGAGCTACATGATGGCGATGTTCGGCCTCGATCCGGAGCAGCGGACCGGGCAGCGGCGTTTCCGCTCCTCGTTCCTGCGGCTGATCCAGGGCTGGGGCTTCGACAGCAACGGCCCTGAGGGCGCGGTGCTCAAAGGCTGGGTCGAGAGCCGGTTCGGCCTCGGTCCTTCCTACCACAAAGAGATCATCGAGCGCGTGGCGAGCCGGGCCTGGGCCATTTATGTCGAAGAGAAGATGTCGAGCCGCTTCCACAACAACGCGATCTGGGTGCAGCTCGACCTGCTGTTCGAGTTCTGCCAATGGGCGATCCGCCGCTTCGCCTTCCCGGACGACACGCATCTGACGCTCTTTCGCGGCATCAACTCGTTCGACGAACACTGGATCGTGGAGCGGCCGACGCGGCGCGAGGCGGTGATGCGGCTCAACAATCTCGTGTCGTTCTCCACCGATCGCGACACCGCGGGCTGCTTCGGCGACATGATCCTCACCGCACGGATTCCCGTCAGCAAGGTCGTGTTCTTCAACAGCCTCTTGGCGTCGCACGCGCTGAAGGGCGAAGGCGAATATCTCGTCATCGGCGGCGACACGCGCGTGAGCGTGGATTATGTGTGAGCAGGCTCTGCACGAGCGCGCCTGATGCCCGCGATCGCACGAGGAGACGAGCCGTGACGACACGCCAAACGACGCGCGACGGAGACCGGCCTGGTGTGCCCGAGCAGGTCCGCCAGATCGAGCTTGCCGAAGACGTTCGGATCGCGGCGATCGGAATTGGCCACCCGGTCGCTCGCTACTATCGCGACGGCATCATGATCGGCTCCCCCGAGGAGCTGGAGAGCACCGTGGTGGCTGTCATCGAGCGATTGTTGAACGAAAGCGCCTGAGACTCTCGCCCGCGCCTCTCAAAGCGCTCAATCGTTCTTCGCCAACGCCTCGCGCAACGCGTCCGTCAGCCGCGCGAGCTCAGGCTCGGAGCCGATCGTGATACGCAGATAGTCCGCGATGCGCGGCGCGGTGAAGTGGCGGACCAGCACCGCGCGCTCGCGCAAGGCGGCCGCCAACGCCTGGCCGGAGCGGTCCGGATGCCGGGCGAACACGAAGTTGGCGCTGGACGGCAGCACCTCAAAGCCGAGCCGCACCAGAGCGGCGGTGAGATCGGCGCGATTGCGCATGATCTCGGCGCGCGCCTGCTGAAAGTGAGCCTCGTCCTCGAGCGAGGCGATGGCGCCGGCCTGGGCGGGACGTCCCAGCGGATAGGAGTTGAAGCTGTCCTTGACCCGCGTCAGGCCCTCGATCAGCCCGGCATCGCCGATCGCATAGCCGACGCGCAGCCCCGCCAGCGCGCGCGACTTCGACATGGTCTGCACCACCAGCAGATTCGGATAGTCGCGGATCAGCGGGATCGCCGTCTCGGCGCCGAAATCGACATAGGCCTCGTCGATCACGACGGCAGCGTCGCTGCGCGCCGCCACCAGCCGCGCGATCTCCGCGCGCGACAGCGCAATGCCGGTCGGCGCGTTCGGATTGGCCACGATGACGGGACCGCTGCGGTCGAGGTAGTCATCGACGCGGACGCGCATCTCGGCATCAAGCGGAACGGTCGCGTAGTCGATCCCGAGCAGTCGGCAATAGACCGGGTAGAAGCTGTAGGTCACGTCCGGGAACAGCAACGGCGCGCGCTGCTTCAACAGCGCAGCGAACGTATGGGCGAGCACCTCGTCGGAGCCGTTGCCGACGAACACCTGCTCGGGCGCGACCTTGTGATAGGCCGCCAGCACCTCGCGCAGCCGCGTCGCCTGCGGATCGGGATAGAGCCGCAACGTATCGGCCGCCGCAGCCTGGATCGCCCGGATTGCGTTCGGCGACGGCCCGAACGGACTCTCATTGGTGTTGAGCTTGACGAGACCCGGGATCTGCGGCTGCTCGCCCGGCACATAGGGCGACAGTCCGTGCGTAAGCTCTGACCAGAACCGGCTCAAGACCAACCTCCTGCGGCCCCGTCGCATGTCCGGCCGGACATCGATCGGTGCGGATGGGATCGGGAATTCAAAAAGTGGGATGTCATCGGCAAATGGCGCGCCCGGAACGATTCGAACGTCCGACCCTCAGATTCGTAGTATGAATTTTGCGCTTTCCGACCGCACGCGGCGGTGCCTCGCCACACTCTCGCCCTCGCAATAATATACTGATCTGTCATACACTTTCGCGTCGTGGCGTAGTTTGGCGTTGTTCGACCTCGATGATTCTCATCCAGGACTTCCCCAGACTAAACCCAGACTAAAACTGGTGAAAGTACCCATGGCTGACCAACGTGAGATTCTCACCGATAAGAGCATTGCGCGTCTTTCCGCGGCAGAGAAGCAATACAAGGTGCGCGACAGCGAGCTACCGGGATTCTTCGTCCTCGTCGGCAAGCGTCGGAAAACATTCATGGCCCAGGGTGAGTTCTGGCGCGATGGCGTTCGTGAATTCACGGCCCAGGTAAAGCTCGGTGAATTTGGCGACTTAACCACGCGACAAGCGCGAGCCGGAGCCAAGGAAGCACTCGGGTTGATCGCCAAGGGCCAACGTCCTGGCGAAGCTCCGACGATTAAGCGCGGCTCAATAACGCTTCGGCAGGCCTGGGAGCGCTATCGAGATGCGCATATGGAACGTAAGGGTCGAAGTTCGGGAACCATTGAAAATTATCGAGATCACATGGAGCGGTTGTTCAAGGACTGGCTCGACAATCCATTGGCTCGGCTTGGCCGGCAGCCGAACCTAGTTATTGAACGCCATGACAAGATCACGAAGGAAAATGGCCCATACATTGCCAATGGAGCTCTACGCAGTCTGCGAGCCGTCTACAACCACGCCCGGAAAGGCAACCCTGACCTTCCTGCCGCTAATCCAGTCTCCGCCATCGATTGGAACAAGGAGCGCCGACGCAATACGGGTATGGGACCGAACGACATCGGTACTTGGCTTAAGGAGCTTCACGCTCTGGACAACCCTTTAAGGCGAGAATTTCACCTTCTGACCCTTCTTAGCGGATCACGACCAACAGCGCTTAAAGCTGTCCGCTTCGAGCACATCGATTGGCGAGGACGGCTCGTCCACATCCCGAAGCCCAAAGGTGGTGAGGAGAAGGCATTTGATATTCCGCTATCGCGGCCGATGATCCGCTGCATCATCCGCGCGATCAAGTGGGGTCGGGTCATGTATCCCGAGCGACGGTCTTCTTTGTTGTTTCCGGCCGATAGCAAAGAAGGACACCTCGTCGAGCACAAGGAGAACAGAAATGTCCTCTCCAAATGGGGCAACGATCTGCGGCAGAGCTACCGCACGCTCGCGCAAGCGGCCGGTGTTTCAGAGCTCGATATTCATCTGCTCATGAACCATTCGCTCTCCGGCGTGAACGCCGGGTACATCACGCGTGATCGTTTGCTGAGGGATCACCTGCGCCACCAGCAGCAACGAATATCGGACTTGGTTGTTCATGGCCTTCAAGTGAAGCGTGATACGCCCCTCGCGCGATGGCTCAGAAGCGCGCGTGTCGACGAAACCGCCGGTTAGCCTAAACGAGGCGTCACGTCTGTAACGCTGTCGACGCTCTATTGCGGGCTGCCTAAACCCACCTTTGATGGCAAGCCCAGAGCTCCGATCGCAAACTAGGCTGCACCCGGCCTCGGGGCTTGGATGCCGAAATGCCACTTGGCTCGGAACCGGAGCCCCGGCATACAAAAACGTTGCATTGGCCCGCCATCTCACTTGCCAATCTTGACAGGGTCCGAAAACAGCGAGACGAGAGGTGCATTTCGTGCAATAATTGTTCAATTATGGATCTTGATCACGCCGCTTGCTACCGTGCGATCGCGACAAGAGATGTCCGGTTTGACGGTCGCCTTTTTATCGGAGTGCAGACCACGGGCATATACTGCCGGCCGATCTGCCCTGCGCGCACACCAAAAATCGATAACGTCATATTCTTCCGCTCCGCGGCAGAGGCGCAGGAAGCCAAATTCCGGCCTTGCTTACGATGTCGCCCTGAAACTGCGCCAGATTTTGGCGCCTGGCGAGGAACTGCTAACACGGTCTCGCGTGCCCTGTCGCTGATTGAAGCTGGCGCGCTCGACTCCGCAAGCATAGGCGATCTTGCTAACCGGCTGGGTGTTGGCGAACGCCAGCTTCGTCGGTTGTTCGATAAGCATCTCGGAGCATCGCCCATAACGGTTGCGCAGACTCGTAGAGTATTGCTTGCGAAGCAGCTCATTCATGACACGCAACTTTCCATGACTGACGTGGCCCTGGCCGCTGGGTTCGGCAGTGTGCGTCAATTTAACGAAGTGTTTCAGAGACTCTACGGACGCCCTCCTAGTTCACTTCGCCGTGCCAAGCCACCTGTCTCGGCGGTCCCCGCTGCCACCGAAATTACGCTTCGTCTCAGTTATAGGCCGCCATATGATTGGGACGGCATCCTCCACTATCTCAAGACCTTCGCAATTCCTGAGGTTGAACTAGTTGACGGGCTTGCCTATTGCCGGTCGATCGATGTCGACGGGGCGGTGGGGTACATTGATGTCCGTCCATCGAGTGAACACTCCTTGGAAGCCGTTGTGCAGACCCCGCGCCTCGCGGCGCTGCCGGCCATCCTCATGCGCCTTCGGCGCGTCTTCGATCTCTCTGCTGACCCGGAACCTATATCGCGCCACCTCGCGCAGGACCCATTGCTCGCTCCTCTCGTAGCGGCACGGCCAGGGTTACGTGTTCCGGGTGCGTGGGATGGGTTCGAGTTCGCTGTTAGAATACTCCTCGGCGAGGGGAATGGCGCGTACCCGGCAGGGACAAGTATAAGGAACCTTGTGAACACCTATGGCAATTCTCTACCTGTGACAGTATCGGGCAGAAATGGCCTAAAACGGATATTCCCCCGTCCCGCGGTGCTCGCGACTGCCGATCTCACCCTACCAGGCATATCCAGCGCCAGGGCATCGGCTATCGCAGCACTAGCGCAGATGGTATCCCGAGGCAGGGATCCATTCAGGGCAGGGCAAAGTCTCGACGACGCGATTGCCCAACTTAAGGAAGTTCCGGAAATCGATGACGCCACTGCACAATACATCGCTATGCGGCAATTTCGCGAGCCTGATGCCTTCCCTCCGGCGGTCGAGGAATTTGCGCAGTTGTGTGGCCGGGAGCACGCACCTATCCGCCACCTTTCGACGTGTATCGAATCCTGGCGACCGTGGCGGGCCTATGCTGCGCAGTATTTTTGGCACGCGCAGAACGTTTCCGACGTCGAGCAACGGGCAGTCGATCCAGGACTGCCGCGTCGGCCGCCCTGCCTGCCTGTTAACGACCCTCTGCAGGCGTGACCAAAGGCCCCTGCCTTTCAACAGACCGCACCACCTTGGAACGGCCCCTTGCCTCGATCATTCAGGGGTGCTTCCGCTTGTTCGTGAAGCGATAGCCGAATTATAGCTCCAGGTTTGGGGTGAATTGTGAATTAATTGAGATCGGAACCCTAATCGCATCTTCTGCGGACAGTGAGCGGCATCAGAAATTGACATAGGCGTCCGCTTTCCGCGAGAAGCAATATAGCAACGCGGCTACTATTTACCCATATCCGGATGGCTTAGGGGCGCCAACACACTCACGGCATCCAGATTAGCGCGCCATCCCTCCGATAAATGTCGGCTATGGAGGTGGGCTATGATCCGCGCAGCTAACAGCTCGAGCGACTGCGATCCTGGCTCTACGACTTTGGCCAGATTTCTCACACAAGCAGTGGAGGCTTACGGTTCTCGACCTGCTGTCGTTTGGAATGATCGAACACTCAGTTTTGCCGACTTGCTGCACGAGAGCGCGAGCGTCGCAAACGGCTTATCCGAGCTAGGCATCGGGCGGGGGGACCGAGTTGCCATCTGGATGCCCAACGCGCCGGCTTGGCTGGCACTGCACTTTGCGTCTGCAATGCTCGGCGCTATCCTCGTGGCGATCAATCCGCGATTTCGCAGCCACGAAGTCGAAGATATTATCGGGCGATCTGGCTCAAGACTGCTCGTGATATGGCCCAACTTCGGAGGTGTCGACTTTATAGGCATGCTAGACGAAATGGATCCCCATCTGCTGGGGCCTATCGAATACGTTGTGCTTTACGGAGAGGGCAGCGTAGATGTGGTTGGCGACCGCCTTCGTAAGCGGGTGGTGTCATATGCCGAGCTTGCAATGGCCGCGCCTACCGCCATTGATCACGGCAGCTCAGTCATTGGATCCAACATTTTTACGACGTCCGGCACGACGAGCGCCCCAAAATTCGTCCTTCATAGCCAACAGGCGATCGTCGCACACGCGTCGTCGGTTGCTAAGGCCGCCTCTTACTCGCCTGACATCGTCCACTTGCTGTCCTTGCCGCTATGCGGAATTTTTGGATTCGTTCAAGCAATGGCTGCCCTCGCGTCGGGCTCCTGTTTAGTGATGCAGGCGAGCTTCGACATCAAAGGTGCGGCCGAGCTTATTCGGGCGAACAACGTGACGACACTATGCGCCTCGGACGAGATGCTGGCTCGTCTATTCGCAGCATCGGCGGAACAAGTTCCGTTCCCTTCGCTCAGGTGGGCCTGCTTTGGAAGCTTTTCCCCCGAACTCTCGGACCTGCCGTCCCAGCTCGCGGAGAGAGGTGTGCGACTAGTTAGCGTCTACGGCTCAAGCGAAATGCAGGCGATATTTGCGCATCAGCAAGTAGGGGCGGAGCTGCCTGTGAGAGCCGTGCCTGGGGGCCATTTGGTGGCACCGACCGCTCAAGTTCGCGTTCGCGATATCTCCACAGGAGATTTGGTGGGGCACAGCACTGCTGGGGAGCTCGAAGTAAAGGGACCCAGCCTTATGCTCGGTTATTTCGGCGATGATAATGCAACTGCACAGGCGTTTACTTCGGACGGCTTTTTTCGCACCGGCGACCTCGGTCGAGTGCTGCCGGATGGCAGCCTCGTCTTCATGGGACGAATGCGAGACGTCCTTCGCTTGGGAGGATATCTGGTCGCTCCGGCAGAGATCGAATCGTATATTCAGCGTCATCGATCGGTTGAGGCGTGCCAGGTAGTCGATGTGGCCGGACCGTCGGGTACAGTAGCGGTTGCTTTCGTAACGCTCCGGCCAAATGAGCGCTTTAGCGCAGCCGCGCTAGAAGAGTTTTGCAGCGAAAGACTGGCCAAGTTCAAGGTCCCACGCTCATTCTTTTGCATTGACGCGTTCCCGGTGGCTGTGGGGCCGAACGGCACTAAGGTGCAACGCACGAAGCTGCGTGAAATCGCAGCCCAGAGGATTGCCGCGAATCGATAGCAGACGCTGCCCTCGGCCGAAGGATATCAACCGACGCTTATCGAACGTCCAAACCGTCTGGGATCCCGATTCCTAGACGCCTATTGCGTCACGAAGGCGCTGCCACGCGACGACTGGGCGGAGAAACCAGGGATTGCCATAGTACAGGGGGCGCGTCCGAAATTCGAGGCTGTCGTAAGCCGTACGACCCTCGGGATCCTGGAGAACCTTCAGAGCAATTTTACGGCCAAGCCAAGTGGACCGGCCTATTCCCGAACCGCAGCAGCCGAGAGCGTAGTGAACTCCCGCCACCTCACCTAAGTGGGGCAGCATGTCAAACGTATATGCTATGAGACCCGACCACGCGTATTCCGCTCTCACTCCCGCTAACTCTGGAAATACGCGCACCATCGCGGCGTACAGATCGACGCTATTTGCTATTGCTCCATCGCCACTTCTTACGGCGCGCCCCCCAAAAATGAGGCGCGCTCCATCAGGTGAGAGTCGATAGTAATACAGCACCCGGCGCTTCTCTTCCACGAGGCGCCGCCCCGGCATCAAACGCCGCATTTGGCTGCTCGGCAGCGGTTCCGTCGCGATGAGTGCGCTGCTTATGGGAACGATACGCCGGCGAAGATAGCCGCTCAGGCTTCCGGTGTATCCGTTTGTCGCGACAACGACATTCCTCGATCGAATTTGCCCACGAGAGGTGGTAACAAGGTGCATGTTACCAGTTGCGACGATTCTCAGCACAGGCGTGTGCTGGACCAGGGATACGCCAGCTCTCCCAGCGAGATCCACCAATCCCTGATGGTACATGGCGGGCTGGAGGGAGCTATCGCGCTCTAGGAGCATAGCTCCGTGATAGAGGTCGCTGCCGATCTCCGACTGTTGCTCGGTACGTGGTATCATACGCGCCATTATGCCAAATCGCCTTTGGAGAACAGCGGCATGATCTTCCAGGTCGCGGTAGTCGCCGGGTCTCAGAGCAGCGACGAGGCGTCCGACCTCAGCGAGCTCACATTCAATACCCTCATCCTGAATGAATTGTTTCGTATAGGCCAGCGCATCCAAGCTCTCCTCCATGAGAGCCTGGGCCAGTGTATCTCCATAGGATTTGGCAAGTCCTGACAATCCTACCTTTGGAAAACTCGGTCCCAGCATTCCTGAATTGCGCGAGCTAGCGCCAAATCCGAGTTGTCGCGCCTCCAGCACGAGAACGTGGCGCCCCCGCCGGGCCAGCGTTATCGCAGCGACCAAGCCCGTGTAGCCTGATCCGACGACGACGACATCAGCGGTCTTCGGAACGTTGCAATCTTCCTTCTCGACGCAGGGTCGATTGGTCCACCACAGCGGGGCGGAAGTCGCATCGCGGACACATTGCACGTACTGCTGCTGCATCCGTTCAAGCTCCGACTTCGGCTGGAGCCGGCGTCAATATGGCTTCCGGCGGTCGCCAGCGATCGAGTCTCCGAACATCTCCCAGCCAACGAGCAACGTTGCCATAGTCAGAGAGATCCAGTTTCGCCTGATCGGCCCAAAAGAGATAGCCAGCGCAGGATATGTCTGCGATTGTGGGCGAGGAGCCCACGATGAATTTGGCTCTTTCCAAGTGGGCATCGAGCTGCCTCAAAGCATCCGTCGCTCGCCGCCTGTAGAGGGACACGACTGCGGACGGAGGATTCGTCTCGAAGCGCAGAGCGAACCGTAAGTTAGCAACCCCAAGGTTCAACCGGCTCATCTCCCAGAAGAGCCATTCGTTGACCGCCGCTCGGCTACGTCGGTCCGTGCCACCGAACAGGGCCGTTTGTTCGGCTAGATACGACAAGATTGCGTTTGACTGGCTAATGCACAAGTCTCCATGAACCAACACCGGCACCTCGCCAAATCGACTCAGGCGTCGGAATTCCGCGGGGCGACTTTCAGGATCCGAAAATACGTCTACCGTCATATATCGATAACGAAGCCCCGCGAGCTCCAGGAAGAGACACACCTTGTACGAGTGTCCTGAGTCGTGATGGCCAAAGACCGTGTAATCTGCCTGTCCCGTCATAGTCGCTCCTTATCATTCGTTGACTCGCTTCCAAGAAGCCGCGCGACGCTCGCCGAGGCGCTTTACGAAACGTCATTTTGGCAACCCACGCCCCTGCTAGAGCGACACAAGTTCTGGGGAGCTTGACTGATCGTGCCGCTCAGCGGATGAGTCCCGGCTACGGAGGACCGACCTCACAATCGCTTCGGCTCGAAGAGCGACCATGCTAAAGCTTTGGCCATCGCCGATGCCGTGCGAGTGCTCGCAAAGTCCGTTGAGATAGATCCGTACGCGAGACGGTCCGGACAGCGAGAGACTGTAGTCTCGGTTAACTAGGGGCTGTCCCCATTCATTCATCCGGATCGACGAGCGCATGTTCTGCAGGAGCCCCGGCAGGGGATTCACGTGAAAGCCCGTCGCGAGGACTACGGCGTCGCTCGTAATCACTTCAGCAGCGTCGGAATTTACGTCCTTGACAGATAGGCTGATGGCACTAGCCGACGCTTGAACGTGAGACACTGCCCGTCTTGTAAGCAGTGTGATCCGCGGCATCCGTGCTACAGCGTCTTCATAGACTTGCTGGTAGAGAGCCGAGCAGATCTCGGCGTCCAGGCCCGAGTAGTTCGTGCGCACCGTCTCAGCGAACGCAGTAGATTTTCGACTTGGCGGCAAACCATAGAAATAGTCTGTCTCAGGCGGGCAATAGACGGCGTTACTGAATTGGCTCAGGTCGTATAGCTTGAAGCCGGAGGACCTCTGGATACCAATGATCGATGAATTTGGAAACCGCTGACGAAGATCGAATATCGCTTCTCCTGCGCTTTGGCCGGCGCCGATTACGACGATCGATCTGGGCGTTTTTGGCAGGCCCAGGATGCGCCGCTCGTATTCCGACGTATGAAATACGCGATCTCCCATCAGCGACCGAAACACGGTCGGGATTGTCGGCTCTGCCCCGACAGACACAACGAGGTTCGTAGTCGACACAGGTCCGGATCGCGCGTCGACTGAAAGCTCAACCAATTCGTCGCCCTCAAACCGCGGCCTGACCTGCTGTACGGGGTCGCAGTAGCTGACGTTCGCGGCAAGTTGCGCAGCTACCCACTGGACGTAGTCTGACCATTCCTGGCGGCTCGGCGCCCGCCCCAACCGGCCGAAGTCGTAGAGTCGCCCGTTGGTCTTTAGGTAGTTCACGAAGGTGAACTGGCTACGAGGGTCGCGCGGTGTCGCGAGATCTCGTAGAAAATGATGATTGATGTCGCTGCCGGCCAAAATGAAGTTAGGGTGCCAAGCGCTCGACGTCCTCGCCTCGAAGAACCTCGAAGTGAGCCCAGTGGGGTCCCTGTTATCCCCACACTCCTCGATCGCAGCGGCAAGCGCTATGCCGGACGGCCCAAACCCCACGCAAGCTAGATCTACTCGCTTCTGACCAGGCACGGCGTCCATCACGACCTCCGATGTGTTGCTTTAATAGGCAGGCCTTCCTCACGCACCGCAATATCAGCCCGAGAGCTTAGGAGTGCTCTTCTAGAGTTCTCGCAGTACATCTGGGGGCTGCCTACCTGTAAAATCCGACAGGGCTTAATTTCCGCTAGTCGCGGTAGGTTTGGAGCCCGTGGCGCGGCGGATCGATTTCAGCCAAGAGGAGTCGCTCCCGGCCGCGAGGCGAAATCGCAACATCAAGGAGGGGCTTCTATATGCAGGCCGAGACGCAGAGCGACTTCCAATCGATATGTTGCGTAGATCCGCTAGTTGGAGGATCTGCATCACCCCCGCACGTGCAGCCAATCTATGCGACATCGACATTCGTCTATCCGCCAGCGGAAGAGGCGATGGAGATATTCGCAGAGCTGAAGGAGCGGCCGCACCTCTACAACCGCTGGGGAACACCGAATACCACTCTCGTAGAACGGAAGATCGCGGCTCTCGAGGGCCATCGCCTCTCGGAGAACGGGAAGCCCTTGCAACTTGAGGCCGTCCTTTTCAGCTCGGGAATGGCCGCCGTGTCGTCGTTGTTCCTATCGCTAGGCCTTAAGCCCGGTGACCATGTCCTGACGCAAGGAAACATCTACGGGACCACAACCGAGTTCCTGGATGCAATGCTTGCGCCTCTCGACGTCCGAATATTATACGGCGAATTGCACGACATTGAATGGGTAGAACGGCAGCTCCGGTCGCGTGGGCCGGTTCGTCTCATCTATCTTGAGACGCCGACAAACGCGACAGCCCGATGCTACGACATCGCTCAGTTAGCTCAGATCGCACACCGATACGGCGCAAAGTGCGCGGTGGATAGCACTTTGGGGACGCCCTTCCTCCAGCAGCCGTTTGCCTACGGCGCGGACTTCGTCGTCCATTCCGCAACGAAATTCCTGAACGGCCACTCGAATTCGCTGACGGGGGTTGTCGTTGGTCGCGACGCCGACTTTGTTAAAAACGAAGTCTGGAAGATGCGCAAACTGCTTGGTGGCTGCGCTGGCTCGTTTGATGCTTGGTTGCTCAACATGGGGCTCAAGACGCTCCCTCTACGCATGGAGAAGCATTGCCAAAACGCTATGCGAATTGCCACGGCTTTGGAGGAGCATAGTGCAATACGCCGTGTTAGCTACCTTGGTCTGGACGCGCATCCCGATCATCGCATCGCCGCGCGCCAGATGCGAGCCTTCGGGGGCGTCCTCTCCATTGAAGTCGCCGGCGGCCTCGAAGCTGCAGTACGTGTCCTGAAAAATGTGCGTTGCTGCACGGTCACCGCAACGCTTGGCGCGATGGACACCCTGATCCAGCATCCCGCGACCATGACGCACGTTAAGGTCCCAAGAGAGCAGAGGGCGGCTCACGGTATCACGGACGGCCTGCTTCGGCTCTCGGTCGGCATTGAGGATCCAGAGACAATCATAGCCGACCTTCGGCAAGCTTTGGAGGCGCGCTAGAGTGCTGCGCTCTCGGCCTTGGGTACCTCTCATTCCGTGAGTTGCGACCGGGCGCGCGGACTCGGAGATCACAAAGCTGTTGCGACAGCCAACCAGGATGGGAGAGCTCGAGCATGGATATCATTTCAGTGCCTGGTTCACAAATCATACAAGTGGCCAGAGCTGCAGCCGCGCGTCGTGGTGTTGCGTTTCTTTGTTTTGGAGAGAGTGACGTCAGTAGTCCCGCATCGGCCCAAGCGGCGTTGAAAAGAGCACTTGATGAGGGGGATACCAAGTACCCGGACGTCCGCGGAATCCCAGAGCTTCGCGAAGCCATCGCATCGTATTTGACGGCTCTCCACGCGCGAGAGGTCCCTGAAGATCGGGTACAAGTTGTTGCCTCGGGAATGGCGGCAATATCCGTTGCGCTGGCGTTTACGGTCCGCGCCGGAGACCGCGTCCTTGTGCATGGCCCGGTATGGCCCAATATCCTGAACGCGGCTCGACTCCGGCAGGCGCAAGTGACGCAGGTCGCGTTGCGAACTGATGGATCCGGCAAATTTATGTTAGACATGGATGAACTCTCCTCGGCCCTGCCCGGGCATCGGGTATTCATCCTGAACTCGCCGAACAATCCGACGGGGTGGACGGCTACGCGCGAAGAGCTACAGGAGATCCTGGCACTTTGCCGACGTCACGATGTTTGGCTGATCTCCGACGAGGTCTATTCGCGGCTAGTTTACTCTGGCGCACATGCGGCGCCATCGCTTCTGGATATAATCTCGGGCGATGACCGCGTGGTGGTGTGTAACAGCTTTAGTAAGACCTGGGCTATGACCGGCTGGCGTGTAGGCTGGCTCGTCTTGCCCAGAGGCCTGAGGGATCCTGTCGCGAACGTCGTCGAGGTGATTCACTCTGGTGTAGCCCCATTCTCCCAGCGTGGCGCGCTCGCCGCAATAGCCGACCATAGCTTCGTGCGCGGGTTCCAACGGCATTGTGCCGCCGGCAGATCGCTGACGGCGGACGCGCTCAGTGGATTGGAGAGGATCGGCTATGCCGTCCCGGATGGGAGCTTCTTCGCCTTCATTCGCGTCGACGGGATGAAGAACAGCTTAGAATTCGCGCTGACCCTAGTCGAGAAGCACGGGATCGCCGTTGCCCCGGGAAGCGCCTTCGGTTCGACCGGTGAGGGGTATATCCGGATTTGCTTTGGGCTTGAGCGCGCGCGTCTAAGTCATGCGCTGTCGCGGCTTCGGACCGCTTTAGAACGTGTTCGATGATCGCGACCTGGGAGCTAAGCTCAATTGAGCCGCCGGTTCGTTGAGCTCGCACCCGCAATCTAATTCTGGCGCCTCTCCGTCCAGCGCCGCGGGGAGGCGGTAAGGTCTCTGAGAGGAAAAATTTCTTGCGCGGCAAAGGCATGATCGCGTCCGAAAACCGCCAGAAGTAAAGGGTGCTAGCCGTTAAGGCAGGTGACCGACGGAAGGGCCGGCGGCGGATAGGAGATCTACCCCTCATGAGATCGGAGAATGCCTACGGGGTCCTGTACGGCATGGCAGCCGTCTTTATATGGTCCGCGTTCATTATCGTGTCCCGTTTCGGCGTTCGGACACATCTCTCGCCATGGGATATTGTTGCAATCCGATTCACGGTGGCCGGGGCCGTAGTGTTGCCCTACCTTATCCGGAAAGGACTTGCGGTCGATGTGCTCGGCTGGTCTGGCTTCGCCGCGATCGTCATCGGCTGTGGTGCTCCCTGCGTTTTGCTTGTCAATGCCGGGCTGTTGTTCGCGCCGGCAGCCCACGCAGGCGCACTGTACCCCGGTGGAGCGCCCTTGATGGTTGCTATTCTTGCGATTGTCTTTCTCAACGAGGTACCATCCCCATCAAAAACGATCGGGCTATCGCTAATCGTCCTAGGGGCGCTTTGCCTAGTGTTTGGGAACGGCGGTTCTATCGGCACGCAGCAAAACCTCGGCCAATCGCTCTTTCTGGCTGCTGCGCTCGTCTGGGGTGGCTACACGATTGCGATGCGCAAGGCTCAGATTGATGGCTTGCACGCTGCGGCCATTGCAGCTGTCGTATCGTTGGTTCTGTACCTACCCCCCTATCTTTACTTCGACGGACTGCGCGTCCTTTCAGTGCCGGCGGGAGAATTGGCGCTCCAAGCTGTCGTACAGGGTGTGCTAACGGCCATCGTCGCCCTGCTACTTTATGGACGAACTGTGCGCATTCTTGGTGCTACCCGCGCCGCGGCATTTGTCGCCCTCACCCCCGTTGTTACCGCGATATTCTCCATTCCCATCCTCGGCGAGTGGCCGTCCTTAGCCGATTGGGTATCCATCGCGATTATTTCTAGCGGCGTATACGTCGTGGGCGGCGGTCGATTGCCCACGAAAATCGCAAAAACTGGTGCGACATAGCATCCATCGTGCTTTGCGAGTATGGAGTGCCGAATAAGCGCTGACGCCCGCGATTACACCAAAAACCCTTGGGAGCAGAACGGTAATACGTAGCGATCGCACTGGCGCGCGTGGCTCTGGGTAGGGCACTATACATCGGAAATCTGGTTGAACCGCATGGCTTCAACAACTGCTTGCGTTATCGTCTGTGCGCCTAGGCGGAGACGCGCGTCCTGAAGGTGATACAGAACGGTGCGCTCCGAGATCCCTAGTATGGTCCCCGTCTCTGACATCGTCTTTCCTCGAGCCGACCATGTGAGGCATTGTCGTTGCCTAAGGGTTAATGGAGGCGCCACGGCTGAGCTCTGCCTGCTTCGACTCATCGCGAATCGAGCATGAAGCTGGACGGCGGTCAGGTGAATTGCGGCGAACGCGGTTTGTATCTCGAACCTCGTCGGACCGTCAGTAGTCTTCCCCACGAATATCACCGCGGCAAACTTGCTGTTCCCAACATATACAGGGACGGCAAGACCGTTCTGAATTCCATACCGAGCGACTTCTTGCGTAAAGCGATCGCCTGGATTCAGTCGGAGCGTGGCTTCTTCCGAGTTTCCCCAAAAGAATGGCATGCGCACGTTGCGTGCATGTTGGACAATAGGATCCACATCGCTCAGCTTCCCATCAACGTAGAGCTTAACGAGCGGCTCTGGATATGACGAAATAAGTTGGGGGTCCCCTCCGGTAATGCGCAGGTAAGCGAACCATCCGAAGCCAAGGGTTCTTGTAAGTTGCACTGCGACACGCCGAAGGTCTTCGACCGTATTTTCCAATGGAATCATATCCCAAATATCTTCCAACGCAGACGGTATATTCAGGCTCATCCCCGCACCTCGGCGCTGATTTAGCGTGCTCTGTCGACATCGCATCGCGTCGCGATGATCCAACCTATACCACGATACCCTAAGGTTGTAATTATACTATGTTGTCTCCTGTAGGTGCGCGCTCAATCTCTCGTGTCTTTTTCTCCACGCTTCAATGGCTGCCGCCGATTGATTCGTTCATTGGTAGTTCAGCCGCGAGGTTCGCTTATCGCCCGCTGATAGATTGTGCCGGGATCATTCTCCAACGATGGCCCTGAAGGCGTCGCCCCGCTGAGAAGCTGAGCAATCCGAATGGTGACTGCCAACTTTGCTTAAGAATGTATTGCAGGACCGCTTCGGGGTCATGGTACCCAACGTTTCGCCAGGCAACAGCGAGCGCGCGAGCTGCAATGTAGCTCGTCTCAAAATAGGGGCCCGCCGACCTCCCAAGCACTTGTCGCGCTCGCTGACGCAACTTCGACGTCTGCTGGTCTATCAGCATGCCCGACTGTGGCTCAAGGAACGCGACAGAGCAACGAGAGGCAAGATCTGTTTCCGGGAATAGGCAGGATGCGAAGCAGTCGTCGGACATTAGTATCTGGCCGGGTGACGCTGACCGAAGTGCACCGGCGAACAGCTTCTTCGCGAAGTCCTGGGGTCCTAGGATCATCAACACGTCGCCCGTTTCGACGGTTACCGGAAGCCGGCGAGGTGGATCTTCGCTAAAGTATAAGGCGGTAAGCCTTCGGCAGCATGGCGTGAGCCGCCGCACAAGGCGTGCAGCCAAGCGCGCTCCATAGGTGCCCGTCTGGCTCAGCAGAAGAGTGGGCCGCGCCAATTCGGCTGCCGCAACTGCAAGGCACTCCGACTGTTCGTCATCCGTCCCGAAGAGCTGCACTGTAGTTGTCGACGTCGGTGTGCAAAGGTCCGGTGCAGACGTTCCCGGCGCCAAGAAGACGATCCCTTGATCGCCGTAGACACGGCTAGCGGCTATCGCAGCTGGCGTACTAAAATGACCGATAACGTATTTGATTCCCCTTGCGGCGACTTCGCCAGCGACTTCCTGAGCTCGCCTCCCGCAGCGCTGGTCGTCATAATAGGAGATATGAACCGAGGTCCTTTCGTCACTTAGCCCAAGCTCGATAGCGGTCTGGAGGTCTGCGTAGTGCGGACCATCGGTGCCGCAGACTGCGAGGGAGGGCGCCGTCTGGGCTTCCGCTTCGGCTGACTCACGTTGGGCAGTGGCGAGAGCTTCCATATCGAATGTCACCGCCCTCTCCCTTCGCGGTCGTGAAATATGCCTGGCGTCGACGCTACCCGCCTAGGACGTACCTAGTCTCTGACTGGGGAGTGTCGGAGCGCTCACTCTCTCGAATTTGAAACAGTCCATCGGGAATCGGTCTAGGGCTGCTCTCAGGAACCAGATCCAACCGATTCACATCGGCGCCTGTAAGTGCCCAGAAAAGGCGCCGAGCATCGATCGGCATCAGAGGGAAGGCCGCTTGAGAAAACGCCTTCAATGCAAAAGCAAGATCGTGAACATTGGAACTGGGCGTACAAAGCTCCGCACGAATGAACCGAAGAAAGTGACGGAGATCTTCGGCCGCTTGCCTTAAATGGAAGCGGTCCAACGAGAGGCTACCGAGGATTCGGGTGACCGCCGCCGATGCGGCGTTACGTGCTCCCGATGACGCTTCGCTCTCCCGCATACGACCTCTCGAGAGCCTGTCATACGCGTGATAGACCTCTTGCCAGGGCTGCGACAGTGCTGCGTCAATCTGCGCAACCATCTCGGACTCGCTAAAATTGGCCCGCTCGAATCCTGGAGAGTTGAGAAACGTGTGAAATCTGATGAGGTCGGTCGAGTGGCGAGATGCCAAATCGCGTGCCCACACAACGTGATTTCGGCTCGTCGAAAACTTGCTATGGTCGAGGCTATAGAATTCGTTTGTAATGGACCCGAACGGTAGCCAGTCGCTCTCTCCGCCGGCGATGAGCAGCGCGGCGTGAACAATTGCGTAGAAATATGTGTTGTCAAAGCCTAGGAAGTTCACAACATTTGGCAGGTGGGATCCGTCTCGCACGCGGCGCTTGTGATCTAGCAGCTGATGCACGACCAGTTCGGGCCAGGCGTTGATGACTTGTCCCGGAAAGTCACTGTGTGCCATGGGAATCCCCCAGCTGCCTTCGACCGTAATGGGGAAGTCAGGCAGCGGCGCTGAAAGCGCATCGGCAACGAGCCATCCGTACCGCGGGCGGTATCGCCCAGTGCTTCGATAGAAGTCGCGAATGCCCTCGCGAAAGCGTTCCATCTCGAGTACTAGTAAGGGGACCATCCGCACTTCCAGCCGACGGCTCCCGGTCACCGTATCGCGAGGCGCGATGATGCTTCTGGCATCGCACAAGAAGCCGCACGACTCGCAGATGCCGCACTTGCACTCGTCGAGACACTTGGGGCAATGTCCAGACACCCCTGCCTCGTCCAGAGGCGTGCCTCGATCGAGCGAGAAGAAGGTCGGAAATTCCTTTCGTACCAGGATGCCCCGCCGATACAGCTCCAGAAAGAACTGGCGCACCTGCTCGCACTCGACAGCATTTGGCATCGAGAAATCGGCTACGTCAATTTGGTAAAGCGCCATAGTGTGGCGAATGTCGTCCGAATACTGACGGGCAAGGTCGTAAGGCTTTATCCGCTGACGCTCAGCCGTAACGCGGACATACGACTGATTCACGTCGCTGAAAGTCGTATATGCGCAACGCACGCCACGTAGCTTGAGATTTCGCGAGAATGCATCTGCCGCAAGATAGGGGCCGCTGAGGTGGCCCACATGAAGCCCGCCATTCGGCGTGGGGGGTGGAACGGTCACGATCCAATCGTTGCTGCGCATTGCGACGTCCTTTCTGGTCCACCTTTATTGCGAGGTTCCGCCGAGGTCCCAATATATGTCCACCATCACAAACAGATCCGGGCCCGGGTTGCGCAGAGCGTGTCTCGCGCCTCTTGGAATGTATGCTACGTCGCTCGGGCTGAGCTCAGTCGCTGCACCGTCGACTTCCAAGGTCACGCGCCCGCCAATGACGATGAACGTTTCTTCTTCGTCGTGATCGTGGAGCTCTACGTGCTTGCCCGGCTCTAGTGTGACGATCATGCAGCCGAATTCAGTCAACGGACGTTTGGTATTTGCGACTGTGCCCCACGGAAACAGTCGACGGATCCTGCAGTTGTACTCGTCGGTGTAGCCACTATCCGCGCCACGGCGCACAAGCCGCTCTATACCGTTCTCTTCGGGCATCTTACTCGCTCCGCGTTTCAGCCAATGGCGACTACAGCAGGCTGCTCGCGGCGGCTCGCTGCATGGACATGCGAAGACAACAATTCGATTAGCGAATCGGCGATCATCTGCGAACGCAGGGACAAAAGGCTGAAGGAGCCGGCGTCTCCGAATCCGTGGCTTGACTCGCAGAGGCCATTGACAAAGATTGGCAGTGAACGAGGGCCATCCGTCATTCGATAGTCCCGCGACAGCGAAAGCACATTTCGCTCACCGCCAAGGCCGATCGCGATCTTACGCAGAAGGGGTGGAAATCGCTCTTCGTGTTCGCCCAATCCGAGGTTTCGGAACCCCGTCGCCAGAACAACGGCGTCAACCGATAGACTGGTCCTCTCGAAACTTCCACGATCCTCCAAGAGCAACTCAACAGTACCGCTTTTGGCTTGGCTGACGGCGACGACGCTGCAATTTGTGCGAAGCGATATCTGCCGCCGACCATCAAGATCGTGCTCATATAGCTTGCAGTATAACTGCTCGATGACATCCCTATCTGCGGAGCCATAATTGCTGCGGCGTAGCTCTGCCCAGAGCTCCTGCCGTCTTAGGCTGCTGGAGCGGTAGAACGTCTCTACAAACTGCGGGAAATAGATCTCCTCGGTAAATGGACTGGTGTCCTTAAGCTGATAACCAAATCCCCGATGCAAGTTCACTATATCGACCGGCGGTGTCACGCTCGCCAGGTCAAGCGTGATCTCGACAGCACTCTGGCTGCCCCCAACGACGCAGACCGACTTAACCGCTTCGTCGCGTCGCCATCGCTCCCGGGCGGGTAGATAATCCGTGAAGTGGACGATACGATCCCCAAGGTACGTCGAAAACACTGCCGGAACTGCCGGAGTACGGCCCGGCGCGAACGAGATCGATCGCGCGCGAAGGGTGCGACCATCGGCCAAATGAACAACGGCAACTTGCGTCTGCTGATGAGGTACGCCTTCCAACGAAATATCGATCACGTCGGACCCGTACGACACGCAGTGATCGAATTGATTGGCGACCCACCGAACGTACGCCGCATATTCTTTGCGGAGCGGAAAGGCTGTAGGTAGATTGAGGAATTGAAAGAGGCGATCTTCGGATTTAAGAAAGTTGAGGAAACTGAATCGGCTCAAGGGGTTGCGTGGAGTAACGAAGTCCCGAAGTGGGTTGTGCTGTATGTCGGCTCCGTCGAGCAACATTCCCGGTTGCCAGTCTGGCGCTTCGCGGCGCTCTAGAAACAGCGCGGATCCGTTCCATCCGACTTCTTCTAAGGCGACGGCCAAGCCGATGTTCGCTGGGCCGAAGCCAACTCCGACAAGATCAAAAAGGTCTGATTGCTCTCTGGTCATCTGGAACCGCTCCTTCCGACGGACGATGCAGCCGGCTGTAAGACGACGGTCGGCACATGAGTATATTGACTACTACGCGGGTTCGGCGGCTGGTTGCCAACACGAAGGGCGTTAGCTGGCCCGGCGTTGTAACGTCTCCACATCACCGGCGGTCGTTAGGCATTCCAATTCGATGATCTCCTCCAGCCGGCCGAGAGCCTCGATTAACGTCGCGGATGGAATATTGAGCGCCGGCAGAAACTTGAGTACGTCGTCCCGACTTCCGCTGACTTCAATGATGATATCGCGTTGGAACGCCTTTCTGGCAACGATAGTCGCCAGCCTGTCGTCGGCGAACGCCAGGCCTCGCAATAAGCCGCGGCCGCGGACTTCCGCGGCGCCGCGTGGGAGACGCTCCACGAGCGCCGAAAGCCACTCGTCCAAGAGAGCGATGTTCTGGTCCAAAGCTCTCAGGAACCCCGGGTCCCGCCAGTACGCGAGCGCCGCGCGCCCAGCTACGAAGGCAAGATTGTGCCCCCGAAAGGTACCGTTGTGCTCGCCTGGATCGAACACATCATGCCTTGGCTTGATCAATAACAATGACATCGGAAGGCCGAAGCCGCTGATCGACTTCGAGAGGCAAACGACGTCCGGATAAATTCCTGCCGGCTCAAAGCTCAGGAAGTGACCAGTTCTGCCGCAACCGGCTTGGATGTCGTCCACGATCAGCAAGCTCCCATGTTCTGTTGCGAGACCAGCGAGCTGCTTCAGCCATTCGAAACTCGCGGCAATCGCGCCTCCTTCTCCCTGTACGGTCTCGACGAGGAACGCGGCGGGCGGATCAAAGCCGCTGCTAGGATCCCGCAAAAGGGTAGAGATCAGATCGATAGTATCGATGGTGGCGCCGAAGTAGTTGTCGTACGGATAGCGATCTCCGAGAGAGAGTGGAGCGCCGGCGCCACGACGTTTGCGCCTGGAACCTGTGGTGGCGAGTGCACCCAGCGACATACCATGAAAGCCGTTCGTGAAACACGCAACGTTGGCTCTCCCAGTTACCTTGCGCGCGAGCTTCAGAGCTGCTTCGACAGCATTCGTCCCGGTCGGCCCCGGGAACATTAGCCTGTACTCGAGCTGCTTCGGACTAAGGATCAGGCTGCTGAAGTCGGACAGAAAGCTATTCTTAGCTTCGGTCCGAAGGTCTAGCCCATGCACGATGCCGTCGGCAGCAATGTAATCTAGTAACTGTTGCTTAATTTCCGGAGGGTTGTGCCCATAGTTCAGCGCGCCGGCCCCTGAGAAGAGGTCGATGTACTGGCGCCCGGTCGTGTCCCACATGTAGGACCCGCGGGCGCGCGAGAAATCTGCTGGAAACGACCTGCAATAGTACCGAACATTCGACTCAATCGCGTCGCTCACGTGCTGCATTCGTCCCTCCCACTGGGAATTGTCGTGCGCAGAATGCGGGTGATGGTCGTTTTGCTCTATCGTCACTCGTTCCGCTAGCTACGGTCGGAAGAGAGCACATCACGATCTGAAATGCGCCTGTCTGAAGTTACAGGTCGCACGCGGTCAACTACGGCAGTCCATTTGGGGTGCAAGCGCTCTTCCGCGGCGTCGATCAATAGTGTCCGAAAACCGCGAGATCCGCCCGCCGCAAGATGTTAATCTCGGGCATGATGAACGATGGGCGCGCGACGCTTCGTTTGCGTAGTTGTGGCATGCAATATCCTGAGTGGAGCGCGACGTGGCACGGCGGTGCTCGCGTATGACAGCAGCCGACCGAACGAAAAGAGCTGGAGAATAGGCGTGAGTGAAACGGCTAGAGGTCGGATAGTGGACTGCAGCTTCCGTGTCTATCATCGAGACATCGATATGCGCGGGCTGCTACATAATGGAAGTTACGTCGCCTATTTTGAGTCAGCCGCCAACGACATGTTGCGTCGCTCCGGAGTGCTGGGGTTCTTTAAGCCGACGCTAGGTGCTTTTGCGTGGGTCGTTCGGCGGGTCGAGCTATCTTTTAACCGCCCCCTAGCAATCGACGACCTGCTCCACGTCGGCGTCACAGTATCCCGTGTCGGGAAGAGCAGTCTGCTGTTCGGTGGACGAATCGACCGAGACGGAGACAGCTTCGCTGGCGATCCTAGCGTGTCCGCATCCATCGTATGGGTATACGTCGATACGGCAGCGCAGGGGGCGGCGCCGATACCAGACGAAGCGCGCGCGGCCCTCCTCCCACTCGTATCGACCAGTTGATCGCGTCTCCTTCGAGACCCTCTTGAGAATCTAAGGTAACAACGAAGGACGCCGTAATGCATCAGCACCAGAGCAGCGAGAGCTATCCCCTGATAAGCGACGAAAAGCTACGATACGCGGACACGGACCGCTTGGGACACATCAACAATACCGTGTTCGCGATGCTATTCGAAACAGGCTATGTTGAACTGCTCTATGGCGACCGCGCCCCAAAGATTGACGAGCAAAGCTTGTTTAGACCTACTCAGCTTACGATCGAGTTCCTCGGTGAAACCGCGTGGCCAGGAGCAGTCAAAATCGGTACTCGCGTTAGAGAGATTCGGGACAGCTCCGTTGACCTTGAACAGGCCATGTTTCAGGAACATCGCTGCGTTGCGACTGCCAAGTGTACAGCCACGCTATTCAATGTAGCAACAGGCCAACCATGCTCGTTGCCACCCATCGTTCAGCATTACCTGGAGCAATCTTTGGGGTCGACGTAGGCACTGCGTAAGTTAGACGCTGATGAGGCCCGTTCAGACCAGAGAGCCGGATGATGCTGACAGTGGGTTGATCGCCTAAGACACGAGGCTTACGTACTATGAACCTGCAGTTTACATCGAGAGAGCTCTTGTTTCGCGACGAAGTACGCGACTTCTTGTTAAGCTCAGTACCGCGAGATATCAGCCGTAAACTCCGGAACGATCACCGTCTCTCGAAAGACGACATTGTCAGGTGGCAGCAGATACTAAATGCCAAGGGATGGGCCGTTCCACACTGGCCAGTAGAGTGGGGCGGCACTCGTTGGACGTCGGTAGAGCGTTACATTTTCCGCGAAGAGATGCAGGCATTTCCTGCCCCACCTCCTCTGGATTTTGCTGTCGACATGATAGGCCCGCTGCTCATTGCTCGCGGGTCAGATGAGCAGAAGCGGAGATTTCTCCCGCGCATTGCGAATTTGGACGATTGGTGGTGCCAGGGATTCTCCGAACCTGGTGCGGGATCCGATCTCGCTGCGCTAAAGACATCGGCGCGCCGCGACGGGAACAAATATGTCCTGAACGGGCAGAAAATTTGGACAACCATGGCGCACTATGCCGATTGGATGTTCTGCTTGGCTCGAACCGCACATGGTGAAAAGAAGCAGAGTGGAATTTCATTCCTTTTGGTGAATATGAAGTCAGCGGGGATCACTGTACGCCCCATCATTACGATGGAAGGCGATCACGAAGTGAACGAAGTGTTTTTCGACGATGTGCAGGTCCCGGCGGAGAACCTCGTTGGTGAGCAGGATCGTGGCTGGGACTGTGCCAAATTCTTGCTCAGTAACGAGCGAACTACCATCGCGCGCGTGGGTGTATCGAAGGCACGCATACGTCGTATTAAGGAGCTTGCAGCTTCGGAGCATCGTAGGGGTCAACCGATGATCGAAGACCGTCGGTTTCGCGAGAGACTTGCTGCGCTAGAGGTCGAACTCAAGGCACTTGAGATGACACAGCTTCGCTTCCTCGCCGGTGAGGAAATCGACGGTAGAACGGGTGCGTCGGACGCCACAGCGTCATTGCTGAAGATTAAGGGCGCGGAGATCCAACAGGCGACTACGGAGCTGCTATTGGAGCTTGCGGGCCCCTTTGCCACGCCTTTCGCCGGCGACGAACAGCAGATGACCGACGACGACGGCGGGAGAGGACTGTTTGTTTCTCCAGAATGGGCCACTCGAGCGGCACCAACTTATTTTCATTGGCGGAAGATGTCGATTTATGGCGGCTCCGACGAGATTCAGCGCAACATCCTCGCGAGGGGAATTTTTGGCGGATAGGGCGGACAATCATGGATTTCCGGCTTACAGAAGAGCAACGCTTGCTCAAGGATACTTTGGCCCGGCTTCTTGCCGAGCTCTATACCTTCGATCGCCGTAAGTGCTATCAACTTGAAGCAGATGGTTGGAGCCGTGTCGTATGGGCACGTCTGGCCGATCTCGGCATTTTGGGGTCCTCGCTTCCAGAGCGCTTTGGCGGCACTGGCGGTGGTCCGGTTGAAACCATGATCATCATGAACGCTATCGGCCGCTGCCTCCTTCTCGAGCCGTTTTTTGCAACAGTGGTGCTTGGGGGGAATCTTCTCTCGCTCGGCGCCAATGAAGCCCAGAAGGCGCAGCTGTTGCCAGCCCTGGCAAGCGGAAAGCTCTTACTAGCATTTGCTCACACGGAGCGGCACTCACGGTACGACCTAGCAAATGTAGGCACCAGAGCCAGACGAGATGGCTCACAATGGGTGTTGAACGGAGAGAAGTGCGTCGTTCTCCACGGCGACGTCGCAGGCAAGCTATTGGTTTCGGCTCGATCAGGGGGTACAGATCAGTACGACGAGGACGGCATAAGCCTGTTCTTGGTCGATGCTGAGCTCAGCGGCGTGCGCCGGACAGGCTACCGGACTCAGGATGGATTGCGGGCCGCTTCCGTGTCCTTAACGGACGTCCGGCTTAGTTCTGATGCGCTCGTCGGGTCAGCCGGCGCGGCGTTCCCGCTGATCGAGGAGGTTGCCCATCAGGGCATCGCGGCTGTCTGTGCCGAGATGGTCGGAGCCATGGAGGAGATGCATGAACAGACGGTCGAATATCTCAAGACGCGCGTTCAATTTGGCGCGACGTTAAGCAAATTTCAGGTGCTCCAACATCGCGCGGTCGACATGCTGATGGCGGTGGAGCAGGCAAGGAGCATGGCGATGTTTGCGACCATGATGCTTGGCGAGAAAGGCTCGGCTGAGCGCCGTCGGGCGATGTCGGCCGCGAAGATCCAGGTTGGCCGATCGAGCCGCTTTGTTGGTCAGCAGGCCATCCAGCTCCACGGTGGAATTGGTATGACAATGGATTGCAAAATTGGGCACTACTTTAAACATGCGACGTTGCTGGATCTGCAATTCGGCGGCGCCGATCTCCATTTGCAGGAGCTTGCAGAAATGGGAGGGCTGACGCCGAGGGTTTTGCCTTTGCCCGAATGACAGAGGTGTCAAGCGGGGCGAGCTGACCCGTGAAATCATCCGAACGGTATCGCGCTCGTAGGATGGAGCAAGAAGGGTGGAGCTGCCCTAGACAACAAACTTTAGCGGAAGGTCCGTTGACGTAATGAAGGTCCGTTGACGTAATTGGGGAACTGCTGTCCTTCATGTGTTTGCGGTTTGGAGCGAATTCCTAGCTCTCGGAGTTCTCTCCAACTTGGCACGGTGAGGTCGATATTCTTGGAGGCCAAGTGCCGTTAGAGCGGCTTTTCGAGCGGGATGTCGATCTCCTGCTCGCCGAAGAATTAGCAGTCAATCCGATATTCGTCGACCGTCCAAAGTCCGTGACAAAATTTGCCAGCGTGTCCGCGATCCTGACCGAGTTTCTGGGCCTCGAAGAGCGACAGCCTTGGGGAGCCGGACCTAGTTATGATTTATCAGCGCGACGAGGGAAATCGCTTTGCACTGCTCATTCAGGACAAGATTGAGGCGAGCCTACAACCCGTACAGGCAGAACGGTGCCGAACGCGCGCCGGGCGGGAACGGTCGCTAGGCATCTATTCCGACTTCCAAATCATGCTGTGCATGCCTGGGTTCTATCTGAGCAAGCAGGAAGACCTCGCCGGCTTCGATCTAAGGGTTTCGTTGGAGCCACTCGCGGAGTTTCTCGACGCCGACGATTCCCGATCGAAGTATCGCGCGACCTTTCTCAGGGTGTTATCCGGGGTGCAAATTTGACCCCTGAGCTGGGGGATCAGCGTCCAAAGATGCCCCCCGATTGTTGGCCGTAGCAGGCTGCCCGCTTCAGGTTGAAGCGGGTGGTCAGGGGTGCTGGTTGTGGAGACGATTGCGCGGACAAGGCGCGAGCACTTCGTCAAGGGTCAGACGATCAAGGAGATTGCCCGGGACCTCAAGGTCTCGCGGAACACAGTCCGCAAGGTGCTGCGGTCGGGCGAGACATCATTCGAGTACGAGCGCGCGGTGCAGCGGCGGCCGAAGCTTGGGCAATGGACGAACGAACTCGAGCGATTGTTGTCGGCCAATGCGGCGAAGGCATCACGCTAACAGCCGACGCTGATCCGGATCTTCGAGGAGCTGCGCGGCCGAGGCTATGATGGCAGCTACGACGCCGTCAGGCGCTACGCCAGGCGCTGGGCCAAGGAACAGGGCGAGGCCACGGCGGCGGCCTATGTGCCGCTGAGCTTTGCGCCGGGTGAGGCCTACCAGTTCGACTGGAGCCACGAGATCGTTCTGTTGAACGGGGTCACGGTGACCGTGAAGGTCGCCCATATCCGGCTCTGTCACAGCCGTATGCTGTTCGTCCGCGCCTATCCGCGCGAGTCGCAGGAGATGGTGTTCGACGCTCACGACCGGGCGTTCGCCTTGTTCAAGGGCGCCTGCCGTCGCGGCATCTACGACAACATGAAGACCGCGGTCGAGACGGTGTTCGTCGGCAAGGACCGGCAGTACAATCGCCGCTTCCTGCAGATGTGCAGCCATCATCTGGTCGAGCCGGTCGCCTGTACGCCTGCTTCGGGCTGGGAGAAAGGCCAGGTCGGCCTGGTCCGCGAGCGCTTCTTCGCGCCTCGGCTGCGGTTCAGGAGTTATGAGGAGCTGAACGCCTGGCTACTCGACAAGTGCGTCGCTTACGCCAAGGCGCATCGCCATCCCGAGCTGGCGGAGCAGACGATCTGGGAGGTGTTCGAGGCCGAACGCCCCAAGCTCGTCCCCTATGCCGGACAGTTCGATGGCTTCCATGCCGTGCCGGCCTCGGTCTCGAAGACGTGCCTAGTCCGCTTCGACAGCAACAAGTACTCGGTGGCGGCGAGCGCCGTCGGCCGCCCGGTCGAGGTCCATGCCTATGCGGACCGCATCGTCATCCGCCAGGACGGCAAGATGGTCGCTGAGCACAGCCGCGCGTTCGGCCAAGGCGAGACGCTCTACGACTCCTGGCACTACGTCCCGGTGCTTGCCCGCAAGCCCGGGGCTTTGCGCAACGGTGCGCCCTTCAAGGACTGGGTGCTGCCGGCTGCGATGGAGCGCGTGCGGCGAAGGCTTGCCAGTGTCGACGATGGCGGCCGGCAGATGGTCGATATCCTCACCGCCGTGCTGACCGATGGCCTGCCGGCGGTCGAGGCTGCCTGCACCGAGGCGATCGCCGAGGGCGTCCACTCCGCCGACGGCATTCTCAACATCCTGGCGCGCCGGCGCGATCCGGAACCGCCTCCCACCATCTTCACGCACGCCGCGCTGACCCTTCGCCACGCCCCGGTCGCCGATTGCGCCCGTTACGATAACCTCAGGAGAATCGTCTGATGGAACAATCCGAACTCTTCGATCTCATGGCTGAGCTCGAGCTCCGTGGCATGAAGGCCGCCTTCGACGAGATCATGGCCAACGCCGTCAAGCGCCAGCATGAACCCCAGCACACCATCGGCGAACTGCTGACGGCCGAGATCAGCGAGAAGCAGGCCCGCTCGATTAATTGCCAGCTCACCATCGCCAAGCTGCCGCTGGCCAGGGATCTCGGCGACTTCCAGTTCGAGGCACGCCGATCAACGCGGCTCTGGTGCGCGATCTCGCCGCTGGGAGCTTCCTCGCTCAGCAGCGTAACGCCGTCCTGATCGGCGGCACCGGAACCGGAAAGACGCATCTGGCCATCGCCGTTGCCCGCAGCTGCATCCGTGCCGGTGCCCGCGGCCGCTTCTTCAACGTCGTCGACGTCGTCAGCCGGATAGAATCCGAGACCCGCAGCGGCAGGCAGGGTCGGCTCGCCGACCACCTGACCCGCATGAACTTCGTCGTTCTCGACGAGCTCGGCCATCTGCCATTCGCCCAGTCCGGCGGCCAGCTGCTGTTCCACCTGATCAGCCGCCTATACGAGCGCACCTCGGTGATCGTCACCGCCACCCTGTCGTTGGGCGAATGGCCGACTGTCTTCACCGATGCCAAGATGGCGACCGCGCTGCTGGACCGCCTCACCCACCACTGTGACATCGTCGAAACCGGCAACGACAGCTGGCGCTTCAAGAGCCGCGACGACGATCATATCCCAACCCGCGCTCGCGGCGTCTCCGCAACCCCGACCAGCTCCGACACCGCGAACGCTACCGCCAAGACCTGTGGCCCAAGGGGGCCGAAATTGGACGCGAGGGCGATTTTGAACGCCGGTTGACACTTGGACGATGCTCCGCACACGCGATCGCTCGGCTGACATCCCATCAACATGCATCAACGAGAGCTGCTGGAAAAGTTAGATCTGTCCCCCCCGGCTCCCCCCCCCGGCGTGGTCCGCGTCCAACGCCTGCTTCCCCTTCGCGGCCCACAGCGCCCGCGCATGTTTGCCCTGATCACTTTGGAGCGTGTTGGCCATCCAAAGTAGCGCGCCGAGAATGGTCGCCCGATCGTCGCCGGTTAGGTCCACGACCCCAGCTTTGATGACGAGTCCGCCGAGTTCGATGAGACGCCGCGTGCGCTTGCGGCGCTCGACCTGCCAGGTGCGCATGTCATGCCGCGCCCCTGCGGCTTGGTGCCGCTTGCGCGCCGCTCGGTTGCGCCGGAGCGCCCTTCGTGTTGCGATCAACTGCCGGTGCAGATCGCCGCGCCCGGCTTTAGAACGCGGCCCCGCGCTTGGTCCAAGCCTCCCTCTTTCAGGCCTCCTTTGTCTCGCCCAGCACGACCAACGCGCCTGCCAGTTCATCGATGCTAAGGCTATCTGCCCCGGTGGCGATGACCAGCTCGCCGAGCCCGAGCACCTCGCGGTTCTTGAGGTCGCGTGTCTTGTCCTGAAGCGCCTTCAGTTCCCCATCAAAATCCCTTGGCGTACGCATGACATTCTCCTGCAATGTTGACTAGGCGACGATAGTTGAGCCCTCGGCAAAATGCTGTAGGGTCGACGGGACGACTTGAGACGGTCTAATCCCTCCCGAGAATTTTTCGAGGGAGGGCGCGCTTATACGTCGTTCCGACGTGCGCTTCGCTGTGCCAGTAGTCCGATCGCGATGGCGATCTATCATCTTCACGTCAAGGTCATTAGCCGGAAGGCCGGGAGCAGCGCGGTGGCTTCGGCCGCCTACCGCTCGGGCTCGCGGCTGCGCGATGAGCGGCTCGGCCGCGATCAGGATTTTTCCGGCAAGCGCGGCGTCGTCCATTCCGAGGTGATGCTGCCGGAGAATGCGCCGGAGACCTGGAGCGCCCGCGAGCGGCTCTGGAACGATGTCGAAGCGTTCGAGGTCCGCAAGGACGCCCAGCTGGCCCGCGAGGTCGAGTTCGCCCTTCCGCGCGAGCTTAGCGAGGCGCAGGGCATCGAGCTGGCGCGGGACTTCGTTCGGAGTGAATTCGTCGATCTCGGTATGATCGCCGACCTCAATGTGCATTGGGACAGAGCCGAGGACGGCCTGCCCAAGCCCCACGCCCATGTCATGCTGACGATGCGCTCGGTCGATCAGAACGGCTTTGGCCCAAAGGCACGGCACTGGAACCGCACCGAGTTGGTCGAGCACTGGCGGGAACGCTGGGCTGAGCTTGCCAACGAGCGGCTGGCCGAGCTCGACATCGACACGCGGATCGACCATCGCAGCCTGGAAGCGCAGGGCATCGCGCTCGAGCCGCAAAGCCAGATTGGCGCGCCGGCCAAGCGCATCGAGGTTCGGGGCATTGGGGGCGAAGTCAATGAGGCCGACCGGGCCGAAATGCATCGCGAGATCGCGCGGAACAATGGCGCGCGGATCATCGCCGATCCCTCGCTTGGGCTGGACGCCATCACCCAGCAGCAATCGACCTTCACACGCCGCGACCTGGCAAAGTTCGCGCACCGGCACAGTGACGGACTCGACCAGTTCAACGAGGTCATGGGTGCGATGCAGGGAGCGCCCGATCTGGTCGAGCTCGGCAAGGATGGGCGCGGCGAGGATCGGTTCACCACCCGCGGAATGATCGAGGTCGAACAGCGGCTGCACCGGGCGGCTGAGCGGATCGCGCAACGGCAGCGCCATGCGGTTCGCGACGTGGACCGGCGAGCCGCCTTGGCTCGTGCGGAAGCGCGAGGCCCGGTGCTTTCGGGTGAGCAGGCCGAGGCGCTTGCGCACGTTACGGATGGACGCGATCTCGGCGTCGTGGTCGGCCATGCCGGGACGGGAAAGAGCGCCATACTGGGGGTGGCGCGGGAGGCGTGGGAAGCGGCCGGCTTCGAGGTCCGGGGCGTGGCGCTGTCCGGCATTGCCGCAGAAAATCTCGAAAACGGATCGGGCATAGTGTCGCGCACGATCGCCGGCCTGGAGCATCGCTGGGAACACGGCCGTGATCTGCTCAATTCGCGCGATGTACTTGTCATCGACGAGGCAGGAATGGTCGGCACGCGCCAGCTCGAGCGCGTGCTGTCGCATGCGGCCGAAGCCGGCGCCAAGGTGGTGCTCGTCGGCGATCCGCAACAGCTGCAGGCGATCGAGGCGGGTGCTGCCTTCCGGTCGATCCATGAGCGTCACGGCGGCGCCGAAATCGGCGAAGTGCGCCGCCAGCGCGAGGACTGGCAACGCGACGCCACGCGCGATCTGGCGACCGGCAAGGTGGGCCATGCGCTGGAGGCCTACCGCGCCCACGGCATGGTGCGTGAGGCCGAGAGTCGCGAGCAGGCGCGCGGCGATCTGATCGAGCGCTGGGATCGTGATCGGCAGGCGTCACCGGATCGGAGCCGGATCATCCTAACCCACACGAACGGCGAGGTCCGCATCCTGAACGAGGCAGCGCGCGAGCGGATGCGGGCTGCGGGTGATCTCGGCAACGAGGTGCATGTGACAGTCGAGCGCGGCGCGAGAACATTTGCCAGCGGCGATCGCATCATGTTCCTGCAGAACGAGCGCGGGCTTGGTGTCAAGAACGGCACGCTCGGGACGATCGAGCAGGTCAGCGCGCAATCCATGACCGTGCAGACCGACGATGGCCGGTCCGTGCGCTTCGATCTGAAGGATTACAACCGGATCGACCATGGCTATGCCGCGACGATCCACAAGGCGCAGGGCATGACGGTCGACCGGGTCCATGTCCTGGCGACGCCCGGGATGGATGCCCACAGCAGCTATGTCACCTTGTCGCGGCACCGCGACGGCGTGGACCTGCATTATGGCCGCAACGATTTTGCCACTGCGGACCGGCTCACCCGCGCTCTGTCGCGCGATCGCGCCAAGGACATGGCCTCGGATTACGAGCGCGCCGATCCGCTCCAGAGCTTCGCCGAGCGGCGCGGGATCACGTTCCGCGAGCGCGTGGCCGAGATCGTGCGTAATCTCGTGCCGGAGAAGCTGCGCGACGTGTTCGACGGCCTGCGCTCACCTGCAGATACTCTCGGACCGGATGACGGACCGCGGCCAGGGCGGGACACGCCGGAACGGGAAAGCAGAGGGACGCCTGCCGAGCGGCGCGACATCGAAGCGCCGGAAAGGAAGGTGGCGGAAGTTCCCGAAGCGGACGTGCGCCGCGCGCGGACCCGGGCGCTCGTGCGCCACGCCCGCGCAGTGGACGCCATCTTCAAGGCGCAGGAGATGGGTGACGCGGCCAACCCTGCGCAAATGAAAGAGCTGCAGGAGGCCCGCCGGGCCTTCGATGACGTGCGGCCCTTTGGCGCGCGCGACGCTGAGGCCGCCTACAAGAAGAACCCAGAGCTGGCTCGCGAGGCGGCCGGTGGTCAAGTCAGCCGGGCTGTGCGCGCGCTCCAGCTTGAGACCGAACTGCGGATGGATCCGAGCCGCCGCGCCGACCGCTTCGTGGAGCGCTGGCAGAAGCTCGATCAGGCCAGCCGGCGTCAGTACAAGGCGGGCGATCTGGCTGGCTATAGGGCCACGCGCTCGGCAATGGGCGACATGGCCAAAAGCCTCGAACGCGAGCCACAGCTGGAATCGATGCTCGCCAGCCGCAAGCAGGACCTTGGCATCGCATCTGAGTCGGGCCGACGGCTCGGTCAGGAACTGGCCTTCGCCCATGGTATCGACCTCGGTCGAGGCCGGGGCCTCGGAATCTGATTCATCCCGTTTGCCGCCATTTCTACGCCACACCCGGCGACCTGCGAGATCCTCTTGTCTATCCGCAAGTGTTTGCCTGTCTGGTCTTAGAAGCTCTCAGAAACACCCAGCAAGAGGCATCGCCGCCGTGCGCGAACCAGACCGTATCATCCGGATGAAAACCGTCCTCGCCCGGACCGGGCTGTCCCGATCCACCATCTACCGCGAGATCGCCGAAGGCACGTTTCCACCGCAGATTAAAATCAGCATCAACGGATCAGGCTGGCACGAATTCGAGATCAACTGTTGGATCGCGGATCCAGTCAGATGGCGTCCAACATTAGACTCGATGACGAGTAGAGAAGCACTGTTGCAGGAACGCGGGTGAGCGCAAGATAGCCGGTCGGTTTCTGCAACGGCTATCCAGGGAGATCACTGCCGCGAACCTTCTGCTCCATGGTCATTCCGCGAGTCGTCCTGCAAGTATTAGCCACGCTTCGAAACTTTAGAGGGATCGACCTGCGCTGGTCTCACCGCGAAGGGAAGCGACACTCCTGCGACGCTGCACACGGCGTCGATCAGGAGCCGAAACGCTCGGGCTTCGAGGTCTAGACAATCCGGTGACACGGTCCAGTAGTGCGAGACAATGTGGGCTGCCAGACGAGCCTTTACCGCGATCCCCTCTATACCATCAGCTGGAGTTGCTAGGATTGCTCGCTCCATAGGCTCCATGCTAGCCAAGAAGGCCTCGATGCGAGCCATCGAAGCAGCTTCATCCATTTCCAAGGACGAAAGCTCTCGAGTTGCGGCATCATATTGCTTACCGAGCGCCAGCAGCTTCGCGTCGTGCCGCCTTCGACGCAACGCTCGGCGATTACAGCGCGGCAGATCTCGGATATTCCCCATGATCTGAAACCTGCTCCAAATTCAAAGTTTGCCCCTAGCAGCACCCCGAGGTGCATAATCGGGGAGCAATGTACCTCATAGTCATCATTTTGATACCTATAGCAAGTCGCCTCATAATCGTCAATCGGCTGGATATGCGTCGTGGAAAAGCGAACCCATAGACGCCGAGCAAGAGAGATCCTGGCCCGTAACATGCGAATGTTGCGAGCGGCCCAGGGTATTAGCCAAGAGACGCTGTCACACGACGCTGGGATCAACCGAACCTACGTCAGTTCGGTAGAGCGCTGCGAACGGAATGTGTCGATCGACAACATCGAAAAGATCGCCAAGGCATTAAAGATCGAGGTTTGGAAGTTGCTGAAGCCAGATTTGTTGGACGCCTAGCTCTTCGGGACAACAGTATTCCTTTGTGCATTTTAGCTGATCTGCTGTCCCAGGAACAAAAATGACCGAGCACGTTTAAGACGTATAAATAGCTAGACGTCGATGGACGGTTGGTAGCTTGCGAATGGCTTGGCGGCACACCAGATTGGCTGAAGCTCTGCGCGATGATCGCTCACGTACGAGACTGTGCAAGAAGTGACGACGTCGCGCGCAGTAGTAACCCGCACGCATAGCCGCAGTCACAAAGCTCGGCCACCGAACCGATGTCGGCGCCCTCGAGGAGAAGAGGGCTGGCGTTCGCTCCCTAGGGAACCCTGGGCAGATACGACGACGCCATTGGCCGACTACTGCTCGTCATCATGGGCCGCCGGGGCCAACACGGCAGAATGCCGACAACTGCTGGCCGCCCCCCGTTCTACTCACACTAACCGACGCTAAGCGACTGAGATTCCAAATTGCTCGACGGCCCTAGCATCTAATTGTGCCCGCGAGACGTTGATCATCTCATCAGCGATAAAACACTCTGCGGGACTTCAACGGCCTCCTTTGCGCGGGTCAGGGCAACGTAGAAGAGGCGCACTTCTGTAGGATCAGGACCATTGGTGGGCTTTCCCGGCTGGCTGCGTAGAAAATCATCCATGAGGCGGACTGCGCCGCGGCGGACCGGCTCGACGAGCTTACGTGCGGAACGATCCATTCCTTCTGTCACGATCTCCTTCTCACATACGCGGTGGAAGCGGCAATCGATCCCGGTGCGGAAATCCTCGACGGGGATCAGGCCGATTTCGCCTTCGACGCGATCTTCGACCGATGGTGGCGCGGCCGGCTGGATCGCGACGCGCCGACGTCGACGGGCGATCCCATCGCATCCGTCGCGCGCCGGGATCCGATCGGAGCCGAAGGATTGCTCTGCAGCTTCGCGAAATTCCGCCGACGCTATCGGTCCGGACGCCCCCTCCCCGCCGACCTCGATTCCGATGCCGACCTAGACCTCGCGGAAGCCGTGCGCGAATTCCGCCGGTGGTGCGATGGGGTCGACGTGCCGCCAGAAGCCGATCCGGACATCGTCGCGCTCGAGTCCTTGGTGGCGCATTTCCGCGGACGCTTCGATCCCATGCCCGACTTCGAAGGTCTATGGACGTTGGCCCATCCCGCGTGGCTTCCGATCATGCGGAAGGGAACGTTCGATCTGCGGGAGTATCAGCGACGGACCTTGTGGAAGAAGGCAGGCGGGAAGGAGAACGGCGATCGGCTGGCCGACGAGGCGGACGAACACTTCGCGCGATGCAAGCGGGCCTACGGCACGTTGATGGGGCGGATCGCGACCGCGATCATCGGAACGTTCTCCGCCGAGATCGAAGAAGTCTTGACGCAATACGAGGCGTTCAAGCGGCGAGCCGCCGTACTGGATTTCGACGATCTCCTGTTTACGTGCCGGGCCGTGCTGCGCGACAACGCCATCGTCCGCACGACCGCCGCGGCGCGATTCGGGCATCTGCTCGTAGACGAGTTTCAGGACACCGATCCCGTCCAGGCGTCTATCATCTTCCTGTTGTGCGGAACGTCCGACATCACATGCGCTTGGCACGAGCGGTCGCTGACGCCGGGAAATCTTTTCGTCGTCGGCGATCCGAAACAAGCCATCTATCGCTTTCGTGGCGCCGACCTAGCGACCTATCTCGTGGTGCGCGACGCGATCGCGAGACAATTTCCGGACAACATCCTCCGGGTGACAGCCAACTTCCGCTCCCGCGGCCAGATCCTGGATCACGTCAATCGCTGTTTCGAGGAACGGCTGTCGTCCCAGGACGCCGGCTACGTCGCGCTCCGCAACACCCGAGACGACGTCCGAGGCGGCGTGCCGTGCGTGGCTAAAGTCTCCGTTCAGCTTCCTCCGCAGACGAAAGTCGACGGCGCGCGCGACGAAGAGGCACAAGTCGTCGCCGGGGTATGCGCGCGGCTGATCGGCAATCTCGAGATCGAACTCAACGATGGCGAGAGACGGCGCTTGCGACCGGGCGACATCGCATTGCTGGCTCCGGTGTCGACGGATCTCTGGCGGTACGAACGCGCGCTGGAGGAAGCAGGTCTGCCGTTCGCCTCCCAGGCCGGCAAGAACCTCTTCAAGCGTCAAGAAGCCCAGGATCTCGTGGCCCTGATCCGCGCCTTGGCCGATACCCGGGATACGCTGGCTCTCGGTGCCCTGCTGCGGGGTCCGCTCGTAGGCCTTACAGAACAAGAATTGCTCGACATCACGGCGAGCATACCGGCCGAAGGCGACAGAATCGTCGGTCTGTCGCTGCGAACCGACCCGACCACTATCGGAAATCCGGTGGCGCGTGAGGTGCTGTCGATCTTGGGAGACCTGCGCCGGCGCATGAACGGCACGACGCCCGCTTCGATCCTCGCGGAGGCCATCGAGCGGCTGCAGATCCGCGCCGTCGTCGCGGCGCGCAGTGCCGACCAGGCCGCCCGTTCTCTCGCGAATATCGACGGCCTGATCGAGCGCGCGCGCAGCTATGACGTGCGCGGCTTCGTTCAATTCGCCAGGGACGTGGACGACGAGTGGTCGGGCGGATCGGGCTCGCCGGAAGGCATGATCGAGGCGGACGGCCAATCCATCGAGATCGTCACCGTGCACAGCTCGAAGGGCTTGGAATGGCCGGTCGTCATTCCGATCAACCGAGCCTCCATGCCGCGAAGGGCGGAAGCTTTCGTGCATCGGCGGCGCGACGAGAGCCTACACTGGGCTTTGGGGCAGATCGTGCCGCCTGGGTTGGGAGAAGCGCTGCAGACCGAAGAGGCCGAGAAGAGGGACGAGAACGTACGACTGCTCTACGTGGCGTGCACGCGCGCGATGGAGCTTCTAGTCATACCGGACTTCACATGGAGCAACGACGCCTCCTGGGCGAAGGTCTTGGATTTCAAGCTCGACACGATCCCGGAACTGAATATCGGCCGCTTCCCGCGTTCGCCGATCGTGTCGCAGCCGCCGGCCATCAACCTCCAGAGCGCGCAGATCTTCGCGGAGGAACGATCTCGCATCGATGCGGCGCCACACGTGCGTTGGATCAAGCCCAGCGACGGCGACCCGGACGTGATCACCGCTCCGTTGTCTCCAGATGCGGGTGGCAAGGGACCGGTCAGCCCTGCCGCGGCGATCGAGGGCGGATATATCCGCGGTATCCTCTTGCACAAATTCATGGAGGAGCTGATCACCGGAGAAATCGAGGAGGACGTGGCTGTCGTCACCAGCCGGTCGGCGGAGTTGCTCGCTCAACTATCGTCGATGTCGCCGACCGGAGCTGTCATCGAAGCGGCAGAAATCGCAACGACCGCGCTCGGGACGCTGCACCTTCCGGACATCATCGCATATCGTGGACGTATGGTCGCTGAAGTGCCGATTTACGCCGCCGCGTCCGCCGACCATCTCGTCGCGGGTCGAGCCGATGCCGTCGCGCACGACGACGAAGGACAGGTCGTATTCGACTGGAAAAGCGACGTCGCCCCGAATGAAGCCGAATCCGCCGGCGCAACTCTACGCAAAGAGCGAGTAGGCGCCCACTGGCTGGGCAGTGGCCCGCACTTTCGTTTTCGCAACGTGGCGTCGATAACGGTTTCGGCGGCATCTACCGCCAAGAGCTTGACTTCGTCATTACGGTCGGCACTGAAAACCCGAATGACACGCTCGATGGGGGCCAAGTCATGCCTGACGTCTATATACAGCAAGTTCTCAAACCTCACGACACGAGGGAGGCCAATACCTGTCGATATCGGCGATCGTCCAGACCCAACGTGATGGGGCGTCCGCACTCTGGCAGATCGGAAAATTTAGTGTCGGTAGTGTCCTTTGGGTAGAGAAGCTTGAGTGCTTGATAATTCTGGTCGCCTAGCGGTTACGTTGATCTGCGTTTTCGAAGTCACAATCTTATTGAGAGAGAAAGTACCGGGCGCTTCTTGGTACCTTTGATTGATCGAACTGGCAATAATTCGGCAGAGTTTACTTGCTCATCGACTGCCGATACGCTGCACGTCGCTTTCACTAATCGGGTAGTCCCACCACCCGATATTGAACAGACGGCCGAGCTCATGCCCGCGCTCCAAGAGCCGCTTCTTCAGCTCGTCGACTGATGGCACACTCAACGTTTGCGCGAGTTCTGCAGCACGAGCTTTTCGCTCGGCGTCGAGCAGGAAACGCGGCACACCTTTCATATATAGGCTGCTCCATGGACGCCAAGCAAAGTGCGGCCCACGCTCCTCCGGAGCCAGCTCACCGCGCAAGAACAGAAAGAAGTCAGCAGCAATGAAATTCTCTTCCGGCACGATCGCGGCCAAGCTGCCAGACGAATGTCTTTCATGCAGCAGATCAGCGTGGACGGAAATCCTCTGACGCTGCTGGCTAGCTCCGCCGAGCATACCAGTGTGAGAGGAGGCATCGGACCATTCGCGATTGCCTGGACCGCCAGTTCTACGGTGATAGCGTACGGGTACCGGCTCTTGCAGCAGCTCCGCGATCAAGGCATATCGATTTTCACGCAGCAGGCACGCAAAGAGCGTGACCATGAGCTCATGACCCACGAACCGGAAGAAATCAAAGTCGGCTTCGCTGTACGTCCCGCTGCATCCCTCTGGCAGATGGTATCGCTCAAGAATATTGCCGAACCACCGATAGCATTCCAAAGCGGCCTCGGCGTCGTTCATTACAGCGACAACCTCGACGATCTTTGAAAACTCCAGTATCGGCTCTTGACTTTCGTTCAAGGCCTTCTCTAGTTCCTCGATCTTGCCACCCGCAGAAGCTTTCGTCGGATTCAAGGCATCTAACTGCTGCAGGATCGCCGCAAGGTTGCGGCGTAAGACGAGCATCCGATTTCCTTGCTGTGCTTCTATTGCTGCTACAGCCGCAAGAACCGCCGGTTCATCTTCGACTTGCGGAACTCCTGCGAGCGCTGCCCGCAGCGCGGCGTCCAACCGTTTGGAGAGATCAGAGCGAACAGTAGACTTCCCTGTTGCGTCCTCTGACACCTCATACGCGAGGATTCGACGCGTTCGGAGGTCGAATGGCAGATCCTCGATCGCACCATACGCTCGATTGAACACGAGGATGATCCGTTCGTAGCCGAGCGCTCTTAGGGCATATCCGAGTTCAATCAATACATTTGGATTGGGCGTCGGGCGCCCGCCTGCGACCTTGTTAATTATGGAAACGTCCACGACAACCACATCCGCAGCAGCGATCTTCGCGAAGATCGTTGCTGCGATATCGGGCGAACCGGCAACGCCCTCGGTATCGCGGTCGACAACCGGTTCCACCGCAACAGTGTCGTCACCCGCAATAGCGGCGGCTGCGAATTCAAGCGCCCGCTGGATAAAGCCGCGATTGGTGGAGTTCGGCAGATCCGACTGCCAAGAGTAAAATACGATTCGCCGCATGTACGTATATTGCCCGACTGCAAGCTTAAGCGCTACTTCGCGACCGACAGGCTCGACCTGCCCTCCTCCGACTGGCGAAATCGCGATATGTAGAAATTCTTTGCGCTATCTCGTCGTACCACTTGATAGGATCAGGCGAACGCACGGCGTCAGCTCTGCTTCTTTAGCCATTGAATGCGCGACGCAGTCACTAACGCAGGCTGCTGTTCGGCTGTCAGCCGCACGGCCTGCGGAAGGCGACCGTCCGTCGATTAGCGGAGGCTCGGGCGACGGCGAAGATGATCACGTCCGCCATTGGCCACACGACTCTTGCAGAGGCTGAGCGATGCACTGAGGAGGCTGATCAGGCGAGGCTCGCGGTCCATGCTCTGGCGCGCCTTGAAGGACACAAGGCGAACGACTTTCGTCAAAGGCAATCTGCCGATTTTGTAGAACCGCCCAAAAAGCCAAGAAAATCAATGGCGGTTGGGCAGAACTGGCGCTTCCTATGAGAATTGAACCCCTATTTCAGCGTTGAGAGTCAATCGAGGTGTAACGAACGATATCGATCGAGACGGTAAAACAGGAGCGATCGGGTCGCGGGGTCGGATCCAAGGTTGGTCATAGGCTGCTTGTCGCGAGGAAGCCTCCATAGCGCGAAATTTGGAAAGCGAAAGACGAAGACGGCAAGATCGTAGGAAGACGTTTGCGGGTCCGACAGATCAATCGAGCGAAGACCTACCTCGCGTCGAGATCAAAATTTCCCCAGACTAAAACCCAGACTAAATGAAAAATTTAGCATGGGCCATTTTAGGCCAAAGCAAAAAACCGACGATTATTGAAGAAGATAACTGGCGCGCCCGGAACGATTCGAACGTCCGACCCTCAGATTCGTAGTCTGATGCTCTATCCAGCTGAGCTACGGGCGCGTTTTTCGCTGTGGCGGGCTCCAGGCCTCGACGGCCGGATCCCGGAAGGCCGGAGCGGCAAATGCCGGCTGGCCTCGCGAAGGGCCTCTGACTAACGGCTCGGAGGCCACTTGGCAAGGCTGGAGCCAGACATTTTGCGAGCATTTTTCCGCAAGGGTTCAATGTCGGGCGGGTGGGCCAGGATCGCCAGTCCGGCGAGGTGCGACGAGGGCCCGGCCCGGATCCGCGGGATCGACAGGCGCGAGTGCGCCGGCTAGGCGCTGGCGCGCTCGGTCCAGAAGGTCTGCAGCTCGACCGGCCGATCGGGAATCGTGATCCGGAACGTGGCCCCCAATGTCCCCTCGACCAGCTGGATATCCCCGTCATGGGCGCGCACCAGCTCGGCGGCGATGGCGAGGCCCAGGCCCGAGCCGCCCGGCCGGCCGGCGCCGCGGAACGCCTCGAACAGGTGCTCCCGCACCTTCGCCGGCACCCCTGGCCCGGTATCCGACACCTCCAGGATGGTCACCGCGCCTTCGCGCCGGCCGGTAATGCGGATCTGGCGCACCCCGGCATCGGCCGCGAGGCTGTCCAGCGCCTGGGTGGCGTTGCGCACCAGATTGAGCAGCACGCGGAACAGCTGGTCCGGATCGGCGTCGATCTTCAACCCGCGCTCGATCGCGCTGATCCATGTGATCGAGGCGTCCGGCGCGAGCCCCGCGGTTTCCCGCACCTCGGCCACCACCTGCTCGACCCCGACCATGCGGCGGTCCGGCGCCGGCTCCTGCACCTTGCCGTAGGACAGCGTCGACTGACAGAAGGCGATGGCGCGCTCCAGCGAGCGCATCAGCTTCGGCGCGAAGCGCTGCACCCGCGGATCCGGCACGCTGGCGAGCTGATCCGACAACAGCTGCGACGAGGCCAGCAGGTTGCGCAGGTCGTGATTGATCTTGGACACCGCGAGGCCGAGCGCGGCGAGCCGGCTCTTCTGATGCAGCATCGAGACGAGATCGCGCTGCATGTCGGCGAGTTCGCGCTCGGCGACGCCGATCTCGTCGGAGCGCTGGCTCGGCACGATGATTCGCGCCGCGCTCTCCGGATTCTCGTGGAAGCCGACCAGGCTCGCGGTGAGGCGGCGCATCGGCCGCACGAACAGGAAATGCAGGGCGAAATACACCAGCGCCGCGGTCAGCATCGCCAGCAGCAGCGAGACGCCGAGCAGGTTGCGCGAAAAGCGGTACATCGCCTTGCGCAGCGGCTTCTCGTCGGTGACGACCTCGATGAACTGCGCGCGGCCCTGCGCCGGGCCGATCACGCGCATGGTGTGATCGCCGGTCTCGGTCATCATCTTCAGCGAGTTCACGATCGACGACCAGACGGTCATGTCGCGCATGTCGAAGTCATGATCGATCGACGCGGGCAGGTCGGCGCTGGCGAGCAGACGGCGCTGCTGGCCCATCTTGATCGCCACGCCCCTGGCATTGATCGAGGTGAGGATCTGGCGCGCCAGTGAATCCGGCACCATGCCGGAAGGCGCGGCGTCGAGCACCAGCGCGGCGGTGTTGGCCGCAGCGAGACGGTCGTTGAGCCGGTTGGTCCAGAAGTTCGCGATCGCCGGCACGTAGACCAGAACGGCCGCGATCATCACCAGGGGAATGGTCAGCAGCAACAGCTTCCCGGACAAGCCGAGCCGGCGCGACCGTTTCGGTCGCAGGCGCTCCAGAATCGGCTGGTTGTCGCTTTCCGTCACGTATCGCCCTTGTAAGAGACACCCCCACCCTTACGGGTGCGCAAGATGGGACTGCACCGGAGTCCCGTCAAATTACGGTTCGCTCATGTTACGGTTTCCAATCCGTTCAGAATGGAACCCAAACGCTCGCGATCCCCTCCGACATTTCTTCGAGATCGCCCCTCGTTGCGCGGTATCTTTTCTCTCGCGCTCCTCCGGGCTCCCCAATCCTGCGCTTCTTTGTTATCGCGGCCGACGCTGGCCTTGCGCGTGTTACCAGGACCTTGACGAGGCTCCGGCCGCTGCCGCGTCGTATCCCAGGCGACGCCTTGCCGCGATTGACGAAGCCAGGAGGCTCCCTTATAAGCCGCGCCAACCGTCCGCGATGACCCGGCCCGCCCGGGAGCGGCTCGATTTCTGGGCCGGCAGCGGTCCATTTTGGGCCCGAAAGCATCACCGGACATCAATCGACAATTCAAGCCGGCAAGTTGTCAACTGGCAAATTGCCCGTCAGCGGAGATCGACCGTGAAGCGGACCTATCAACCCAGCAAACTGGTGCGCAAGCGCCGTCACGGCTTCCGCGCCCGTCTCGCCACCACCGGCGGCCGCAAGGTTCTTGCCGCGCGTCGCGCCCGGGGCCGCAAGCGTCTCAGCGCCTGACGCCAGGGCGTCCGTCCCGGAGATTTCCATCATGGATCGGCTGCGGCAGCGGGCGGACTTCCTCGCCGTTGCCGATGGCGCGCGGGCGAACAGCCCTGCCTTCGTGGTCCAGCGCCGAGAGCGTGGCGATCAGGGCCCGGTCCGGATCGGCTTTACCGTCACCAAGAAGAATGGCACCGCCACGGAGCGTAATCGCATCCGTCGGCGGTTGCGCGAGCTTGTGAAGCGGCTCGATCCCCTGACGATGCGGCCGCACAGTGACTATGTGCTGGTCGGCCGGCGGGATGCGCTGTCACGCGATTTCCAAACCATGCTCGCCGACCTCCAGGCGACACTTCGCCGCCTCGACCGGCCGCAGGCCAAGCCGCAGCCGCACAAACCGTCGGATGCGAAACGGCGACACACTGCCGCGCCGGACGCGCATTCCCGTCAACCGGATCGAACGACGAGACGATAAGAAAAAACGATGACCGACAATCGCAACACCATCCTCGCCGTTCTTCTGTCCGGCCTCGTGCTGATCCTGTGGCAGGTCTTCTACAACGGACCGCAGATGGAGAAGCAGCGCGCCCAGGCCCAAATGCAGGCCGAGCTCGCCAAGAAGCAGGCTCCGGCCACCCAGCCCGACAGCACCGCGCCGTCCGCCACGCCGCAACCGAACGCCGCCGCCTCGGGCAGCCCGAGCGCGCCGGGCGGCGCAACGGCCACGGCCGCCGGTGTGGTGCCACGCGAGACCGCGATCGCCGCCAACCCGCGCGTCAAGATCGATACGCCGCGGCTGAGCGGCAGCATCTCGCTGAAGGGCGCGCGCATCGACGACCTCGCCTTCGTGCAGTATCGCGAGACGGTCGACCCCAAGTCGCCGGCGATCGTGCTGTTCTCGCCGTCGAACACCGCCGAGCCGTATTACGCCGAGTTCGGCTGGGTGAACGCCGCCGGCGCCAAGGTGCAGGTGCCCGACCAGAACACGGTGTGGCAGCAGGACGGCTCGAATGCGCTGACCCCGTCGACCCCTGTCAAGCTGACCTATACCAATGGCGATGGCCTGACCTTCCAGCGCACCATCAGCGTCGACGATCATTATCTCTTCACCATCAAGGACGACGTCACCAACGCCGGCAACGCGCCGGTCACGCTGTATCCCTACGGCCTGATCTCCCGCCACGGCACGCCGCACGTCTCCGGCTACTACATCCTGCACGAAGGCCTGATCGGCTATCTCGGCGAGAAGGGCCTGCAGGAGTTCACCTACAAGAAGATGGACGACGAGAAGGCGGCGAAGTTCGACGTCACCAATGGCTGGCTCGGCATCACCGACAAATATTGGGCGGCGGCGCTGCTGCCGATGACGGACGCCCGCCTGCAGGCGAACTACTCCTCGAAGCTGGTCGACAACCAGCACCGCTATCAGACCGACTATGTCGAGAACCCGCAGACCGTGCCGGCGGGCGGCTCGGCGAGCGTTTCGACCCGGCTGTTCGCCGGCGCCAAGGAGGCCGGCGTCGTCGGCATCAACTTCCCGCTCGGCGGGCTCGGCGGCTACAACCAGAAGCTCGGGCTGAACCATTTCGATCTGTTGATCGACTGGGGCTGGTTCTACTTCCTGACCAAGCCGATGTTCCTGGCGCTGGACTTCTTCTTCCGCTTCTTCGGCAATTTCGGCATCTCGATCCTCTTGGTGACGGTGCTGGTGAAGCTGCTGTTCTTCCCGCTGGCCAACAAGTCCTACGCGTCGATGGCCAAGATGAAGGCGATCCAACCGCAGCTGCAGGCGCTCAAGGAGCGCTATCCGGACGACCGGATGAAGCAGCAGCAGGAGATGATGGAGATCTACAAGAAGGAGAAGATCAACCCGGTCGCCGGCTGTCTGCCGGTCGTGCTGCAGATCCCGGTGTTCTTCTCGCTCTACAAGGTGCTGTTCGTCACCATCGAGATGCGGCACGCGCCGTTCTATGGCTGGATCAAGGACCTCTCCGCCCCGGATCCGACCAACCTGTTCACGCTGTTCGGCCTGATCCCGTTCGATCCGACCCAGCTGCCGCTGTTCGGTCACTACCTCGCGCTGGGCATCTGGCCGATCATCATGGGCATCACGATGTGGTTCCAGATGAAGCTGAACCCGACGCCGCCGGATCCGACCCAGGCGATGATCTTCAACTGGATGCCGCTGATCTTCACCTTCATGCTCGCGGGCTTCCCGGCCGGTCTCGTGATCTACTGGGCCTGGAACAACACGCTTTCGGTGCTGCAGCAGGGCTTCATCATGCATCGCAACGGCGTGAAGGTGGAGTTGTTCGACAACATCAAAGGCACGTTCAAGAAGAAGCCGGCGTGAGATGAGCGACGTCATCCCGGGACGATGCGGAGCATCGAACCCGGGATCTCGAGATTCCGGGTTCACGCTCCGCGTGCCCCGGAATGACAGCGGACAATAACAGCCGTCATTGCGAGTAGCGCGGCGATCCAGACCTGCCTTGTGACCCTGGATTGCTTCGCTCGCAATGGCGAGGCGAGAGCATTCATGACCACCAGCGCCGATGCGGATGAGCGCCTGATCGAGAAGGGCCGCAGGCTGTTCGCGCAGGCCTGGCGCTTCACCCATGCTTCGCCGTCGATCGCGAGCCTGCCGCCGATGTCCGGGCAGATCGAGATCGCGTTTGCCGGCCGCTCCAATGTCGGCAAATCCAGCCTGATCAATGCGCTGACCGGCCAGAACGCGCTGGCGCGCACCTCGCACACCCCGGGCCGCACCCAGGAGCTGATCTTCTTCGAAGGACCTGCGAACGCACCGCTGCGGCTGGTCGACATGCCCGGCTACGGCTACGCCGCCGCCGCCAAGACCAAGGTCGCGTCGTGGACCGAGCTGATCCACCAGTTCCTGCTCGGACGGTCCTCGCTCGCGCGCGTCTATGTGCTGATTGATGCCCGCCATGGACTGAAGGAGGTCGATCAGGACATTCTCAAGACGCTCGACAAATCCGCCGTCAGCTACCAGCTGGTGCTGACCAAAGCCGACCAGATCAAGTCCGCCGAGCTCGCGAGCCGCATCACCGAGACCGAAGCCGCGCTCGCCAGGCATCCGGCGGCATTCCCCCAGGTGCTGGCGACGTCGTCCCGCTCCGGCACCGGCATGCCCGAGCTGCGCGCCGCCATGGCGCGGCTGCTCGAGGAGCGCGGCGCATGACCGCGCTGTGGCGCATCCTGATCGCATGGGCTGGTCTGATGGGCGCCGCCGGCGTGGCGCTGGCGGCCAAGGCCGCGCATGATGCCGACGCATCGCGGCTCGCCACCGCCTCGACGATGCTCTTGTTCCACGCCTGCGCCCTGCTCGGCACCGTCGCACTGGCCGAGCGCGGCGTCGTTGCCAGGCGCATCGGGCTGATTGCGGCGATCAGCCTGGCGCTCGGTGCGGCTCTCTTCTCCGGCGATCTCATGATGCGGCAATTCGCCGGCGACCGGCTGTTTCCGTTCGCAGCGCCGACCGGCGGGATGCTGCAGATCGGCGGCTGGCTGGTGCTCGCCGTCGCTGCCGTGTGGCCGCGGCGGGCGTGATCCGGCGCTTTGCGCCGCGCCCGGCAATCGGATAGAACCGCGCGCGACGTTCCGACAGCCGAGATCCCCCAGACATGACCGACGCGACCACCATCAGCCCGCTCGATCAGGCCCGAATCCTGTCCGAAGCGCTCCCGCACATGCAGGAGTATGACGACGAAACCATCGTCATCAAATATGGCGGTCACGCCATGGGCGACGAGGACACCGCCAAGGCGTTCGCGCGCGACATCGTGCTGCTCGAGCAGACCGCGATCAATCCGGTGGTGGTGCACGGCGGCGGGCCGCAGATCGCGACCATGCTCAAGCGCCTCGGCATCGTCTCGGAATTCGCCGCCGGCTTGCGCATCACCGATGCCGCGACCATCGAGATCGTCGAGATGGTGCTGGCGGGCTCGATCAACAAGCAGCTGGTCGGCTACATCAACGAGGCCGGCGGCAAGGCGGTCGGCCTGTGCGGCAAGGACGGCAACATGGTGCGCGCGGTCAAGGCGACCCGCACCATGGTCGATCCCGACAGCCACATCGAGAAGGTCGTCGATCTCGGCTTTGTCGGCGAGCCCGATAAGGTCGACCTCACCCTGCTCAACCAGCTGATCGGTTATGAGCTGATCCCGATCCTCGCACCGCTGGCGACCTCGAAGGAAGGCCAGACCTTCAACGTCAATGCCGACACCTTCGCCGGCGCCGTCGCCGGTGCGCTCAAGGCCAAGCGGCTGCTGCTGCTCACCGACGTACCGGGCGTGCTCGACAAGTCGAAGAAGCTGATCCCGGAAATCTCGATCAAGGACGCGCGCAAGCTGATCGCCGACGGCACCATCTCCGGCGGCATGATCCCGAAGGTCGAGACCTGCATCTACGCGCTCGAACAGGGCGTGCAGGGCGTCGTGATCCTCGACGGCAAGGTGCCGCATGCGGTGCTGCTCGAGCTGTTCACCAACCAGGGCACGGGCACGCTGATCCACAAGTGACGGGCAGGGCCGCCATACGCTCAAGTCTCGTCATGCCCGGGCTTGACCCGGGCATCCATGACGCTGTTTGCGGTGGGGACAAGGACGTGGATGGCCGGGTCAAGCCCGGCCATGACGGCGGAGAGAGAGCTGGGTACCCAACATCTCTCCGAGCTCGTTTCGCAGTCTCCCTGGCTGCACTCCTTCTTCCGATTCTCGCCTCTGCCTCCCCCGCCCGCGCCGATCTCAAGCTCTGCAATCGCATGAGCTACGTCGTCGAGGCCGCGATCGGCATCGACGAGAAGGCGGCGACCGCGACGCGCGGCTGGTTCAGGCTCGATCCCGCCACCTGCCGGGTGGTGCTGCAGGGCACGATGACCGCGGATCGCATCCTGCTGCATGCGCGTGCGCTCAGCCTTTATGGCGCCTCGCCGATCGCCGAGAACGGCAATGATCAGCTGTGCGTGGCCGCGTCCGACAATTTCGTCATCGCCGCCGCGCGGCAGTGCCGCACCGGGCAGACGCCGGCGGCGTTCACGCAGGTGACGCCGACCAAGACCGACGACGGCACCCTGATCGCCTATCTCGCCGAGAGCGCCGAATATGACGACGAGCAGGCGCGGCTCGCCGGCATCCAGCGGCTGCTTGGGATTGCCGGCTATGACGCCTCGCCGATCGACGGCGTCGACGGGCCGAAAACGCAAGCCGCGCTCGCCGCGTTCCTGAAGAGCCGCGGGCTGGCGTCCGATGTCGTATCACAGCCGAGCTTCTTCGCCACGATGGTCGATGCCGTGCAGACTCCCTCTCCGGTGGGGCTCACCTGGTGCAACGACACGCCGCACAAGGTGATGGCGGCGGTCGGTACCGATGACGGCCGCACCGTGGTCAGCCGCGGCTGGTATCGCATCGATGCCGGCAAGTGCCTGCATCCCGACATCTCCGGCCAGCCGAAGAAGGTCTACAGCTTCGCCGAGGCCGTCGACGACGAGAACCGCACCATCAAGCTGAAGAACAAGCCGCTGAACTGGGGCGGCCTGGTGCAGCTCTGCACCCGCGAAAACAAATTCGAGACCACCGAGCAGGGCGATTGCCCGAGCCGCGGCTTCACCGCGACCGGCTTCACCGCCGTCGACATCACCCGCGGCGGCAAGACGCTGCGGTTTGCGTTGCCGTGATGGGCCTGTCGATGTCGCCCGCAACGCCGCCAAAAACTCCGCCGTCATCCCGGCGAACGCCGGGATCCATAACCACCGGACGTGGTGTGGGTCGCCGGCGTCGGCCATCGCGCCTCAGGATAGATTCCGCGATATGGGTCCCGGCGTTCGCCGGGACGACGACGGAGATTGACGCCCCAGCCGGGCCTGATGATGCCAGGCAGAATGGATCGAAGCAGACATGACAAAATCCCCGCGCGCCTTCGATCACGTCGACACCTGGGTGTTCGATCTCGACAACACGCTGTACCCGCATCACGTCAATCTGTGGCAGCAGGTCGATGCGCGGATCGGCGAGTTCGTCTCGAACTGGCTCAAGGTCGACGCTGCCGAGGCGCGGCGGATCCAGAAGGATTACTACAAGCGCTACGGCACCACGATGCGCGGCATGATGACCGAGCATGGCGTGCACGCCGACGACTTCCTCGCCTACGTGCACAAGATCGACCACTCGCCGCTGGAGCCGAATCCGGCGATGGGGGCTGCGATCGAGCAGCTGCCGGGGCGCAAGCTGATCCTGACCAACGGCTCGGTCGACCATGTCGACGCCGTGCTGGCGCGGCTCGGCATCGCCGGGCATTTCCATGGCGTGTTCGACATCAAGGCCGCCGAGCTGACGCCGAAGCCGGCGCGCGAGACCTACGACAAATTCTTGCGGCTGCACGACGTCGATCCGACCCGGGCGGCGATGTTCGAGGACCTCGCCCGCAACCTCGTGGTGCCGCACGACCTCGGCATGACCACCGTGCTGGTGGTGCCCGACGGCACCAAGGAGGTGGTGCGCGAGGACTGGGAGCTGTCAGGCCGCGATGATCCGCACGTCGATTATGTGACGGATGATCTGACCGGATTCTTGCAGCGGCTGATCTCCGCGTAGCCTGCTTGCGTCGTCGCGGACAAGCGACCGGCCGGCTACTCATGGGTCGCCACGGCGGTCCGCCAAATTCGGTGTCGTCCCGGGCTTGACCCGGGACCCATAACCACAGGCGGATGAGTGAGGCACGCAAGTGGCTCAGGATTTGCCCATCACATCTCCCTGTGGTTATGGGTCCCGGATCGGCGCTCGCGCGCGAGAGCCTTCGCATGAGCGGACAGCGTGGCGCTCCGCTTGTCCGGGACGACGGCGGTAGGTGCCTTGACTCGCCTGCCCCAAACTCCGAAAAAGCCGCCCTGCCCCCAGCTTCTACACGTCCATCCCGGTCGACCCGGGACCAAGCGAGGATCGACCGATGTCACTGTCCGCCCTGGAATCCACCATCAACAGCGCCTTCGACGCCCGTGACGGCATCTCGGCCTCGACCAAGGGCGAGGTGCGCGACGCCGTGGAGAGCGCGCTGGAACTGCTCGACAAGGGCGAGGCCCGCGTCGCCGAGCGCGCCACCGATGGCAAGTGGAGCGTCAATCAGTGGCTGAAGAAGGCCGTGCTGCTGTCGTTCCGGCTCAACGACATGAGCGTAATCCCCGGCGGCCCCGGCCAGGCATCGTGGTGGGACAAGGTGCCGTCAAAGTTCGAAGGCTGGGGCGAGAACCGCTTTCGCGACGCCGGCTTCCGCGCCGTGCCCGGCGCGATCGTGCGCCGCTCGGCCTTTATCGCGAAGAACGTCGTGCTGATGCCGTCCTTCGTCAATCTCGGCGCCTATGTCGACGAGGCCACCATGGTCGACACCTGGTCGACGGTCGGCTCCTGCGCCCAGATCGGCAAGCGCGTGCACATCTCCGGCGGCGTCGGCATCGGCGGCGTGCTGGAGCCGCTGCAGGCCGGCCCCGTCATCATCGAGGATGACTGCTTCATCGGCGCGCGTTCGGAAGTGGCCGAGGGCGTGATCGTGCGCAAGGGCGCGGTGCTGGCAATGGGCGTGTTCCTGGGCGCCTCGACCAAGATCGTCGACCGCGAGACCGGCGAGACCTTCGTCGGCGAGGTGCCGGAGTATGCGGTCGTGGTCCCCGGCGCGCTACCGGGCAAGCCGATGAAGAACGGCCAGATCGGCCCGAGCACGGCCTGCGCCGTGATCGTCAAGCGCGTCGACGAGCGCACCCGCTCGAAGACCTCGATCAACGAGCTGCTGCGCGACTGACGATCCGGGCTCGGGCGGCCGGACTAGCCGCCGCCCGAAGGCCCGTGGTAAGCGGAGGGCATGACCGATGCCCTCACCATCACCCGCGACCTGATCCGCTGTCCCTCCGTCACCCCGGCCGACGCCGGGGCGCTCGGCGTGCTCGAAGCCCTGCTGAAAGATGCGGGCTTCACGACGCACCGCGTGACCTTCTCCGAAGCGGGCACCGCCGACATCGACAATCTCTACGCCCGCATCGGCACAGAGGGGCCGCATATCACCTTCGCCGGCCATACCGACGTGGTGCCGCCCGGCGACGAGGCGGCGTGGAGCCTGCCTGCGTTCTCCGGCGAGGTGAAGGACGGCTACATCTACGGCCGCGGCGCGGTCGACATGAAGGGCGGCATCGCCTGCAGCGTCGCCGCGGCGCTCGACTATCTCCGGGACAATGGTGGACAGCCCAAGGGCTCGATCTCGTTCCTCATCACCGGCGACGAGGAGGACGTCTCGATCAACGGCACCATCAAGCTGCTGCAATGGGCGGCCGAGCGCGGCGAAAAGTTCGACCATTGCGTCCTCGGCGAGCCCTCCAACCAGGAGGTCATGGGCGACTGTATCAAGATCGGCCGCCGCGGCTCGCAATCGGGCACGCTGATCGTCGAAGGCAAGCAGGGCCACGTCGCCTATCCGCACCGCGCGTCAAACCCGGTGCCTGACATCTCGCGCCTGATCGTCGCGCTGTCGGACGAGCCGCTGGACACTGGCAGCGCGCAATTCCAGCCGTCGAATCTCGAATTCACCACCGTCGATGTCGGCAACACCGCGACCAACGTGATCGCCGGCCTGGCGCGGGCGAAGTTCAACATCCGCTACAATGACTGCCATACGCAGGAGTCGCTGCGCGCGCTGGTCGAGGCGCGGCTGGCGAAGGCCTGCGGCAACCGCATCCGCGCCCGCATCGACTGGCTGCCGTCGAACTCCAACGTGTTCCTGACCAAGCCAGGCCCGTTCACCGATCTCGCGGTGGCAGCCATCGCAGAGGTGACGGGGCGCAAGCCGGAGCTGTCCACCACCGGCGGCACCTCCGACGCGCGTTTCATCTCGAGCTACTGCCCGGTGATCGAGTTCGGCCTGGTCGGCCAGACCATGCACCAGATCGACGAGCGCGCCTCGGTGGCCGACATCGCGACCCTGACGAAAATCTATCGCGGCATTCTCGATCGCTATTTTGCGTAACGCTCCCTCCGCTCGTCATTGCGAGCGCGGCGAAGCAATCCAGGATGTCTCCGCGACGATGATCTTGATCGCGTCCCGATCGGAACTCTTCGTCAGTAGTCGACCTTGACGAGGTACAGCCCTTCCGGCGGCGCCACGACGCCGCAGGCGGCGCGGCTACGCGCAGCGAGCGCAGCGGCGAGATCATCGGCGCTCCAGCGGCCCTGCCCGACCCACACCAGCGAGCCGACCATCGAGCGCACCTGGCTGTGCAGGTAGGAGCGTGCGGACGTGAGGATGGTGATCGCATCACCGTCCCTGACGACGTCGAGCTGATCGAGCGTCTTCTCCGGCGACTTCGCCTGGCACTCGGTGTCGCGGAACGTCGTGAAATCGTGCTTGCCGATCAAGCGCTGCGCGGCGACGTGCATCGCGTCCGAGTCGAGCCGCTGCGGCACGCGCCAGACGCGTCCGACCTCCAGCGCGAGATTGGAGCGCCTATTGACGATGCGATAGCGATAGTGCCGCTTGCGCGCGGAGAAGCGCGCCTCGAAGGCGTCGGGCACGATCTCGGCGTCGAGCACCGCGACCGGATTCGGCCGCAGATGCGCGTTGAGCGCGTCGCGCAGCTTGTCTGGGCGGAACTCCTTGGCGATGTCGCAATGCGCGACCTGCCCCGTGGCGTGGACGCCGGCATCGGTGCGGCCGGAACCGTGCACGCGGGTGGCCACGCCACACGTGGCCTGAACGGCGGCTTCCAACGCGCCCTGCACCGACGGCAATGTCTCCTGCAGCTGCCAGCCGCAGAACGGCGCGCCGTCATATTCGATGGTGAGCTTGTAGCGGGGCATCGCCTCTACTGAGTTCGCCGTCATTGCCGGGCTTGACCCGGCAATCCATCCAGGGACGAAGCTTGTTCGCGAGATGGATGCGCGGGTCAAGCCCGCGCATGACGAGCTGTGGTGGTCAGCCGAAGCGCAGGCCCTGCGCGACAGGGGTGCCGCGGAGGAAATCCGCAGCCTTCATCGGGCCCTTGCCCGCGCGCTGAAGCTCGGTGACGCGGATGGCGCCGTCGGCACAGGCGATGGTGAGCTGGTCGTCAAGAACGCTGCCCGGCTCGCCCGTGCCGTCGGCCAGCGCGCAGCGCAGGATCTTCAGGCGCACCGTTTCGCCGTCGAGCGTGACCTCGCTCCAAGCGCCGGGGAACGGCGACAGGCCGTGGATATGGCGCAGCACGGCGTGCGCCGGCTTCGCCCAGTCGATCCGCGCCTCCGCCTTCTCGATCTTGGCGGCATAGGTAACGCCGTCCTCGGCCTGCCTGGTCAGCGTCAGCCCGCCGCGCTCCAGCGCCGACATGGCGCGCACCATCAGGTCGGCGCCGATGCGTGAGAGCTTGTCGTGCAGGTCGGAGGCGGTCATCGCATCCGTGATCGGCAACCGCTCGGCCATGGCGACGTCGCCGGTGTCGAGGCCGACATCCATCTTCATGACCATCACGCCGCTCTCGGCATCACCCGCCATGATGGCGCGATTGATCGGCGCGGCGCCGCGCCAGCGCGGCAGCAGTGAGGCGTGCAAATTGTAGCAGCCGAGCCTGGGCGCATCGAGGATCGCCTGGGGCAGGATCATGCCGTAGGCGACGACGACGGCGGCATCCGCCTCGTGCGCGCGGAATTCGGCCAATGCCTCCTCGGTCTTCAGCGTCTTCGGCGTGAGCACGGGGACGCCGAGCCGGCGCGCCTCGGTTTCGATCGGGGTCGGCACCAGCGCCAGACCACGGCGACCGCCGGGCTTCGGCGCGCGCGTGTAGACGGCCACGATCTCGTGGCCATGGCCGGCGAGTTCGAGCAGGGTCGGCACGGCGAAATCCGGCGTGCCCATGAAGATCAGGC
>NZ_CAFI01000469.1 GCF_000239775.1 Bradyrhizobium sp. ORS 375
CCCTCACCGACAGCAGCACGTTGGACTCGCGCGTGCGCCAGCGATAGCCGATGCCGAAGTCGAGCGGCTGCGCACGCTCGAAGAGCCTGGCATAGCTCGGCTGGTACATGTCCGGAAACTTGTCGATCGGGCCGGCATAGCGCCCGAACGGGAAGAAGCGCCACGCGCGCGCATCGTAGCTCGCCAGTGGAATGCCGGAGTCATCCTGGATGATGGTCGCGCTGTTTCTGAGCAGCCAGCTCCGCACCTGGGAGAAGCTGCCCATATGCAGCAGATAGGAGGCGCTCTTCAGCAGGCTGTTGCCTGGGGCCAGCGGCTCGCAGAATTTCAGGAAGCCGCTCGCCTTCACGCCGGAGTCGGACAGGTCGGTCGAAAAATAGTATAGCGTCTTCTCGACGCCGTCGGCGCCGGCGAAGACGATGCGGGCTCCCTTGGTCGCGTTGCGGCCCGCCGGTTCGGTGGCCTCGTGCACCGCGCCGCTCTCATCCAGCCAGACCAGGCTCGCCGCGCGGATCGTCTTGCCGGTTCGCGCCAGAAACACGTAGAGGATCGGCAGCGTCCCCTCGATCTCGCCTTCGCGCAGATCGGTCTTCATGTCCTTGGTGATGAAGAACGAGAAGCTGAGGATCGACTGCAGGGAGCGCGCGACATAGGACAGCTCGGGCCCGATGCTGCCGCGTGGCAGCCGGGTGAGATCCGGGATAGGTCCCGTCGGCTCGAGTGCCGCCATCACATAGGTCGAGGCTTTCGGGTAGAAGGCGTCCGCATAGAGAAAGTCCGGCCCCGAGAAGAAATAGAACATCGTGGGGCGCGGCGCTGCGAGGTTGGCGTCCGTCCACGCCCTGATCTTCGACAACTGTCGCTGCTCGAGCTGATTGAACGCGTTGTCGAAGAACGCCGCGTGCCGCCGCCACGCGGGATCCTGGATCAGCGGCGCCAGCGGCGAGCCCGCCTGCGGCGCCAGGCCCGCCAGCACGCGCGCGGTGTCGTCGGGCGTGATGGTCTGAGCGCGGAGGTCACAGCTCATCGCGACGACGAGGCACGCTACGGCAAGGCACAGTCTCGACAACAGCAACATGATTCAATCCGGTCCCGGCATCGCTGCCACGACGGTGCGCGACCGCGCGTGGGCAAACCAATAGATCAGCAATCCCGACACCATGGCCACGGCACCGAGTCCGGCCTGCCAGGGCCGTGCAGCGACCAGGTAGTACATCATGAACCCGGTGACGCTGAGGAAGATCAAGGGCGTCACCGGATAGCCCCAGGCGCGATACGGCCGCGGCAGATCGGGGCTTGTGATGCGGAGCCGGAACAGGCCGAGCACGGTCAGGAACGAGCAGGACAACAGCGAGAACTGGACCACGTCGAGCACCGCCTCGAAGCTCTCCGTGAACAGCATCAGGGTCGAGACCCCCAACTGGAACAGCACCGCGTAGGTGGGAGCGCCGTTGCGCGACCGGCGGGCGAACACTGCGAGCGCCGGAATGTCCTCGCCCATCGTCATCAGCACGCGCGGACCGATCCACATCATCGCGGCAATCGACGGAACCAGTCCGATGCAGATCATCGCCGCCACGAAGCGTCCACCGGTCTCTCCGAAGATGTGCGCGCCGGCGATGCTGGCCACCTGCAGCTGCCCGGTGAGTTCGCCCATTGGCGCCGCCCGGAGGAAAACCGCATTCAGCGCCACGTAGAGCACGAGCACAACGAGCGTGCCTGCGAGCAGCGCGCGAGGCAAGGTGCGCTCAGGCGTGTGCAGTTCGCCGATGATGTAGGTTGCCGCGTTCCAGCCCGAGAACGCATACATCACGAACACCAGGCCGGTCGCGAAGGCCGCGCTGGTGACATAGCCGACGTCGGCCACGGCGGGCGCAAACCGGACCGGTTGCGGATCCGCAATGATCGCGCCGGCGACCAGGAAGGCGACGATCAGGCCGAGCTTCAGCACCGTCGACAGCAGCTGGAAACGGCTCGATTGCCGGATTCCGCCGAGTTGCACCACCGTCACGACCCAGACGGCGCCGACGGCGAGCACCATGGGCGGAACACCCGGCAGAACCGCACGGCCGTATTCACCGAACGCCATCGCCGCCAGCGCCACAGGGGCGGCGAAGCCGACGGTCGCTGACACCCAGCCCGCCATGAAGCCGACCGCGGGATGAAACGCCCGCGTCAGGAAATTGTACTCGCCGCTCGAGCGCGGAAACATCGTGCCGAGCTCCGCATAGGACAGCGCCCCGCAGATCGAGACGAGACCGCCAACGGCCCACAACAGCAGGATGGCAAAGCCCGATGGGAGATCCTTGACCTGGAAGCCGAGGCTGGTGAACACGCCGACCCCGATCATGTCGGCGATTACGATGGCAATGGCGACCGGCAATGACACGGACGGGATCGCCGCGCGGCCTGACCGGCCTGCCCAACTGGTGTCGTCCGCCTCGGCTGCAGCCATGTCGTCGACGGGCGCGTGACGCCCCTTCCCTCAAGTTTCAGGCTGATGGTCCGGCAAGACCATTCAATCATAGTTAACGCGTGCTAAATATGGCCGAATATTACGGTAATATGAAACCTATTTCCCGCGATTTGCCGCCTGCACGTTGCATCGGTCGAGGCTGGGTCCCACAATCGCGACACGATGACGTGGTGTGTCCTTCCGGCTGCGCCGGGCTCGACCGGGCCATCACCCTTAACGCGACCTCAAGGTCGGCGGCGCAGTTTGATTGAAACCGATAGCTGTGGCGGGCCTCTGGAGGCCCCGACCGGTTTTGGAGACGCATGATCGGGACTGGTCCGAGATCGTCATGGTGTCATCGCGTGAGCAAAAGGCCTCGCTCGCGCGGGCGTCGACACGCGACCTATCGTATCGTGACTCATGGCATCGCCGCGACGGCTCTCGCATTGTCATTGGCGCATTGCGGCCAGGCGCCCGATCCGGCCGCGCTCGCCGCCAATGCCGCGCCGACCCAGCAGCTGACCTTCGACGAGCGGTTTCCGGCGCCGGAGTTCAGCGACCGCTTCCCATCAGCGCAGGACAGCTTCAAGCTGCACACGCCTGCCGATTTTGCGCCGAAGCCGCCGCCCTATCAGGTCGCAGCGCTGGAGCCGCAAGCGCCGGCGCGACGGCCGCGGGAGGATCTGACGACTCTCGTCAGCATGAAGTCGTCGGCATTCCCCTATTTCGGCAACAATCCCGCGTCCGACGCACCATTCCTCAATGTCAGCAGCGGTGAGCGCCGCGGCCATCGCAGCTTCTCGGGCCGGGTCTACTGGCAGGACCAGACCTACAATGACAGCCGCGTGCTGGTGCACGTCCCCGAGCAGTTCGACGTGCGCAAGCCAGGCGTGATCGTGGTCTTCTTCCACGGCAACGGCGCCACGCTGGAGCGCGACGTGCGCGACCGGCAGCTGGTGCCGCAGCAGATCACCGGCTCGGGGGTCAACGCCGTGCTGCTGGCGCCGCAGATGGCGGTCGATGCCGCGGATTCGAGCGCGGGTAAATTCTGGCAGCCCGGCGGCTTCAAGCGCTTCATGGATGAGGCCGCCGTCAATCTGGCCCGCCTGTCCGGCGATCCCGCGAGCGCCAAGACCTTCGCCGGCATGCCAATCGTGATCGTCGGCTACAGCGGCGGCTTCCTGCCGACGGCATGGAGCCTCGAGGTCGGCGGCATCAGCGAGCGCGTGCGCGGCGTGGTGCTACTCGACGCGGTCTATGGCCAGCTCGACAAGTTCGCCAACTGGATCGAGCGCAACCGCTCCGGCTTCTTCATCAGCTCCTACACGCGCTACACCGCGCGCCACGATCAGGAGCTGATGGCGATGTTGCGCAACCGCGGCATCGAGGTGACCGAGGACATGGACCGGACGTTGCGGCCCGGCAGCGTGGTGTTCGTCGAGACAGACGAGGGCATCACGCATCGGGATTACGTCACGCAGGCCTGGACCCGCCACCCCATCAGGGACGTGCTGACGAAGATGGCGGCCGCCCAGCCGCCGATCCGGATCGCGGCCGGGGCGTCCGCCTCGTCGAGCCGCTGAAGCCGTCAGTTCGTCATCAGCACTCGATCAGCTTTTAGGCAGCTTCGGCATGTTCTCGACGAAGCCGTTGAAGCAGGCCAGCCGCTCGTCCTGCTCCTTGGTGAACTTGCAGTCGGCGACCGCCTTCGCCTTCATTGCCTTCGGCTTGGCGGCCGGAGGAATCACGGCGTCGTAGCAGTCCAGCCGCTCCTTGGTGCCGTCCTCGATCTCCAGGCAGGCCTGCAGCTTCACAGCCAAGGGCTGCGGCTTGGCCGGCGCGGCAGCTGCGGTCTTCGTTCCTTTCGGCTTGACCTGCACCAGCGGGCGGTCGCCGACCATCGGGGCGCCGCTCTGGGCCAGGGCCGAGGTGCAGAACAGCGCTGCGGCAAGGCTCAACATCGTCTTTTTCATGCCATGTCTCTCTCATCCGGCCGCGGGCCCGGGCGCTTCGCCCAGCCGAGACCGGCGCCTGCGATCGGCGCGATCTCCGCCCTCCAGCCTCCCACCCCAGCGGCTTTAATCCGGTCCGACCGGTTTTGCCAAGCGCCAAGCCGCTGTTTTGCGGTGGACCTCAGGCGAGCGCCGCAACCGGCGCCCGCGGCCGACTCGCCAGAATCGCGAGCAGCGCGAGCATCACCAACGCCATGGCGACATACCCGGTGGCATCAAGGGCGCCGCGGGCAAACAGGCTGCCACCGACCGCGGAACCGATCGCCTGGCCGATATAGAGCACCGAGGTGTTGAGCGACACCGAAGCCGACGCCAGCGGCGGCGCAGCGGCCACGAGGCGGACCTGCTGCATCGAATTGGTGGATGCAAATCCCAATCCCCAGATCGCGACCGCCACTGCCATGGCCGCATAGGTGCCGGCACTGACGGTCCAGAGCGCGATGCCCGCGAACAGCAGGCAGGTGAACAGCAGCGAGGTGCGATACGGCCCCCAGCCGTCAACGATGCGGGTGGCGATGACGACGCCGATGAAGCCGCAGACCCCGTAGATCGCGAACACCAAGCCGACCGCGTTGGGTTCGGCGCCGGTCAGCGTCTTCAGCAGCGGCCCCATGAAGGTGAAGATCACGAACTGCCCCGACATCTGCAGGGTCGTGACCAGGAGCAGCAGCACCACCATGCGATTGCGGCCGAGCTCGTGCCAGGTCTTCAGCTCGACCGGTGCGCCCTTGAGGCCCGATGGCAGCCGCCACGCCAGCAGCAGCAGGCTGACCGCGCCGGCGGCGCCGACCGCGAGATAGGCCGCGCGCCAGCCCGAATGGCTGCCGACGAAGGTGATCAGCGGCAGGCCGACGGCGGCGGCCAGCGACCAGCCGAGGAACACATAGGCTATGGTGCTGCCGCGCTTCTCCACCGAACTGATCAGAGCCGCGGTGCCCGCCGCCTGCGGTGTGTACAGCGCGCCGACGGCGAGCAGGACCAGGCGGATGGCGAGCAGGCTGGCATAGCTGGGCGCGAATGCCGAGGCGAGGTTACCCAGCGTCAGCACCAGCAACGTAAATGCCAGCAGGACACGGCGGTCGAAACGGCCGGTCAGCCAAGCCGTCAGCGGCGAGCAGATGCACAGCACGACGGCGCCGAAGGTGATCAGCAACCCGGCGGTGTGAACCTCGATGGAGAGGCCGGCGGCAAGCTCGGGCAGCAGGCCGGCGGGCGCCAGCACTGAGCAGCCGGTGACGATGTTGCCGAGCATCAGCGCGGTCGGCGCGAAGCGCGGCGGGGTTTGAACGTCGGTCACTGCAGCGGATGTCATGGCCGTTCAATAGCAGAGATTTTCATGCATCTGCATGAAAATTGCTCATGCCGCACATGACATCCTCTCCTGCCTCTCGTCAGCGCACCGGCTGCGCGGACGCCTGCGGCGCCGGAGTCTGCATCCAGGGGACCGGCGTCCCGGGCGGGTAGACCACGGCCTTTGACGGCGGACAGCTGTCCGTCAGCTTCTTCACCACGTTCTGCAGGCCGTCGCTCCCGACCGCGAAGGCCGCCGCGCCCGGACGCGCGCCGCTGAAGGACGTGTCGCTCAGCTCGACAGCGGCGGATGACGCCAGCGTCTTCATCTGGCTGCCGTTGAGGAACACGCCCCAAGTCTCGCGGTCGCCGGAGCGGCGCGGCGGCGAGAGGAAATTGAGCCTGAGATCGCCGCTCGCGAGCGAGAGAATTCCGGCGCCCAGCGCCGGTCCGGCATTGCGCTCGACATCGAGCTCGAATCGGTCCTGATCGAAGCAGACCAGCTGGAACCGCGTGGTGCGGAAAGTGGATTCGCCCCCGCTGCGCGACACGATGATCTTGTAGGCGATGCCGCGGCTGGAGGCTTCGAACATCCAGGGGCTGTCGATCCGCTCACGTCTGTCGAGCGCAAAACGCGCAATCTCCTCGCGGGTCAGGATGCGCATGCTCTCGAACGGCACCGACCGCGCCGCCGCCAGCAGGCCCGGATCCGCGCCGAGCTTGTTGATATAGTCGAGCACCATCTTGTCGGCCCGCTCCATCGCCCGCTGCAGCGCCTGCACCCGCATTTCGTGCGTCGGCACCCCGCCGGTGAAGTTCAGGATGACGCGCGGCGAATGCACCGCGAGCGTCACGTCCGGCGCCAGCTCGCGGCTGGGCGCGCCGAGAAGGATGTAGGGACAGGCCGAATTGCACATCGCCCCGCGGGTCCAGACTTCGCCGTGCAGCTCGCGGCCGGACAGCTTCAGCTTGGTGCAAACGTCGCCCTCCTGGGGCTCGAAGCCGCACTCGCGCACGGTGGTGCGTCCGACCCGGACGGAGGCCCTCTTCTCGCGCAGCCAGTTGCCGATCGCGAGCGCCTGCTCGACATTGCCGCCGGGCGAATTGAAATAGATCGGCAGCTTGCGCTCGCCGATCTGCTTCATGAACTTGCGCAGCCGCGCCGCCGCGCTGCCATCGATCTTGCCTTCCGCCGCGATCCAGCTGTCGCAGCCCGGACCGCAGGAATCGGGGCCCCCTTTGATGAGGGCAAACGCGATCGGCGCCGAGTGGTCGGCGATCCGCGGTGAAGCTGCGGGCTTCTTCGCCGGCTTGGCGTCTGCCGCCGGCTTGGCCGGTACGGCCGGCCTCGCCTGCACGGCGGGCTTTGGCGGCGAGGCCGGTCTGGCCGAGATTGCCGGCTTGCTCATCACCGGCTTGCCCATCAGTGGCTTACCCGTCGGCGGCTTGCTCATCGCCGGCGTGGTCGTCGGCGGCACCGCCGCGAACGACGCCGAGCCCGTCAGCACAGCCGTAAGCAAGGCGGCGGCGATCTGTCCGCCGCCACGCCGGATCGAAAACCAATGTGGCGTCTCCCCAACAGACACCATCGCCACGCGCCCCCACGCCCCAAACACTTGAAGTTGTATCATACCGGCACGCGGCGACAATGTCCGCACCGCAACAGGCCACCGCAATCGACCGGTTTTCCCGCCTGCCCCCTGGTTGCAGCCTGGAAATCCCCTGCTATACCCCTTGCTCCCGCTTACCTGCGCTCGTTCGCAGGAGTGAGCTAACGGAGAGAGACAATGCCTGACTCGAAATCCCCCGACCCGAAATCCGACCAGTCCAAGCCCGGCTTCCAGTACAGCCTCAGCAACCTGAAGCCCGCCGCTCCGGTCGAGAAGATCACCATCAGCTTCCCCGACGGCGCCAAGCGCGAATATCCCAGGGGCACCACCGGCTTCGACATCGCCAAGGGCATCTCGCCCTCGCTCGCCAAGCGCACGGTCGCGATGGCGCTGAACGGCGATCTCGTCGACCTCAACGATCCAATCCATGAGGATGCGAAGCTCGAGCTCGTCGACCGCGACGATCCGCGCGCGCTGGAACTGATCCGGCATGATTGCGCGCACGTGCTCGCGGAAGCCGTGCAGGCCTTGTGGCCGGGCACCCAGGTCACCATCGGTCCCGTCATCGAGAACGGCTTCTACTACGACTTCTTCCGCAACGAGCCGTTCACGCCCGAAGACTTCGCGGCGATCGAGAAGAAGATGCGCGAGATCATCGGCCGCGACAAACCCTTCACCAAGGAGGTGTGGGATCGCGAGAAGACCAAGCAGGTGTTCCGCGACAAGGGCGAGGCGTTCAAGGTCGAGCTGGTCGATGCCATTCCCGGCAACGAGCCGATCAAGATCTACTACCAGGGCGACTGGTTCGACCTGTGCCGCGGCCCGCACATGACCTCGACAGGCAAGATCGGCAACGCCTTCAAGCTGATGAAGGTGGCGGGCGCGTATTGGCGCGGCGATTCCAACAATCCGATGCTGACCCGCATCTACGGCACGGCCTTCGCCAAGCAGGAGCAGCTCGACGCGTATCTGAAGCAGATCGAGGAGGCCGAGAAGCGCGACCACCGCAAGCTCGGCCGCGAGCTCGATTTGTTCCATTTCCAGGAGGAAGGCCCCGGCGTCGTGTTCTGGCACCCGAAGGGCTGGAGCATCTTCCAGGCGCTGATCGCCTATATGCGGCGGCGTCTCGCCGGCGACTATGACGAGGTGAATGCGCCGCAGATCCTCGACAAGTCGCTGTGGGAGACCTCGGGCCACTGGAACTGGTACCGCGAGAACATGTTCGCGGCGCAGTCCGCCGGCGACGAGGCCGAGGACAAGCGCTGGTTCGCGCTCAAGCCGATGAACTGCCCGGGCCACGTGCAGATCTTCAAGCATGGCCTGAAGAGCTACCGCGACCTGCCGCTGCGGCTCGCCGAGTTCGGCGTCGTGCATCGCTACGAGGCCTCCGGCGCCATGCACGGCCTGATGCGCGTGCGCGGCTTCACCCAGGACGACGCGCACATCTTCTGCACGGAAGATCAGCTCGCCGAGGAGTGTCTCAAGATCAACGATCTGATCCTGTCGACCTACTCCGACTTCGGCTTCGAGGGCGAGCTGACGGTGAAGCTGTCGACCCGGCCGGAGAAGCGCGTCGGCACCGACGAGATGTGGGATCACGCCGAGCGCGTGATGGCGACCGTGCTGAACGAGATCAAGGCGCAGCGGAACAACATCCGCACCGAGATCAATCCGGGCGAAGGCGCGTTCTATGGGCCGAAGTTCGAATACGTGCTGCGCGACGCCATCGGCCGCGACTGGCAGTGCGGCACCACGCAGGTCGACTTCAACCTGCCGGAGCGGTTCGGTGCGTTCTACATCGACGCCGACGGCGCCAAGAAGGCGCCGGTGATGGTGCATCGCGCGATCTGCGGCTCGATGGAGCGCTACATCGGCATCCTGATCGAGCACTATGCCGGCAGCTTCCCGCTGTGGCTGGCGCCGACCCAGGTCGTCGTCACCACCATCACCTCCGAAGGCGACGAATACGCCAAGCAGGTGCTGGCGGCGCTGCGCCGGGCGGGCTTGCGGGCCGAGATCGATCTTCGCAACGAGAAGATCAACTACAAGGTCCGCGAGCACTCGCTGCAGAAGATCCCGGCGCTGCTCGTCGTCGGCAAGAAGGAGGCCGAGACGCATTCGGTGTCCGTCCGCCGCCTTGGCCGCGAGGGCCAGACCGTGATGCCGACGGCGGACGCGATCGCGGCGCTGGTCGACGAGGCGACGCCGCCGGACGTGCGGCGCCGTCAGCGCGAGGCGGCTTGAAGTCGTTTGGTGCCCGCACGAGCGCAGCGACATGCGGGTTCACCGCATCTGTGCGTGAGATCCCGGATGTCGCTCCCGCCGCAGCCCTAACGGGCTCCGGCGGGCGCTCATCCAGGCTGCGCGGCTATGCCGACAGGCTGGCCACCGCATTCGTGGTTATCCCTCCCCTGCCCGCCGCCTGCAGCGCCACGTCGGCGCAATCGGCCATGTAGAGAAACATCGTCGCCAGCATCTGCTCGATCGCTTCGCGTCCCCTCGGCAGGATGATGACGGTGTCGTTGCCGGCGCCGCCGCGGGCCAGAAGGCCCTTGTCCTCGGCCTCGCGGATCAATGACAGCACGTGCTTGCGCGACACCGAGAAGCGCGTCGCGAGGCCATTGATGGACAGCGGCACGGGCCGCTCCGGCGGGAACGGCTCCTCCGCTCCGCCGCCATGGGCCAGGCTGAACAGAATGACCATGCCGGCGGTGCGCTCGGCAAACGGCTCCAGCTCCGGCGCGCCGTCAAGCACGCGCAGACCGGCGATGAAGCGGCGGCCGAGCTCGAGCACGAAGGTCCTCACGAACGCCGTCTCGTTCAACGCCGCGCGATAGGCCACCGCGGCCGGGATGACCGCGCTCATCGCATCGAACTGCACGCCCCAGCGATCGCGATGCAGGGCAATGAGCTTGTCGGTCGGCACCAGCGGCCGCCGCCGACGGTCGAGATGTGGCGCCGCGGCCACCAGGCCGGCGGCGCGCATCAGCGCCAGCATCGCCTCGCAGCGGCCGCCGCTGCACAGGCCGAGCCTGACGCACATCTCCTTCATGGCGCCGACGGTGAGACCAAGCTCGCCGTCTCGGTCCTCCACGAAATGCAGATACAGCGCGACGTGCGGGAACAACGCCCGCGCCCGGTCGCTCAGCAGTGCATTGAGAATACGATCGCCGCGATACAGCCGGACGGCCGCGGCGGTCGAGGCCCGCATCGCATCGGCAAAGCCGGGCTGCCGGCGCAACCGCATGACGGTGTCAGCTGACGGCATCATTCCGGTCGTCGGCATGTCGGATCTGGCAATTGAAGCAGCCCCCTGAGGATCTCTCAGCGTTATGTTTTTACCGGCCCGCGCGAGGTTCGACAATTCGTTGGCCAGATCGCAGATCCGGACAGAAAGCCGCAGTTCCGACCCCCTGTCGCACGCTCCATCGCGCGAAATCAGTTGCCGGAGCAAGCCAGGGCTGCAGCCTCGCCGGACGGGTGGCCTCCGGTAGAAGCGATCAAAACCCGCTGGCCCGGCCTCGTTGCGAACCGACCCGCATGCTATCTGTCCGACGTGCAACGAACGAGATGCCCCGACGTGCCCGACGCCCTTGAACTGCTGAAGACCCGCCGCTCCGTCAAGCCGCGCGAGATGAGCGGCCCCGGCCCCTCGCCCGCCGAGATCGACACCATCCTGACCATCGGCGCCCGCGTGCCCGATCACGGCAAGCTCGCGCCCTGGCGCTTCATCGTGTTCGAGGGCGACGGCCGCCGCCGCGCCGGCGAGGTGATCGCGTCCGTGTTCGCCAAGACGCATCCGCAGGCGACCGCTGCCGAGCTCGAGGTGGAGAAGAACCGCTTCATGGAAGCGCCGCTGGTGATTGGCCTCGTCAGCTTCACCAGGCTGCATCCCAAGGTGCCGGCCTATGAGCAGGAGCTCTCGGCCGGCGCCAGCGCCATGAACATCCTCACCGCCGCCACCGCGCTCGGCTACGGCGGCTGCTGGCTGTCCGGCTGGTTCATGTTCGACCGCGACGTGATGGACGGCTTCGGGCTGAAGCCGGAGGAGAAGCTCGCCGGGCTCATTCACATCGGCAGGCCGACCAGGCCCAGCGAGGACCGCCCGCGCCCTGCGCTCGCGGACATCGTGACGAGGTTCTGAGCGCGGCAACGTCCGCCGTCGTCCGGGCGAACGCCGGAACCCATAACCACCGGCGGCTGGGGTAGCAGACTCTGGGTCGGCACGGCCCTTCACCCCATCGCCCTGTGGCTATGGGTCCCGGATCGGCGCGTGCCTGCGGCACGCTTGTCCGGCACGACATTTGTGGGTGTGACGATCATCATCCATCACGCCGCCTTCGACGCTCTCGCGCCGAACCGGGCCAGCAGGCCGGCGATCTCCGAGGCCGGTCGCGCGGCGCTGAACAGGAAGCCCTGGACCTGATTGCAGCCTTCAGCGCGCAGCCAGTCGAGCTGATCGGAGGTCTCAACGCCTTCGGCCGTGGTCGTGATGTTGAGGCTCTTGCCCAGGCCGGAGATGGCGCGGACGATGGCGAGGCAGTCGGAGCGGTGCGCGAGATCCTTCACGAAGGAGCGGTCGATCTTGATCTTGTCGAACGGGAAGCTGCGGAGATAGCTGAGGCTGGAATAGCCGGTGCCGAAATCATCCATCGAGATACGGATGCCGAGCCCGCGCAGCTGATGCAGGATCGCGAGATTGGCCTCGGTCTCGGCCAGCAGAATCGACTCGGTGATCTCGAGCTCGAGCCGCTCCGGCTGCAGCGCCGACTGCGCCAGCGCCTGCACCACCACCTGCACCAGGTTGCGGCTGCGGAACTGCACCGGCGAGAGATTCACCGCAACCTTGATGTCATCGGGCCAGCGGGTGGCTTCGCGGCAGGCCTCGCGCAGCACCCATTCGCCGAGCGGCACGATCAGGCCGATGTCCTCGGCGACCGGAATGAACTCCGCCGGCGAGATCATGCCCTTCTCACGATGGCGCCAGCGCAGCAGGCATTCGAAGCCGGAGATGGTGCTGGTGGCGACGTCGACCAGCGGCTGGTAGTGCAGCTCGAACTCGCCCTGCGCAAAGGCGTGACGCAGATCGTGCTCCATGTCGCGGCGCTTCTGCGCCTGCAGATCCATATCCTTCTCGAAGAAGCGGAGCACGCCACCGCCCTCCTCCTTGGCGCGGTAGAGCGCCATGTCGGCATTCCTCATCAGCTCCTCGCTGGTCGAGCCGTCTGACGGCGCGAGCGCAATGCCGATCGACGCGCCGATCACGAGCTCCTGGCCGTCGATCTCATAGGGCGCGCTCAGGGCCTGGATCAGCCTAGCCGCGAAATCGCTGGCGTCGTTGAGCGACGCCACATCGGCCAGGATGACGGCGAATTCGTCGCCACCGAGCCGCGCCGCCAAATTGCCGCCCTGCACCTGCTCCCTGAGCCGGTCGGCCACTGCCTGCAGCAGACGGTCGCCCATCGGATGACCGAGCGAGTCGTTGACGTTCTTGAACAGATCGAGATCGACGCACAGCACGGCCATCGATCGGCTGCCGGCCCCGCCGGGCTGCAGCGCGTGCCTGAGGCGCTCCTGATACAGTTCGCGATTGGGCAGATTGGTGAGGCCGTCATGATGCGCCATGTGCGCGATGCGAGCCTCGACCTTGCGGCGCTCGGTGATGTCGACGATCGCGACCAGAAAGCCGTCGCGTCCGTCGTGGCGGATCCGGCGGCCATAGGCCAGCACGTCGATCAGCGAGCCATCCGCCTTGTAGTGCTGCCATTCGCGATGGAAATCGTCGCGCGCCGTCAGTCGCGCCATCGCCTCGTCGAGATTGGCCGTATCGCTCTCGGGCCAGAGATCCCAGATCGTCATCTGCAGCAGACAGTCGCGATCGTAGCCGTAATGCTCCGCGGCCGCGGCGTTGATCTTGAGGATGCGACCGGTTGCGCTGTCGAAGATGCCCATCGGCAACGGGTTGGCGTCGAACAGCAGCCGGAACGACGCCTCGCGGCGCTTCAGCGCCGTGACGTCGGAGATCGTGAGCGAGACGATGTCGCCGAACGCATGCACGCCGAGGCGCAGGCTGCGATCCTCGCAATCAAGCTCGAACTGATCGCGACCGCTCTGCGTCACCACGGCGAACAGGCGCGCCAGCACGTCGGGCGTGCCGAGCATGGTGCCGCCCTGCCGCAGCCGCCGCCATTGCAGCTCCTCGGCCGAAAGCTGGAGCTGGCTCGCAGCAGATCGATTATGATGGACCACCTGGAAATCGCAGGGCACGCCTTCGCTGTCGCGAATGGCGGCGAGCGAGACGACGCCGTCCTCGGTGGTGGAGAAGATCGAATCGAGCAGATTGTACTGCCCAGCGCGCTCGTTGATGTAGGTGCCGACCAGCGTCCTGCCCCAGCGCGAGGTGGTCGGCAGCGCCAGCACGTCGTAGGTGCGCACCATGCCGTCGCGCACGCAATACGCCGTCGACAGATGCGGCTGGCAGCTCGTCACCGCGCAGATCGCGGCTTCGGTCAGCACGGTCGCACAATCTGGCGAGACGGATTCGACGGGAATGTCCCAGCCGTCGTTCTGCAGCCATTGCTGGACATAGCGACCGCTGCGGGTGATCTCGAGCCGTTCGTCCTCCTCGCGCAGCAGCGCGACGTGGTCGGCGAGGCGGCCGAGGCTTCCGAGCATCACGTCTTCATAGCGGGGCATGCTCTGGCCGGGCTTCAATGCCGCGTGCCATTTGCGCTTGAGCACCGGAATGTCCTCGAACAGATCATTGCTGACCGTCGCGGACGTCTTCTTCTTCGCGGCACTCATCGCATCGTACTCAATCGCCAGCTGCTCGTAGCGGTATCCCATGCAGATTTGTTTTTAACGGGCTGTGAATCCAGATTGGCCGTGCAACGCATGCAGCGAATATGACAGTTCGAAGTCGTTCCATGGTTATCGCGCATTAGAGACTATGACAGCCGCGTCGCGCCTCCGACCGGAGACGCAGGACATCCTGAGCTCGCTGCAGTTAGTTGCGGCAACCAGACGTGACGGTGCGATCTCGCGGCGAGACATCGGCCCGAGTGATGCATCGTGCTGCCCTCGATCATGTGAGGGCGCAGGGAGGA
>NZ_CAFI01000468.1 GCF_000239775.1 Bradyrhizobium sp. ORS 375
GGGGTCCGGTTGTGCTGAAGGGCGATCCAGTAGCAGACTTGGGCGGGCGTGACGAGCCATGAACGGTCCTTCTTTCATGGATTTGGCCCTTAAAGCGGCCGAATCGGCCGCAATTTCCGGCGAGGTGCCGATCGGCTGCGTCGTGGTCCGGAACGGCGAGGTCATAGCCAGCGCCGCCAACCGCACCCTGACCGACCGCGACCCCACCGCCCACGCCGAGATCCTGGCGCTTCGCCAGGCCGCCCAGGCAATCGGCAGCGAGCGGCTGGTCGACTGCGACCTCTACGTGACGCTGGAGCCGTGCACGATGTGCGCCGGCGCCATCTCCTTCGCCCGCATCCGCCGGCTGTATTACGGGGCCGCCGATCCCAAGGGCGGCGCCGTCGACTCAGGCGTGCGCTTCTTCGCATCACCGACCTGTCACCATGTGCCGGAGGTGTATTCGGCGGTCGGCGAGCAGCAGGCGGCACAGATGCTCAAGGAGTTCTTCCAGGCACGGCGCTGATGTCACTCGCTCAGAAAGAACTCCCGCAACAGCCGCGCCGTCTCGGCCGGATTCTCCTCGGTGAGGAAATGCCCGGAATCGACCGGCGCGCCGCGGACGTTGGTCGCCCATCTCCGCCACGTGTCGAGCGGCGTTGCCGCCGCGCTGGCGATCCCGGCATCGCCCCACAGCGCCAGCATCGGAATGGTGATCTTCCTGCCCGCATCGAGATCGGCCTTGTCGATCTCGTAGTCGGCATAGGCACCGGCACGATAGTCCTCGCACATCGCATGGATACGGGCGGGGTCGCGGAACGGCGCAAGATAATGGTGAAGCGCGCGAGGGTCGATGGCGTCCAGCGTCTTCGTCTTGGTCTGGCTCGCCATCTTCTGCTTCAGAAAGAATTCGCCCGAAGCTGCGATCAGCGTCTCCGGCAACGGCGCGGGCTGGGCGAGGAAGGCCCAATGATAGATCTTCAGCGCATAGGCGCGGTTCATGCGCTCCCAATACTCGTAGGTCGGGAGTATATCGAGAACGGCAAGCTTCGATAGCCGGCCGGGATGATCGAGCGCGAGGCGGTACGCGACGCGCCCGCCGCGATCGTGGCCGGCGAGCGCGAAGTGCACGTGACCGAGTTGCTCCATCGCTTCGATGATGGCGTTGGCCATCGCGCGCTTGGTGTAGGGCGTATGATCCGGATCGCTGTCGGGCATGTCGGACCAGCCGTAGCCCGGCAGGTCCGCGATGATCAGCGTGAAGCGATCGGCGAGATCAGGCGCCACGCGGTGCCACATCACATGCGTCTCGGAGAAGCCGTGCAACAACAGCAGCGGCGGGCCGCTGCCGCCGACGCGCGCAAAGATCCGGCCCGACGCGGTGTTGATCCATTCGGACGCGTAGCCTGGGAACAGGTCGGCGAGATCGGACATGTCAGCCTCACGGCAATGATCGCGCGCTATGCTACTGCCGGCCGGCCGGATGCGCAAAGCGAGAGACGGACGGGGAGCGCGCCGACGCCGCTCATGAACTGCGACTGCACGCGACGCACGCGACCCGCGCGCTCGATCCGCTCCGTGCGGCGCAGCAGTTCCGCGAACATCGCACGCATCTGCATTCGCGCCAGCTGCAATCCCATGCAGATGTGCGGCCCGCGGCCGAAGGCGATATGTGGGTTAGGAGCCCGATCGATCTGGAAGACGCCCGCATCGCGGAACACAGCTTCGTCGCGATTGGCGGAATGGAAGAACAGCGCCAGAGCCTCGCCTTCACGAATGAGCTGGCCGCCAACCTCGGTGTCACACAGCGCCGTCCGCATGAAGTGGCGCACCGGCGTGGTCCAACGCAGCATCTCCTCGATGGCGCTGTCGAGGAGATCCGGCTCTGCCCGCAGCCGCGCAAACTGATCGGGCTCCGCGAGCAACGCCTCCAGGCCGCCGGCGAGCGCGAGCGCTGTGGTGTCGTGGCCCGCCGTCACCAGCAGGATGAAATAGGAGATGAGCTCGTAGTGCGGCATTGTCCGGCCATGCGGCTCGGCATGCACGATCAGCGTGGCGAGGTCGTCACGCGGTTGGGCGCGGCGATCGGCGGCGACCGCTTCGAAATAATCGCGCAGCGCCAGCATGGCCATGCGCATGGTGTCGCCGGGCGCCTCCGCCAGGCGCCGCTGCGGGTCCTCGGCGCCGACGAAGGCCTGTGCCAGGCGCGCCAGCCGCGCGTCGTCCGCTTCGGGCGTGCCGAGCATGCGGCCGATGATCCGGAACGTGAACGGCACCGCCACGTCACGGGCGAAATCGCAGACACCGCCGCGGGCGGCCACGCGATCGATGATCTCAGCGGCCCATCGCGCCAACCAGGCTTCCATCTCGCGCAGGGCCGGCGGCGCAAAGGCGTTCTGAAGAATGCCGCGATACAGGCCGTGATCGGGCGGATCCATCTCGGTCAGGCTGCGCACGAGCTGCGGCTTGCCGGTGACCCGCTGCAGCACGGCTTCGGACGTCTCGCTCGCGAGGTAGGTCCGCGGTCCCGCCGCGAACAGTCCGTTGCGCGTCTCCATGGACACGATATCCGCGTAGCGCGTGACGGCCCAGAACGGGCGCACGCCCGGACGTTCGACCCAATGCAACGGCGCACGCTCGCGCAGCAACGCACAGGCGCGCTCCAGCCGCGCGGGGCTCGCGTGACCTCGCGCAGAGATCAGCACGTCGACAGCCCGCTCAATGATGGCACTCGATCGCGCAACTCGCGAAGCAGACGACCGCGGAGTCGACATCAGTGCGAGGAACTGGCCGGAGGCGTTCGACGTACCAGGAGCGTAAATTCCTTCATGCCGTAATTGCCGAGGACCTCGACCTGCGCCGCAAAGGCCTGCTCGCAATGGGCGGCCCAAACATCCGGCGTGGTGCGATAAAGCCGCCTCGCAGCCGGATCGCTCTCCGGCTCCTGGTCGGGGACGGTCCGCATGAAATTGACGGCGAAGCCGCGCCGGCTGGTCGCAAACATGCGCTCCAGCATGGCCTTGACGTAATCCTCCCAGGCCTCGCGCGCATAGCCGACATTGACGTTCATGATGCCGGAGGCGACCGAATAGTCGGCGACGCGCGGACTTTCCGAAGCGACGACGAAGCGCCGCTGCGGGCCGGCAAAGCGGCGGCGCGCGCGGCTGATCATGGCGCGCGACAGGTCGATGCCGAGATAGTCGATCTCGCAGGACGCAAAGCGTGCCGCCAGAAACGGCACCAGCGCGCCATAGCCGCAGCCGATGTCATTGAGGCTGAACGGCTCCGACCCATCGCACAGCTTCATCAGCTGCACGAAGCGCAGGCCCTGCGTCGCCTCGCACGACCAGTCGACGCCACGCGGCGTCGCGCCATGACGCGCGACGCAGGCGGAGTAATAGGCATCGACGTCGGAGCAGATGGCGTCGAGAGGAGATCGGCGAGGCTCGTCGACGCCGCCCGCGGTCGCGCTCATTTCTTGCCGCGCTTCTGGACACGCCGCGCGCGCGCCTCCTCGGCGATATTCTGACGCGCCTCCCGCCCGGGCGTGGTGGGAATCGACACGATGACATGGGTCTCGAGCGAGAACACCACGGGACGACCATGCGACACCGTCACTCGCGGATCCTGAGCGGCCGAATGGCAGACGATCGAAACCGGCAAGGCCTTTTCCGACTCCAGATCGTCCTTGAAGGCCCTGATGACCCGGTCATGGCCATTCACGCCAGCGAGATCCGACGGATAGCTTCGGAGATGTTCCAGGAAACGATACCAACGCCGCCGCTCAGTCCAATCGTGCGGTACGATGCCGAGCAAAGCGAATGACTGCTGCAAACCGTGCTGAAGTGAAAAGACGCCGAACTCGCGCTGCAACTCGACCATTTCGTGCAGGGCCTCGGCCTCAAAACGCCTGTTCAACTGTACGAGAATATCAAGTGTCGTACTGTCCTTGATCATCATTCCCATGCGCCCAGCCTCCCAAAAAATGATTCATGGAAAGCCGTATTAGTGCACGGGTCATCTAGTACCTTCAAGGGAGGACCGGCAATCTATCAACATCGGCCTGTAGATCTCGGCACCGGAAACCTCCAGCAAGTGCTCGGCCTCAAGGAGCGATTGAGACGCTTCCGCATCGTCGCGCAGGTCTGAATCCGAGGTGCGGATCCGGCATCGCAGCAACAACGCATACAGCTCGCCAATGCGATCCGTTCGTCGGCGGGCCACGCTGATCGCCTCGTGCGAAACCGCCAAGGCGCCCTGCAGATCGCCTGCACGAAACAGCACGTCGGCCAGGTCGCCCAACATCCGGGCCTCGAATTCCATTCCCGCCCTGGCTCGGCGCGCATAGTCGATCGCCTCGCGAAAATCGTAGGCGGCGTGAGTGACATCACCCGCGATGGCCCGGGCTATGCCTGCGGCCGCCAACGCCTGGACTCGAAGATAGGGCATGCCCGCTGCTTCGGCGATCTGGTGCAGCTCGGCCGAATGCATCGCGGCGTCTTCCGCGCTTCCTTGATATCGGGCGAGCTCAATCGCCGCGAAATGAGGAATGAACCGCACGACGGGAGCCGCCCGGTCTTGCGGCGTTTCCAGCAGCTCGGCCAGCTGAATCTGCAGCTCTCCAAGCCGACCGAGCTGAAGGAGGATGCGGGCCCTCAGGCATTTGATCCAGTATTCGACATCGAATCCCATGATCTGGTTAGGGTTCAGGCCAAGTGTCACATTGCTGTCAAAGCCGCTCTGCCGCGCGATGGCCTCCTGGGCCGTGTCGGCGGCGGCAAGCGCCTCCCGGACCCGACCCGACAGCAAATAGGCCTGTGACAGCATGGCGTTGACGGTCGCATAGCGGCCGACATCGCCCTCGTCGGATGTCAGCTTGACGGCATTCTGCACCAGATTGACGTAGTCGTCGGCCGCGCCCGTAGAGGCCAGCACCCGACCGTAGGCGCCGAGCACGAGCGGCTCATGCATCTTGTCAGAGGAGCGGGCATAGCGCAGCGCCTCTTCCGCGAACGGCTTGACCTCCTCCGCGGAGATGCCCTCGCGCCATCCGAAGTTGAGGATCTGAGCGCTGGCGAGCGAGCGCAGGCGCTCGACATGCTCCGACTCCGGCTGCGCCTGGAGCATGGCCCTGATCTTCTTCCACAGCCGGAGTGCCTCAGCCGTGTTGGTGCGGCCGATCCAGCGCGCAGCGCGCTGCAGATGCTCGACGGCGTGGATCGTCTGACCGGCGAACTCATAATGCGAGGCGATCAGTGCGGCGAACTCGTCCTGTGTCCCCCAATCGAGCGCCTCGATCGCCTTGGCAACGGCGGCGTGGACGGTGCTGAGCCGTGACCGCAGCTGCATCGAATAAGCCACCTCCTGGATCAGCGGATGGCGGAAGGCGAGCACGCCGAGATCGAACGGCGGCAGATCATAGAGAAGATCGGCTTGTCGCAATTGGGCCAGCGCGTCGAACAGCTCGGCGTCGGCAAGCCCCGTCACCGGCTTGAGAACGGCAAGCGCCACCGAGCGGCCAATCACGGCCGCCGTCTCCAGCACGTTCTTTGCGGTCTCGCTGAGCCGGTCGATGCGCGCCGCCACGACCGCATGCACCGTCGGCGGCAGCGGAATCGCATTGATGCCTCCCTTGAGACGGTAAGCACCGCGCTCGCCTTCGAAGCCGCCGCTCTCGGAGACCGCGCTGGCCAGCTCCTCGAGGAAGAACGGATTACCCTGTGCACGCTCGACGATGTCGCCGGCCAGCGTCTGCAGCGAGGGATCATCGCCGAACACGCCGCGCAGCAGTTCGCGCGCCTCGGCCGAGGCGAGCGGAACGATGTGCAGCTCGTGGAACGCCGCGCGCTGCATGAACGACGCGGCGAAGCCGGGCCTGTAGTTCACCACCAGCAGCGTCTTGGTGCCGATGGTGGCTTCCGCAAGCGCCTCGACGAACTCCTCGCTCGCCTCGTCGATCCAATGCAGATCCTCGATCATGATCATCGTGCCGCCATCGGCCGGCGCCGCGCGGAACAGCATCCTGAAGACGTTCAAGAGGCGGGTCTTGAACACGCCGGGATCGAGCCGCAGCGCAGGGCGCGTCGGATCGGCGAGGCTCATGAAGTCGAGCAGCAGCACGAGGGCCGTGTCCGGCAGGCCGATGGCCTCGAGCTTCTCGACCACGCGCTGCCGCGACACCTCGACCGGCTCCTTCGGCCTGATGCCGAAGAAATCGCGCAACAGCTCCAGCACGGGCTGGAATGGCGTCGTGCGGCCATGCGCCAGCACGCGCGCCTCGTAGACGCGAATGCCCTGGCGGCGGCAGTGCTCGGCGAACTCGAAGCATAGCCGGCTCTTGCCGATGCCGGCTTCGCCGACGATGCCGACAACGGCGCCGCGCGCCGCCAGCACGTTGTCGAGCTCGCGTTCGAGCACATCGAGCTGGGCCCTGCGTCCGATCAGCGGCAGCAGCCGCTGGCCGCTGCGGAAGACGTCGCTCGCCGGCGCGTTCAGGCGACCGATCAGTCTGTAGATCGAGACCGGCGAGGCGATACCGCGAACGGTGTGCGTGCCGAGCGGCTCGGCTTCGACGAACTGCCGCGCGCCGGTGTAGGTCTCCTTGCTGATCAGGATCGTCCCGGGCTCGGCCATGTGCTCGAGACGATTGGCCAGATGGACGTTGGCGCCAGCCGCGTCGTAGGTCTGGTACATGCTGTTTTCGACGACCTGGACGATGACCTCGCCGGTGTGCAGTCCGACCCGGACCTGCAGATGCGGGTCGCCGAGGCGGCCGATCGAGTCCTGCATCGCCAGCGCGCCGAGACAGCCGCGAACGGCATGGTCCTCGTGCGGCACCGGGGCCCCGAACAGCGCCATGACGCCGTCGCCCTGCGTCTTGTTGACGACGCCGTCGTAGCGGTGAACCGCCTCCTTCATGAGGTTGAGGACGGGATCGAGCCGCTGCATCGCCAGCTCTGGGTCGCCGAGACTGTCGATCAGCTGGGTCGAATCACGGATATCGGCAAACAGGATGGTCAGCCGCTTGCGCTCGCCGCCCTTGCTGCTCAGCGTCCGCAGCACGCGTTGCGTGGTTTGATCGGACGGCGCGAGCCGCCCCGGCAGCGGAGCGCCGCATTGGCCGCAGAAGCGATTCGACCGGCTGTTCGTCTGACTGCACGCCTCGCATTTGAGGCCGAGCGGCTCGCCGCAGAGTTCGCACGAGGCCCTATCCGGCTGATTCTGCTTACCGCACCGCGCGCATTCCATGGCCCCTCCGTTCCACGGCGGAACTGACTCATGCCTTACGGCATGAGACTATGGAACTGCCACAATTTTCGCGGGAAACATAGTGCGAAGGCAGAACCGAGGCGATGACGATCTGGGAACTCACGCGCCTCGCGGATTGAACCGCTGAAACGGCGTCTCAACTGTTGCCACGTTCCTGCGCCAACGCCTGCCAGGCAATGTCGCGGCGGCAGAAGCCGTCGGCCCAGCGGATGCGGTCGACCGCCTCATAGGCGCGCGCCTGCGCCTCCGTAACCGTCTTGCCGGTGGCGCAGACGTTCAGCACGCGGCCGCCATTGGCGACGGTCGAACCATCCTTCACGGCCGTCCCCGCGTGGAAGATTTCAACGCCTGCGATCTCAGCGGCCTCATCGAGCCCTTCGATCACGCTGCCCTTGGCGTAGTCGCCAGGATAGCCCTTGGCGGCCATGACGACGGTGACGGCTGCGTCAGGAAACCAGCGCAGATCGAAATTCTTCAACTGCCCGTCACAGGCGGCCAGCATCGCTGGCACTAGGTCGGACATCATGCGCAGCATCAGGACCTGGCATTCCGGATCGCCGAACCGGACGTTGTATTCGAACAGTTTCGGGCCCTGCGCCGTCAGCATCAGCCCGGCATACAGAATGCCCTTGAACGGCGTGCCGCGTGCCTTCATGCCGTCGATGGTCGGCAGGATGATGCGTTTCATGATCTGGTCATGAATCTCCTGCGTCACGAACGGCGTCGGCGAATACGCGCCCATGCCGCCGGTGTTCGGCCCCTGATCGTGATCGAACACCCGCTTGTGGTCCTGCGCGGAGGCCAGCGGAATCGCGGTCTCGCCGTCGCAGAGCGCGAAGAACGACACCTCGCGTCCCTCGAGAAACTCCTCGATGACGACCTCGGCGCCGGCGACGCCAAAGCCGCCGTCGAACATCATCCGCACGGCGTCCTCGGCCTCCGCCAGCGTCTTGGCGACGACCACGCCCTTGCCCGCCGCGAGCCCATCGGCCTTCACGACGATCGGCGCGCCGTGCTCTCGGACATAGGCCAGCGCCTCCGGCGCATTGTCGAAGCGGCAATAGGCGCCGGTCGGAATGCCGTATTCGGCGCAGAGATCCTTGGTGAAACCCTTGGAGCCTTCGAGCTGGGCGGCGAGCTTGCTCGGTCCGAAGATCTTGATGCCGGCGGCGCTGACGTCGTCGACGATGCCCGCCGCGAGCGGCGTCTCCGGCCCAACCACCACCAGATCGACCTTGTTCGCCTGGCAGAAGGCGATGACGTCGGCATGATTGGTCACGTCGAGCGCGACGCATTCCGCCTCCTTGGCGATGCCCGCGTTGCCCGGGGCGCACCACAGCCTGGTGAGCAGCGGGGAGCCGGCAATCTTCCAGGCGAGAGCGTGCTCGCGGCCACCGGAACCAATCAGGAGGATATTCATCGTCGCGTGCCGTCAAAGGGGTGTGGGCCAGTTGGGAGGCCCCAATTGCCCGGCCCTCGCAGCAGAGTCAAATCAGGGATCGGACGGCTTGACGGCGGCTCCGGCGATGATTTCCTGCAGTCCGGCGACGTGGCGGACGAAGGCGGCCCGGCCCGGGGCGGCCAGCGTGACCGTGGTCTGCGGCTTCTTGCCGACGAAGGCCTTGTCGACGGTGACATAGCCGGCGCGGGCCAGCGTCTCGATATGGGCGCCGAGATTGCCGTCGGTCGCGCCCGTCAGCTTCTTGAGCCGGACGAATTCGAGACCGGTGCCGGCCGGCAGGGCATTCAGCGCCGCCATGATCCTGAGCCGCAGCGGCTGGTGGATGATCTCGTCGAGCTCCGCCAACGCCGCTAGCTCCGCCGCATCCACAAGCCGCCGAGGATCAGGCCGACGCCATTGACGACGGCCATCCACAGCGGAAACGCCGCGCCGATGAAGACGTAGCCGATCAGGGTCAGCGCGATGACGGAGAGCCCGAAGATCGTGAACGCGATGCCGAACCACAGGCCGGCGAGGCAGTAGAACAGCATGAAATAGATCGGCCAGAACGCGCCCATCTCGCGTGGCCCGAAATGGCCGATCCTCTCGACGAAGAAGCCGAAGGCAAAGAACATCACGAAGGCGAGCAGTGACCTGACGTCGAAGCTGCCCATCCCCCACCGCGCCTTCTCCGTGGCGCCCAGCACGACCGATCCGGCGATCCCGAGCACATAAACCGAGAGCCACGCCTTGTCGGCGTAGATCGGCGTCAGATAGGTCACGAGGTTGCCGAGGACGACCAGCGCGCCCCACAGGATCATCAACAGGCTGGAGAGCCGGTAGATCTGCGACTGGCGCACGCGCCTGGTGATGTTCTCGATGTCATCGAGCGCGCGTGCGGCTTCCAGGCGGTCGATCATGCGGGTTGAAACCTCTAGCGCGTGGCCACGTCCTCGGCGATCGCGGCGACGGCCGCAGGGGCCGACACGATCTCCATGTGATTGACGCCGGCGACCAGCTTGACGTCAACAGCCGGCGCGACCGCATGCACGGCGTCGGCATATTTGTCCGCAAGCATCAGTTCGTCGTCGGCGCCGGCGATCACGGTGACCGGATGCTTCGCAGCCGTGAGATCGGCCTTGTAGCCGGCGGTCGCGAAATTGCGAAACAGCCGATAGCTGTAGGCCGGGACGACGTACTTCTCGGAATTCGGCCGGACGGCGAATGCGAGCGCCGGCAACGCCTCGCAGCACGGCAAGCCAAGGCGGTTCAGAAATCCGAGCGCGAGAATGCGCGGAATGTCGGGGCTGGCCCAGCCGCCCGAATTGTCTCGGTTCGTCGGCGCGTCATAGCCGAGATAGGGCGACAGCAGCACGGTGCGGGCGAACAGGTCCTGGATCGGAGAACCGGCAGCGCGCAGCGCGAATCCGCCGCCGGCGGAATGTCCGAGCAGCACGATCGGCTGCGTCGGCACCGACCTCCGGACCTCGGCCACGAGATCGGCGAGATCGTTCTCGAGCTGGCCGAGATAGCCGATGTCGCCGCGGGTGCCGGAGCCGCCATGGCCGCGAATGTCGGGGGCAAAGGTTTCGATGCCGCGTGCGGCAAGCCCGTCGGCGAGCGCATGCGCGGCAACGCTGGAGCCCGAGGAGCCGTGAACCAGGATGGCGGTCTTGCCGATGGGCGTGCCGCGCGCCGGGTAGTGGCGATAGGCGAGCTCGGTGCCGTCGCGGGCGCTGAAGCGCTGCAAGGCTGGCATGGTGCTGCGGTCGACCCGGCCCACCGTCTCGGAGATCGACTTCAGCTCGGGCGGATGCACCAGCGGGGTTGCGAGCATCACGCCGAGGATCAATGCAAACGCTCCCGCTAGGCCGAGGCCCCAGCGAACCAGCCGAACCATGATCTTGATGCCCCTCATCGTTCCCCCCTCTAACGAAGAAATTATAGAGTACTCTGTAGAACAGAGTTATCGAAAAGACAACCGCTTGATTGGCGGAGGCGGCCGAAAGCCCCTACCTTGGCGGCTGCTCCCAAACCCGAATCAGCCAGCGATGCCGCCCGCGGAAGCCCTGCCCAACGCGCCCGAATTCACCGTCACCGAGCTGTCCTCCGCGCTGAAGCGCACAGTCGAGGACCAGTTCGGCCACGTCCGCGTGCGCGGCGAGATCACCGGTTTTCGCGGGCCCCATTCATCGGGCCATTGCTATTTCGCGCTCAAGGACGAGAGCGCCAAGATCGAGGCGGTGATCTGGAAGGGCGTGCACGGCCGGATGCGCTTCAAGCCCCAGGAGGGGCTGGAGGTGATCGCGACCGGCAAGCTCACGACCTATCCGAACTCCTCGAAGTACCAGATCGTCATCGAGGCGCTGGAGCCGGCCGGCATCGGAGCGCTGATGGCGCTGATGGAGGAGCGCAAGCGCAAGCTCGGCGCCGAGGGCCTGTTCGATCCCGCGCGCAAGCAGCTCCTGCCCTGGCTGCCGGAGGTGATCGGCGTCGTCACCTCGCCGACCGGCGCGGTCATCCGCGACATCCTGCATCGGCTGGAGGACCGCTTCCCCCGCCGTGTGCTGGTGTGGCCGGTCAAGGTGCAGGGCGACGGCTCGGCCGAGCAGGTCGCCGCCGCGATCCGCGGCTTCAACGACCTGCCGGAGGACGGGCTGATTCCACGCCCCGACGTGCTGATCGTCGCGCGCGGCGGCGGCTCGCTGGAGGATCTCTGGTCGTTCAACGAGGAGATCGTGGTCCGCGCCGCAGCCGACAGCATGATTCCGCTGATCTCGGCGGTGGGCCACGAGACCGACGTCACCCTGATCGATTTCGCCGCCGACAAGCGCGCACCGACGCCGACGGCTGCGGCCGAAATGGCGGTGCCGGTGCGCAGCGAGCTGATGCAGGAGGTCGCGAGCCTCGCCCGCCGTGTCAGCGTCTGCTGGCAGCGCGGCCAGGAGAGCCGCCGCAACGAGCTGCGCGCCGCGGCGCGCGCTTTGCCCGGTGCCAGCGAGCTGCTGGCCATCCCGCAGCAGCGGCTCGATGCTGCAGCGGCCAGCCTGCCCCGCGCGCTGAAGACCAACACGCATGTGCATTTCCGCCAGTTCGCGGCGGCCAGTGCCAAGCTCACTCTGCGCGTGCTGCATGGGCAGATCACGCAGGCCGACCATCGCCTGGTCGTGTCGTCCGAGCGGCTGTCGCTGTCGGCGCGGGCGCTGCTGCACCGGCGGCGCGAGCGCTTCGAGGCGCTCGACGCCCGCTTCAAGGCCTCGCGCCAGGCCTATGCGCAGGCCAAGCGCCAAGCCATCGCACGCGAGCGCGACCGCACCGAGCGACTGGCCGATCGCGCCAGCCGTGCGCTGGCGACATCGATCCTGCGCTTGCGGGCGCGAACCGACCACGCGGGCCAATTGCTGTCGGCGCTGTCCTATCGCAGCGTGCTGGCACGCGGCTTCGCCTTGGTGCGCGATGAGGCCGGCCACCCGTTGCATCAGGCCGCGGGCATCGAGTCCGGTGCGACACTGTCGCTCGAATTTGCAGACGGCCGGATCGCAGCGACGGCCGGCGCCGGAAGCCCTGTGCCGACGTCAGCCCCTGCTGCGCCAAAGCCGGCGCGGGAGAGCAAGCCGACCGCGCCGAAGCGCACGCCCGACCCTGCCGATCAGGGCAGCCTGTTCTGACCACGCCTCAGCGCGCCAGCCAATCAGCCACGAGCTTCTGCGCATCAGCGCGCGCTTCGGGGTCGGAGCCGACATGGCCGCGCTCGGGCGCGGCGGCGTCGGCGCCCGCGACCTGATGTACCGGCAGATTGAGCCGATCGAAATCGTGATAGGCCCCGGGATAGACCACGATGCGCGTCAGCGCGCTGCGGCCACGCGCGCCGTCGATCATCTGCCGGCACGCCGGAGGCGAATAGACGTCGTCGAGACCGCCGATCAGGATCAGCGTCGGGACGCGCGCGCTCCAGCCGAGTCCGGACGAGGCGCGGCAATCCGGATAGAAGGCGATGGCCGCACGAAAGTCCGGCGAGGCGTGATCGGGCAGTTGCGGACGCACCGCCCAGAGCAGCGCGCTGGCGCCGCTGGCCCAGCCGACCAGGCTGATGCGGTCGGGCATGGCCCAGGATTGCTGCAGCAGCCATTTCTGCGCGATCACGATGTCGGCGACACGCTCGCGCCGGCCGCTGATGCGGCGCTCCTTGACGCGACATTGCGGCCCGAGCCCACGCGAGCCGTAGCTGTCCGGCAACAACACCGCCTTGCCGTCCTTGACGAGGTCCACCGCCCAGTCGCGATAGCGCGGCAGCACCGGCTCGGTGCGGCCGGCCAATCCGCCGCAGCCATGCAGCGCGATCACGGTGGGAAAGGGCCCCTGCCCGGTTGGCTTATAGAGCTGGGCGTGCAGCACGTAGCTGCCGGAGGGAATCTCGATCGCGGTCGGCAACGGCTCAGCAGCGGCCAGCGATGCCGTGGCGCAGAGCAGAGAGACAACGACGGTGGCGAGGAAGCGCATCAAACCAGCCGGACGAGACAAGCGGCGGAGACCCAAAATCCTAGCTAGCACGGTCCTCCGGACCGCCGCATCACAAATCAGTGGGTTTGCGGAGAGGACAGTGCTCCCTATCTATGCTATTGAAATCACCTGACATCATCAGGTTGTGCGCACGGCGGTGGCGTACATGGATTGGAGATCGCGGACGTGCTCAACAAGTTCGGTCCCTCGGGTCAGGGGGAAGCGCAGGTGCAGTATCTGGATGGCGATTTCCGCGTGATCTCGCCGGGTAGCTACGTGCGCTGCGCGGTCACCGATGCGCGGATCCCGCTCGATGAGCTGAAGTATTGGAGCGTCGACCTGCAGGAAGCCTATGCGGTGCCGAGCGCCGTCCTGCAGCGGCACTATCCCGGCGCGCTCAAGGCGAACGGCTAGACGACCGTTTCCGACGTCCTGACACATTGATCACGTAACCCGAGCTGTCATCGTCCGCGACGGCGGACGATCCAGTACGCCGTGACACCTCGGTGAATCTCTTCTGCCGCGGAGTACTGGATGCCCCGCTTTCGCGAAGCATGACAGCGGTGGAGATAGCGAGAACTCGATTCGGAAACAACCGGCTCTGAGGAAACGCTCGTCTAATCCGCACGCGCCACAGAAAGCCGTTGCGTCAGCAAGGTGCGCACCGCTGTCGCATCATCGAACTGCAGCGTCACCGGAAAGGCGATCGGCGCGAGAGCCGGCTGATCCACCCCACGGACGCGCAGCCGCGCGAGATCTTTCTCGGTCGTGACCAGGGTCAGTGCCTCGCGTGCGGCCGTCTCCGCCAGCGCCTCGATCTCGTCCCGGGTGTAGGTGTGGTGATCGGGGAACGCCCGCTCCGCCTTGATCTCGAGCCCGCTCGCCCGCAGGGTCCTGAAGAAGCGCTGGGGATCGCCGATGCCGGCAAAGGCCAGGATGGGCCGGCCGGCGAGTGCCGCAACGACGCGCGCATCCGGCTGCAGCTGCGCCCTGAATACCGGCTTGCCAGCAGCCGCCACGCGGGAAGCGACCGCTTCCCCGGCCTCACCGCGGCCTATCACCAGCAACGCATCCGTCCGCGCCAGCTGCGGCGGCAATGGTGCCCGCAACGGCCCAGCTGGAAACACCTGTCCGTTGCCGAGCCCGCGCGCGCCATCGATCACGATCAGCGCGAGATCCTTGCTGATCGACGGATTCTGAAATCCATCATCCATCAGGATGAGGGACGCGCCCTGCGCCTTCGCCAGCCCGACGCCGTCGGCCCGATCGCGCGACACCACCACGGGCACATGTGCGGCCATCATCAGCGGCTCGTCGCCGACATCGGCAGCTTCGTGAGCGGCCGGATCGACCGGGACAGGCCCGGGCAGCCGGCCGCCATAGCCGCGGCTCAGCACCACCGGATGCTCGCCGAGCTCGCGCAACACTGCAGTCAGCGCCAGCACGGTCGGCGTCTTGCCGGCCCCGCCGACATGGTAGTTGCCGACGCAGATCACGGGCACGCCAGCATCGATGCCGGTCTGCGCCATGCGGCGCGCGGCCACGGCGCCGTACAGCATCGAGAGCGGGGACAGCAGACGCGATTGCCAGGAGGGAGGCCGATGCCAGAAGGCCGGCTCACGCATCGCCGGCGGCTCCCATCTCCAGCCTGACTTGCAGCAGATACGGCTCGAGCGCGGCCATCGTCCGGTCCAGAGCGCCGCCGAGCTGGTCGACGACGCGCGCCCCCGCCGCGACCAGCGTGTCGCAGGCCTCGGGCTCGGCGAGCAACTGACGGAGCTGCCGCACCAGCGCCTGCGGATCGTGCGCGAGCCGCGCGCCGGCCGCCTTGTCGAGCGCCTCGTAGACGTCCGTGAAGTTGAAGACATGCGGCCCGTGCACGATGGCCGCCCCGAGCTTCACCGCCTCGATCGGATTCTGGCCGCCATGCTCGACCAGCGAGCCGCCCATGAACACGATCGGCGCCAGCCGGTAGAACAGGCCGAGCTCGCCCATCGTGTCGGCAACGTAGATGTCGGTGCCGGCCAGCGGCTGCTCCTCGCGCGAGCGCAGCGCGCCTTGCAGGCCCGCGCCGGCGATGAGCTCGGCCACGGCGGGACCGCGATGCGGATGCCGCGGCACGATGACGGTGAGCAGCGCCGGATAGGACGCTGACAACGCCTTGTGGGCCCCGATCAGGATCTCCTCCTCGCCGGGATGGGTGGAGGCCGCGACGATCACCGGGCGGCCGCGGGTCATCGCGGTGAGCCGGTCGAGCTTCGCCGCATCGGCGGGCGGCGCCGGCACGTCGAGCTTGAGATTGCCCGTAGTGATGACGTTGCGCGCGCCGAGCGCGGAGAACCGGTCGGCATCGGCTTGCGACTGGGTCAGGCAAAGATCGAAGCGACCGAGCAGCGCGGAGATCGTGCCGGCCATCCGGCGCCAGCGCGGGAACGAGCGCTGCGACATGCGGCCGTTGATCACGACCATCGGCACCCGCCGCGAGGCGCCGGCCAGGATCAGGTTCGGCCACAGGTCGGATTCGATGAAGAGGCCCAGGGATGGCCGCCAATGATCGATGAACCGTTCGACGAAGCGCGGGGTATCGTAGGGCACGTATTGATGGATGACATCGGGCGGGAAGCGCTTGGCCACGATCGCGGCCGACGTCACGGTGCCGGAGGTGATGAGGATGCGGATGTTGAGCGCGCGGAGCCGCTCGATCAAGGCCGCCGCCGCCAGCACCTCGCCGACGCTGGCGCCGTGAATCCAGACCAGCGGTCCCTGCGGCCGGGTGTCGTGGCTGAGGCCGCGCCGCTCGTCGCTCCGTTCCGGATCCTCCTTGCCACGCTTGAGCCGCTGCCGGATCAGCGCCGGAGCAAGCGGCACCGCCGCCGAGGACAACCCGCGGTAGACGCGCAGGGCCATCGGCAGCGGGCTAGCCACTGGACGCTCCCGACGTCGCTGTCGTCACCGGCGGCGGGCAGGCCTCGGGACGGCCGACGATCTCATAGGCGCGGCGCATGCACTCGTTGAGCGTCGCCTCGAGGTCGAGGCGCGCCTGCTCCATGGCAGCAGCATCGGCATCGCGCGGCACGCTGATTTCCTTGATTCCCACCAATGCGCCGCGGCCGAATGGCAAATTGATGGTGGTGCTGTCCCAATTCTTCAGGCGGACGAAGCGGCTCGTGACCATTGCGAAGGGCATGATCGGACGTCCTGACTCACGCGCGAGCATGATGATGCCGAGACCCGCAATCCGCGCGCGCTTCGGCACATCGGCGGTCGATGCCACGTTATAGTTGTCTTCGAGCGCCTGCACCATCTCCCTGAACGCCCCTACCCCACCTTTACGGTGGAAGGAGCCGCCATGATCGCCCGAGCCGCGAATGGTTCCGATGCCGAGGCGCTCGGCGGCGATGGCGTTGAACTCGCCGTCGCGATGCTTCGAGATCAGCACCTTGGCGCGATAGCTTGGCTTGTTCCGGATGAACGGCGTCAGCAGATGCTGGCCGTGCCAGAACGCGAAGATCGCCGGCATCTGCGGCTCGACGATCTCGTAGACCTCAGGCGGCTCGAAGGTGAAGCGGTTGGTGAGCCACACCAGGCGCAAGTACTCGGCCGCGAGGAACCCGACGGCGCGCTGGAACCAGCCGCTGCGCAGCGTATTGCGGATCAGATGTTTCAAGTCGAGAGCTTTGCGTCTTACTTCGCGTCCTGACCGGGATCGAGCAGCCGGTGCAGGTGAACGATGAAATAGCGCATGTGGGCGTTGTCGACCGTCATCTGGGCCTTGGCGCGCCAGGCGGCGTGGGCTGCCGCATAGTTCGGATACACGCCCACGATGTCCACCTTGTCGAGATCCTTGAACTCGTTCTTGTCGAGGTTGATCAGCTCGCCGCCGATCACGAGGTGAAGGAGCTGCTGCGAGGCGCTATCTGTCATCGGGTCCGTTCCTAATCAACGCCTTGCAGGCGAGCTCGAAAGTGAAGTCCGGGCGGGAGAAGCCCGGACCGTGCAGCCGGGAAGCGTTCAGACCGGCGGCAATCTGCGGTAATGCGCGACGATATCAGCATGTCGGTCGCGGCCCGCTGCCACCAGCACCCCGTGCACCACTTCCGGACGATTATAGTGGATCGTCTCGCCGGACAACGCGGTCATTTTACCGCCCGCTTCCTGCACGATCAGATGAGCCGCCGCAAGATCCCAATCGCGGCTTTGTCCGCCTGCAAAAGCGGCATCGAGCGCGCCATGCGCGACACGGCACAGGCGCAGCGCCAGCGAGCCGATTCGCGGGTGGAGCTCGATCCGCTGCGACGACTGCGCGAGTCGTTCGACCAGCGGTTTGGGACCGGCGACGCGCGCGAAATCGAGTGCGGTCCCCTTTGCGGCGTGAACCGGCTGCTCGTTGAGCAGGGTGCCCTGTCCCCGCGCAGCAAAGAAGAATTCGCGGGTGACAGGCGCATAGACCGCCGCCAGGACCGGCGACTTGTCCTCCACCAGCGCCACGCTGACGCACCAGTCGCTGCGGTTGCCGAGATAGGAGCGCGTGCCGTCGATCGGATCGACGATCCAGACCCGCCGCCGGCCGAGCCGGGCCGGATCGTCGGCGCTCTCCTCCGACAGCCAGCCATACTCCGGTGTTGCCGATCGCAGCCTGTCCTCGAGCAGCGCGTTGACCGCCATGTCGGCTTCGGACACCGGAGAGGAGGCGCCCTTGGTCCATTTGCGCAGCTCGGTGCCGAACATCGCGTGCGCCAGCTCGCCGGCCTCGCGCACCGCCTCCTTCAGCAGCCCGGCATCCGCCAGGCTGGTCTCGCTCGATGTCTCGATCTCACCGTCCGCCAAGCGTCAACCCTTCGATGCGCACCGTCGGCGCATTGACGCCATAGCGGAATTCCAGATCGCTGGCCGGGGTCATCGACTTGAAGATCTCGAACAGATGACCGGCGATGGTCACCTCGCTCACGGCATAGCCGATCTCGCCGTTCTCGATCCAGAAGCCGGAGGCGCCGCGGCTGTAATCGCCGGTGACGCCGTTGACGCCGGAGCCGATCAGGTCGGTGACGTAGAAGCCCTGCTTGATGTCGGAGATCAGCTCTTTGGGCGTCACGGCGCCGGCTTCGAGATGCAGGTTGAACGGGCCCGGCGAGGGCGAGGACGAGACGCCGCGATGCGCATGGCCGGTCGTCACCATGCCGAGCTCGCGGGCCGTGGCCGAGTCCAAGAGCCAGGTCGTCAGCACACCGTCATCAACCAGCGCCGTCTTCTTCACCTTGACGCCCTCGGCGTCGAAGGGCTGCGAGCGCAGGCCGCGCGGGCGCAAGGGATCGTCGATGATGCGAATGCCCTTGGCGAACAGCTGCGCGCCAAGCTTTTCCTTGAGAAAGCTGGTCTTGCGCGCGATCGAGGCACCATTGATGGCGCCGACGAGATGGCCGACGAGGGAGCCAGACACGCGGGGATCGAACACCACCGGCACCTGGCAGGTCGCAACCTTGCGCGGATTGGCGCGCGCCACGGCGCGCTCGCCGGCGCTGCGACCGACGGCGGCAGGCGCCAGCAGATCAGCACCGTGGGGCGCGGCTGTGTAGTCGTAGTCACGCTCCATGCCGGTGCCTTCACCGGAGATCGCGGTCGTCGAGATGCTCTGGCTCGAGCGCAGATAGGCGCCGTGAAAGCCGCTGCTCGTCACCAGCACCATGCCGCCGATTCCGGCCGAAGCCGAGGCGCCGCCGGATTTGGTGACGCCCTTCACGGCGAGCGCTGCAGCCTCCGCCTCCTGCGCGCGCCGCTCCAGCTCCGCAGTACCGGGGATCTTCGGATCGAGCAGGTCGAGCTCCGGAATGTCACGCGCGAGCAGTGCCGGATCGGCGAGACCGACATAGTTGTCGTCGGGCGCCACGCGGGCCATCGCCACCGCGCGTTCGGCGAGCCGCGCCACGCCGTCACCGCTGACGTCATTGGTCGACACCACCGCCTGGCGCTTGCCGACCAGCACGCGCAACCCAACGTCATCGCCTTCGGAGCGCTCGGATTCCTCGACGCGCCCGTCACGAACCTCCACGCCTTGCGAGATGCCGCGCACCGCGATCGCATCGGCGGCATCGGCGCCGGCCTTCTTAGCCGCCTCGACGAGGCGCTCGGCGAGCGTTCTCAGGGCGGACTGATCGAGCAGATCTGAATGGGCCGAAGGCGATGATGCGGCAGCTGTTGAGGAAGAGGTCACGAACACGATCCGATCGATGTCAGGTGGCGGCGAAGACGGCTCAATCCAGACGAAATGTGGCCTGATCACGCCGACTTCAAGCAGCAGGGCAGATACCACGTCGGATTGTCGGCAAATCGGCAAGGTCTCGTCAATCATGCGGGGCAAGCGCTTGTCAATCATGACGGTAAGGAGATCATGCGTGAGATCTGATTAACCAGCCTTCTTAAGCTGATACGGGCCGCTCGCGTGGCAAGGTCTCACGCATCGACCGGGAACATAATCCCGGCGGGGAGACCAGGCCGTGAGGCGTCAAACAGCAACAGGCGGAAGCAATTCCGCTGGGTCGGGCCGCGCCCTGCGGCTCGACCCTCTTTCCCTGCCCGTCTCGTACAGCGCGCACGACACCCGTGCCGATGGCGGGATCCGGCAGATCGAATTGCACCGGGAGCGCGTGGTGCTGCGCCGTGCCGTCAGCGGCATGCGCATGGCCGTGAATCTCCGGGTCAGCGATTTCCTCGGCATCGCGCTGCGCGAGCTCGACGACACGCAGATGATGCTGATCCTGCTGCACCGCGACCCGTCGCTGAGCATCCCGATCTGCGTCAGCGACGATCAGGACGATATCGTGACCGCATGGGCGATGTGGAGCGAGACCTTCGCGCTGCCACAGCTTCAAGAGCCGAAACGTGACGCCGCGCCGCGGCGCCGACGCCGCAACGCCATTCGTTCACGCCGGCCGCGCTTCCTGATGCGCCGCCGCGTCGGTCACCTGCTCAATCCAGCCTCGATCCATCGTGGCGAGCGCGAGATCATCGCGCGGACCTGATCAGGTCGCACGCAGCGCGGCATCGATCAGAAGTGCCGCGAACAACAACAGGCCTGCATCGCGGTTCGACTTGAACAACCGCAGGCACAGCGCGGAATCCGCGGTGTTCAGCCGGCGGATCTGCCAGGCGAGATGCGCGGCAAAGCCGGCCAGGCCGAGCCACGCCGCGACATGCACATGGGCCGTGGCGAAAGCTGCTCCGATCAGCACGACCGCAAGTGAGTAGAACACGACCAGCGCCAGATGCGTGCGCTCGGCGAACAGCCGCGCCGTCGACTTGATGCCGATGAGCGCGTCGTCCTCCGCGTCCTGATGCGCGTAGATCGTGTCATAGGCGATCACCCAACAGATCGAGCCCGCATAGAGCAGCAGCGCCGTGGCATCGAGGCGTCCGAACGCGACAGCAAACCCCATCAACGCGCCCCACGAGAAGGCGAGCCCCAGGACAGTCTGCGGCCACCAGGTGATGCGCTTCATGAACGGGTAGATCGCGACGATCAGCAGCGAGGCGATGCCAGTGCCGATTGCGAAGCGGTTGAACTGCAGCAGCACCAGCAGGCCGACCAGGGCCTGTACCACCAGGAAAGCAAGCGCCTGTTTCACGCCGACCTGTCCGGCCGGGATCGGCCGCGATCGCGTGCGCTCCACCTTGGCATCGAGATCGCGGTCGGTGATGTCGTTCCAGGTGCAGCCCGCACCGCGCATCGCGAAGGCACCGACGAAATACAATCCGACCCAGACGGGAAGCCTCGACAGGTCGCCGGAGATGCCGGCGGCGAGCGCGGCCGACCACCAGCATGGCATCAACAGCAGCCAGGATCCGATCGGGCGATCATAGCGGGCGAGCCGCAGATAGGGCCGGCTCCAGACCGGCGCCAGCGTGTCGACCCAGTTGCCGGTCGCGTCAGCTACGCGGACGGCGGTGTCGCTCATCGGGTGAGAACGTTGCCGGTGAGGGTGTCGAACGCCGAGCCGCCCTTCTTCGACGTGTTGGCTTCGGGCAAGGCGGCCGACGTGCCGAGGACGTCGCTGAGACCAGGCGCGGCGGCCGGGCCGCCGCCCTTCTGCATCTGCTCGGCGACGGTGCAGACCTTCTGCTGAATGCCTTCGGTACCCTTGTGATTGGTCTTCAGCTGCTCGGCGATCTGGCCGGGAATGCCGCAGCGTGCCGAGTTGGCCTCGATGTATTTGATCATCTTGACCTCGGCCTGACTGAAGCTCTTGAACAGCTTGCAGGCCTCGACCGGCGTCGCCTTGCGCTTGCTCGCCGCCTGGATCAGCTTGCCCCGGCGCTCGGCCTCCTCACGGAGCGGCACGAACTCCTTCATGCAGCTTTCGCCTGGGCCTGGGCCAGCCGCCTGCGGCGGCGCGAATCCACCGCCGCCGCCTCCTCCGAAAGCCGCCGGGCCGGCCGGGGGAAACGCGTTGGCAGGCGCGGCCATCGGCGCAGGCGCGGGCGCATTGCCATTGATGGGCGGAAACGGCGACGCGTTGCTCTGAGTTTGAGTCTGGCCCGGCAGCGGTGCCGGAAACGCGCCTTGTGCCATCGCATGGCCAGCGGACAGCAGGAGAGCAGCGACGACGAACGGCACGACGGGATGGCGGGTGATCAAGGCTGGTTCTCCGGCAAGACCAAGAATCCTCAACACTTCCGGACGAAAGCGCGATCCAATCCGGGGCTTTTACGATTCTCGCCCGCCCAGCACAACTGCGGAGTTGCCCGCCTCCGCGGCGCAGGGACGCAGCCCAGGTTCCAGGTCGGTTTCAAGTCCGGATTCAGGCCAGTAAACCCAAGGCTATTGATCTGCACTCCTCGCGTAAGGTCCGGAAAAGCGGTGATCAGCGCCCCCTGGTTGAGGAAACGGGCCAGCACCCGCCCCGACCCGGGCTCATGACGCGCTTCCCAAGGCCGACAAGGTGAACGACCGGACAGCCGGTGCGGTGTTCCAGGTCACGGTGCAGACCTTCCGCATCACGGTGAGGGTATTTTCGTGATTCGCCTTGAGCTGATCGGTGATCTTGGCCGGGATCCCGCAGGTCGAGGCGTGCGCGACCGCGTATTCGATCATCTTGGTCTGGGCGAGCTCGTAATCGTGCACCAGCCGGCAGGCTTCTCCGGGCGCGAAGCGACGTCCCGGTGTCATCTTGAGCAGTTGGGCACGGCGGGCGGCTTCGTCGCGCAGTGGCGTGAACTCCTTCAGGCAGCTCTCGGGCGGGCGAAAGCCGCCGACCATGGAGCCGCTGGAGGCCGCTGGATTGGCCGGCTGCGATGCACCAACGCTCTTGTCATCGGCATGGCCCGGCACGGTTGGCAGCACCACGATGGCTACGGCAAGGGCCCACAGGGCCCAGGTGGAATGTCTGTTGATCACGGCTGTCTCTCCTCGCCAGGGCTCAAAGCCGCGGCGTCAGGCCTCCATCCCGAATTCGCCGGGTGAAAATCGCCAATTTGGAACTCATCTAAACGGTAAAATCTGTCGACAGCACGGCCAAAACAGGCCATCGCCGGTGCGCTCGCGAACGTCCCCGGCTTCCCGGCCGACGCTCGGTTCGCTAAGCAACGTCCTTGACCTCATAGCCTGCGCGCCATGCCCGACTACGACTTCACCGCCCCGCGCCTGTTCGTCGACGCTCCCTTGCTGGAAGGCGGCGCCGTCCCGCTGGATCGCAATCAAAGCAACTATCTCGGCAACGTGCTGCGCCTCGGCGCCGGCGACCGGGTGCTGGTCTTCAACGGCCGTGACGGCGAGTGGCAAGCCACGATTGCCGGCCGCAAGCGGGCGGATCTCCTGACCGTGCAGCAGCGCATCCGCCCGCAGGACCGGCTCCCCGACATTGCCTACGTGTTTGCCCCGCTGAAGCACGCACGGCTCGATTACATCGTGCAAAAGGCCGTCGAAATGGGCGCTGCTGTGCTGCAGCCGGTCGTCACCCGCCACACGCAGGTGTCGCGGATCAATGGCGAGCGGATGCGCGCCAACGTGATCGAGGCGGCCGAGCAGTGCGGCATCCTGAGCCTGGCCGCGGTGAAGGACCCGGTGCCGCTGGAGCGCTTCCTGCGCGAGCGTCCGGATGCGCGGCTGCTGGTGTTCTGCGACGAGGCGGCCGACGTCGCAGACCCTGTGCAGGCGCTGCGCGGCCTCGGCGAGCACGGCGGCATTGATCTCCTGATCGGTCCCGAAGGCGGCTTTGCTGCCGAGGAGCGCGAGCTCCTGCTGCGGCAGCCGCACGTGGTCCGGCTGGCGCTCGGGCCGCGCATCCTCCGGGCCGACACGGCCGGCGTGGCGGCGCTGGCGCTGCTGCAGGCCACGCTGGGGGATTGGCTGAGGCGTTAAGGCCTGCCGGCGATTGTCGCGTGCTACGGCCATTCGCTGTCGAAACCGCGCAATGAGCATGCTAAGGGGCTGCCGCTGCCCCGCAGGGCGGCACGCACCCCGATTTGGAACCAAGACCGACATGACCGGACCCGCTCCGACCGGACCCGCCGCGTGGGCGGACACGCTGCTGCAGTCCTTTGCCGAGGCCGGCTACGCCCGCGCCGAGCCGGCGATCCTGCAGCCGGCCGAGCCCTTCCTCGATCTCTCCGGCGAGGACATTCGCAAGAGCCTGTATCTGACCACGGATGCCGGCGGCGAGGAGCTCTGCCTGCGTCCCGACCTGACCATTCCCGTCGCCCGCGACTACCTGGCCTCGGCCCGCGCCGGCCAGCCCGCCGGGTTCAGCTATCTCGGCCCGGTGTTTCGCTACCGCGGCGGCCGTCCGAGCGAGTTCCTGCAGGCCGGCATCGAATCGTTCGGCCGCACGGATCATCCCGCAGCCGATGCCGAGATGCTGGCATTGGCGATCGAGGCCACCGCGGCGGCCGGCCTCGGCGAGGTCGACATCCGTACCGGCGACGTCGCGCTGTTCACAGCGCTGATCGATGCGCTCGATCTGTATCCGGTGTGGCGGCGCCGGCTGATCAAGGACTTCAACCGCAAGCGCACGCTGGCCCAGGATCTGGAGCGTTTGGCGCTCGCCGAGGTGGCCCCCCGCAACGAGTACGAAGGCGTGCTCGCCGCGCTGGCCGGCTCCGACCGCAAGGCCGCGCTCGCGCTGGTCACCGACCTGATGTCGATCGCCGGCGCCACCGCCGTCGGCGGCCGCACGGTGGCGGAGATCGCCGATCGATTCCTGGAGCAGTCCACCCTGAAGAGCGGCGCCCTGCCGCGCCACGCGCTCGACCTGATCAAGCGCTTTTTGGTGATCGCCGACACTCCGACGGAGGCTGTCAAGCAGCTCCGCGCGCTCGCCGCCGACGCCAAGCTGGACATTGCAGCCGCGATCGACGCGCTGGACGCGCGCGCCGGCTTCATGGCCCAGCGCGGCATCGATCTCGCGAAGGTGCGCTTCTCCACATCGTTCGGCCGCGGCCTCGACTACTACACCGGCTTCGAGTTCGAGCTGCACCATCCCGGCAATGGCGACGAGCCGCTGGTCGCCGGTGGCCGCTATGACGGCCTGCTGAACCAGCTCGGCGCCGCCTCATTCATTCCGGCCGTCGGCTTTTCGATCTGGATCGAGCGGCTGGCCCAAAGCAGCGCTGCAGGCAAATCCGCGCGCGGGAGAGCATCATGAGCGGCCCCCTCGTTCTCGCCGTTCCGTCCAAAGGCCGGCTGCAGGAGAATGCGGAGGCGTTCTTCGGCCGCGCCGGGCTGAACCTCTCCAAGCCCGGTGGCGCGCGCGACTATCGCGGCACCATCTCCGGTCTCGACGGTGTCGAGATCGCCTATCTCTCTGCGAGTGAGATCGCCTCGCAACTGGCACGCGGCACCGTGCATCTCGGCGTCACCGGCGAGGACCTCGTGCGCGAGAGCATTCCTGACGCCGACAAGCGCGTGCTCCTGATCGACACGCTCGGCTTCGGCGGCGCCAATGTCGTCGTCGCCGTGCCGCAGGCCTGGATCGACGTCCGCACCATGGCCGACCTCGACGACGTCGCCAGCGGCTTCCGCGCCCAGCACAATCGCCGCATGCGCGTCGCGACCAAGTATATCAACCTGACGCGCAGCTACTTCGCGAGCCACGGCATCGTCGACTACCGCATCGTCGAGAGCGCCGGCGCCACCGAGGGCGCGCCGGCCGTCGGCACCGCCGAGCTGATCGTCGACATCACCAGCACCGGCTCCACGCTGGCCGCCAACGGGCTGAAGGTGCTCGACGACGGCGTGATTCTGCGCAGCCAGGCCAATCTCGTCGCCTCGCGCGATGCCGACTGGTCGGACGGCCCGCGCGAGAGCGCCCGGATCATTCTCGACCACATCCATGCCCGCGCGCGCGCCAGCAAATACCGCGAGGTCCGCACCCGCTTCAAAGGGTGCGATGCAACAATGCTGACCGAGGCGCACAATCGCTTCGGCGTCGTGGCGCCGTTCGGCGGCCCGACCTCGTCGGGCATGCTCACCCTGCACTGCCCGCCTTCGCAGATCTACGCGCTCGGCAGCTTTCTGCGCACACACGGGGCCGAGACGGTGTCGGTGGCCTCACTCGACTACGTGCTCGACCGCGAGAATCCGCTGTTTGCCCGCCTCGAGGCCTTCCTGCGATCATAAATCGCCGTTCATCGTAGCGACAGGCAGCGGCAGCTACCATATGTTGGTGGGCGAACGAGGACTCCAAAGCGATGCTGGGAACTGACGTCTCCGACCTGACCACGACCGCGGCCGACGCCGCGTCGCAGGGACTGTCGATCGTTATCCCCGTCTACAACGAAGGCGCGGGACTGGCGACGCTGCACGAGCGGCTGAACAATCTCGCCCGCACCCTGCGGCAGCGCTTCGGGCTGGCCTGTGAGCTCGTCTATGTCGACGATGGCAGCCGCGACAACACGCTCGCCGTTGCGCGTGGCCTGCAGGCCGATGCGCTCGACGTGCAGGTGGTGTCGCTGTCGCGCAATTTCGGCAAGGAGGCGGCGCTGATGGCCGGCCTCGATCATGCCCGGCGCGGCGCCGTGCTGTTCATGGATGGCGACGGCCAGCATCCGCCGGCGCTGGTCGAGCAGCTCGTCTCGCACTGGATCAAGGACGGCTACGACGTCGTCTACACGGCGAAGGCGCATCGCGACAACGAGCCGTTCCTGCGCCGCGTGGCCGTGCACGGGTTCTACTCGCTGATCAATTGGGGCGCGCGGCAGAAGATCCCGGAGGATGCCGGCGACTTCCGCCTGCTGTCCCCCCGCGCGGTGGCCGCGCTGCGCCAGCTGCCCGAGCGCAACCGCTTCTTCAAGGGCCTCGCCAGCTGGATCGGCTTCCGCCAGATCCGCGTCGACTACGAGCCCGCGGCGCGCGCGCATGGCGTCACCACCTTCAACGTCACCAGCCTGCTCGGCCTGTCGATCGAGGGCCTGACCTCGTTCTCCGTGGCGCCGCTGCGCTTCGCCAGCCTCTTGGGAATCCTGCTCGCCTCCGCCGCCTTCCTGTTCGGCCTGTCGATCCTGTGGGAGACCTTCACCACCGGCAAGTCGGTGCCCGGCTATCCCTCGCTGATGGTCGGCCTGATGACGATCGGCGGCGTGCAGCTGATCATGATCGGCATCATGGGCGAGTATATCGGCAAGATCCTGTCCGAGCTGAAGGCGCGGCCGATCTACTTCGTCGCCGAGCACAGCGAGAAGCGCGCCACGGTCGACGCGCGCAGCGACGGCACCGAGAGGAACGCCGCCGAATGAGCGAGGCGCCGCACCGGCGCATCTGGCTGTGCGCGGATGACTATGGCATCAGCCCCGGCGTCAACAACGCGATCCGCGACCTGATCGCGCGCGGCCGCCTGAACGCCACGTCGGTGATGACCGTCGGCGCGGCGATTGGACGCGACGAGGTCAAGGAGCTGACCAAGGTCGCCGCCGACAGCCCGCGTTGCGCCATCGGCTTGCACGTCACGCTGACCGCGCCGTTCCGGCCGCTGACGATGCATTTCCGCCCCGCCGAGGGCGGCATGTTCCTGCCCTTTCCAAAACTGCTGCGCGCCGGGCTGATGCGCCGGCTCGACCCCGAGATGATCCGCGCCGAGGTCATGGTTCAGCTCAACGCTTTCGGCGAGCTGTTCGGCCGCGCCCCTGATTTCGTCGACGGCCACCAGCACGCCCAGCTCTATCCGCAGGTGCGCGAGGGTTTCCTCGCCGCCGTCAAGGAAGCCGCGCCATCGGCCTGGGTCCGCCAGGGCGGCCGCAATGCGCCGCTGATGCAGCGGCTCACGGCGCCCAAGGCGCTGCTGCTCGACCTGCTGAGCGCGCAATTCCGCCGCCATGCCGCGCGCGCCGCGATCCCCTTCAACCCCGCTTTTGCCGGCGCCTACGACTTCACCAAGGCCTCTGACTTCGGTTCGCTGATGGACGGCTTCCTGAACGATCTGCCCGAGCATGGCCTCGTGATGTGCCATCCCGGCTTCGTCGATGACATCCTGATCGAGCTCGATCCGCTGACCGTTCAGCGCGAGCATGAGCATGCCTATCTCGCCGGCGAGCACTTTGCCGGTCTGCTCGAGCGCCGCCGGGTGACGCTGGCCTGAACCTTTCGCGCCACCGACGAACAAAATGCCGGCTGACCGCGTTTCCCCCGTGATGAACGCGGCGTGGAGATCGACAGCGCTTCCGCAAAGCCCCAGACGCTTTGTCGCATACGGAAATTTAATCCGCAGCCCGACTAGCCGCACCACAAAGTCCCCCTAGATCTTGGCCGCGCTTCGCCGGAACCCGGCCAGGCGGCAGGAGAAGCACATGACACCGCAAGAACGCCAACTCATCGACGATCTGTTCGACCGGCTTGCCAAGCTGGAGAGTGCGCCGCGCGATCCGGAGGCTGCCGCCGCCATTGCCCGGGGGCTGCAGCAGGCGCCCAACGCCGTCTATGCGCTGGTGCAGACCGTGCTGGTGCAGGACGAGGCCCTGAAGCGCGCCAACGCCCGGATCGAGGAGCTGCAGCACGCGCAAAGCGCGCCGCAGCCGCAATCCGGCAGCTTCCTGGATTCGATGCGCGACAGCATCTTCGGCTCGTCCGGCAGCCGCGGCTCGGTACCGAATGTCCCGCCGCCGTCCACGAGCCGGCCGGTCTGGAACAGCGGCCAGACGATGCCTGGCGGCTACCAGGGCCAGCCCGGCTACCCGCCACAGCCCGGTCCGTATGACCAGGGCGGTTTCGGCCAGCCGCGCGGCGGCGTCTTCGGCGGCGGAGGCGGCTCGTTCCTGGGGACGGCGGCGGCGGCCGCCGCCGGCATGGTCGGCGGCTCGCTGCTGCTCGGCGGCATCCGCTCGATGATGGGCGGCGGCCAGCATCAAGCGTTCGGCGACACCACGATCATCGAGGAGCGTGGCGGCGGTGGCAGCCCGTGGGGCGGCGGCGACCAGTCGAGCGGCTCGCTGGCGCGCGATGCCGGGCTCGACGACATCGGCCGCTCCGGCGATGGTGGCAGCCGCGCCGGCCTGTTCGACCAGGCCAGCTATGACGACAACGGCAACGACGCCGACCCTGCCGATTTCGATGGTGACGACGGCTATGGCGGCGATGACGACGGCGGCAGCGACTACGCCTGAGCAACCAGCATGAGATGAAACGACGAAGGCCGCCCTCGAGGGCGGCCTTCTGCTTGATGATCAGACGCCCTGAGGGAGTCCTAGAGGACGATGACGCGGGTGCCGACGTTCACGCGGGTATAGAGGTCGATGACGTCCTCGTTGCGCATGCGGATGCAGCCCGATGAGACATTGGTGCCGATCGTCCAGGGCTCGTTGGAGCCGTGGATGCGATACAGCGACGAGCCGAGATACATCGCGCGCGCGCCGAGCGGGTTCTGCGGGCCACCCTCCATGTGGCGCGGCAGGTCGGGCCGCCGCGCCAGCATCTCCGGCGGCGGCGTCCAGTCCGGCCATTCGCGCTTGGCCGAGATCGTCTTCACGCCCGACCAGGTAAAGCCGGGACGGCCGACGCCGATGCCATAGCGCAGCGCCCGGCCGTCGCCCTGCACCAGATAGAGGAACTTGTTAGGTGTATCGATGACGATGGTCCCCGGCCGTTCTTTGCCGTCATAGTCAACGATCTGTTTTTCGTATTTCGGATCGAGCGGGCGCTGCGTCTGCTCATACGCCTCCTCGTCCGGATAGCCCTGCTGAGGCGCGACGCCCGGTGCCGTGGGCTGCGACCCGTAATAGGACGGCTGCTGCTGATACATCGGCTGTCCCGGAGGCGGAGCGCCGCGGCCGCCTTGCTGATCGCCGAACAGGAATTCGATGAAGCCGCCGCCCATCCGCGAGCGTTCGACATAGGCCGTACGCACCGGCGTACTCTGCTGCGGCGGTCCGCTATAGATCACCGTTGGCTGCTGAAATCCCTGGGCTGCGGCCCGATCCAGACCGCAGTAGAAGACGCATGCGCTGGCCAGCAGCGCTGTAGGGACCAATTTGAACATCGACGTACTCTGTACTGTTTCGTCTGAAGACTGTTCGTCGCGCGAGGCCATGTGGCCGTCGCTTATCGTCAATAAAGAGCAAAACCCGATCGCTTTGGTAAACGCAGGGCCCGTCTGGATTCACCATTGCTGCACGCGAGGTCGGATTTGATAGCTAGCGTTACTTTTGCGTGAAGGCCGCAGGCGCATGGTTAATCGTTCCTGTCAGGCGCACGCCGGCGTTGCGCAACGGCGGTTCCTGGCGTGAACGCGATGTTAAATAGCCACAGCTTAGAACTGTGCTCAGTAAGAGGTCAGGGATTCTATCATGGCTGTTCGCAAGCGTTTCCGTATCGAAGAAGCAATCGTCGGCCATATGCCGGAGCCCGACTTCGTGGGCGGCGAGATCGGCCCCAACCACAAGGAAATCATGGACGAGCTCCGCGCCATCCGCGCCCAGATGGGCAACGCCCTCCGCGGCGGCGGTAACAGCTCGGCCAACGCAGCCATCGAGGAATCCGCTCAACGCGAGGTCGCCGAGGCGCGTGCGCTGCTCGAGACCTATCGCGCCCAGATCGAGCAGTGCGAGAAGCTCAAGGTCGAGCTCGACTTGATCCACGACGCGATCAACCGCACCAAGGGCGAGATCGCCACCCTCCACGCCAAGAGCTTCAACGGCGAGGAGATGGCCAAGGTCAACGGCGAGCTTGGCGCGGTCGTCGGCGGCACCGAACAGGCGACCCAGCAGATCCTCGAGGCGGCTGAGGCGATCGACAACGCCGCCAGCGCGCTCGGCAAGGTCGACTCGGCCGATCAGCAGAAGATCCTCAGCGAGGAGATCCAGGAGCGCGTGGTCTCGATCTTCGAGGCCTGCAACTTCCAGGACCTGACCGGTCAGCGCATCAACAAAGTCATGACCACCATGAAGTTCATCGAGCACCACATCGTGGTGATGATGGACATCTGGGGTGGCGTCGACGCGATCAAGGCGCATGTGCCGCCGATCGTCGACACCCGCGAGGGCGACGCCAGGCTGCTGAATGGCCCGAAGGCCGAAGGCGATGTCGGTCACGCCTCGCAGGACGACATCGACGCGATGTTCAACTGAGCGCCACGTCATCTGCGACACGAGATCTTGAACAAAACGCCGGCGTTCCCGCCGGCGTTTTTTCGTTTGTCCCGTTCGGCTGAAGCGGTCCCAAGGGCCGATGTGTTTCCGCGGAACCGAAGCTAGAAGATTCGGGCACGCTCCCTATTCCGCAGCGCGCAGCTTGGCGATGAGCCACGCTGCCACCCTCCCGTGGAGGGGGAGGGTCGGCTCACATGAAGCGCAGCGGAATGTGCTGAGACACGCA
>NZ_CAFI01000467.1 GCF_000239775.1 Bradyrhizobium sp. ORS 375
TTCCGGGTTCAATCGCCAGCGCGCGGTTGCGCGCTGACGATTGCCCCGGAATGACGGTGATCGTGGCCGGACGATTGACGCCGCGACGATGAAGAAACGCTACCGCGCCTGGACGCTACGGCGGAAGCGGAGGATCTGGCGGACGACACGGGACGACCAGCCGTTGGTGTTGCCGCGGAACAGATCGTTGACGACCTCGCGGATGCGCTGCTTGATCGGATCGACCAACTCGGCCGCCCGTCGGCGCAAGGTCAGCACGGCCTCGTAGAGCCAGGCGAACCAGCCCATCTGCAGCAGCTTCGTCCGCGTGACGTCGAAGATGAAGGCGGTGATGCCGACGCCGGCCATCTTGCCGAAGATGATCGTGACCAGCGCCAGCTTCCACTGGTGGTGCATCAGCAGCCACATGCCGAGCAGCTTGAGCGGAAACAGCAGCACGACCGGCACGGCGAAGACGACCAGGGTCAGCGCCGGCGACAGCGTCTCGATCCGCGCGGCGAGCCAGTGCTTGAGGCTGCGCAAAGGGATCGCGGCGACAATGCGCGCCACGATCGGCTCGAGGTGGTCCCACAGCCATGCTTCGATCAGAAAGATGATCGCGAGCAGGACCCAGAACGGCTGAAGCAGGCGGCGCAGCATGGCACTCCATCTCGGCCCCGGCCTCAGCATCGAGGCCGCCATGACAATGCGACCTCGCATCTTGCCGTTTGGTTCAGCGTAGCCGGCAGGCCATTTTGTCGCACCTGCCGATCACGCCGCCGGGCGCCGGTCACATGTGGATGGCACGCTTGCCCACCGCAAGGGCGGCTTCCTTGACGGCCTCCGAGCGGGTCGGATGGGCGTGGCAGGTGCGTGCGAGATCCTCGGCCGAGCCACCGAACTCCATCAATACGGCGGCTTCGTGGATCAATTCCCCGGCCTCGCGGCCGATGATATGCGCGCCGAGCACGCGATCGGTCTTCGCATCTGCGAGGATCTTCACGAAGCCGTCAGTGGTCTGGTTGACCTTGGAACGGCCGTTCGCGGTAAACGGAAACTTACCGACGGTATAAGCAACTCCGGCCTGCTTCAGCTCATCCTCGGTCTTGCCGACGGAAGCGACTTCCGGCGTGGTGTAGACCACGCCCGGAATGACGTCGTAGTTCACGTGGCCGGCCTGGCCGGCGAGGATCTCGGCGCACGCGACGCCTTCGTCCTCGGCCTTGTGCGCCAACATGGGACCCGCGACGACGTCGCCGATCGCGTAGACGCCCGGGACGCTGGTCGCGAAATGATGATCGATCTGGACGCGGCCGCGATTGTCGAGCACGACGCCAGCTTCCTGCAGGCCGAGGCCGTCGGTATAGGGCACGCGGCCGATCGCGACGAGCACGACATCCGCCTCGATCTTCTCGGCCGCACCGCCGGCGGCAGGCTCGATCGTCGCCGCCAGCGTCGCGCCGGACGTATCGACGCCGGTGACCTTGGCGCCGAGCCTGAAGGCGAAGCCCTGCTTCTCGAGGATGCGTTGGAACTGCTTGGCGATCTCGCTGTCCATGCCGGGCAGGATACGGTCGAGGAATTCGACCACGGTGACCTTGGCGCCGAGGCGGCGCCAGACGGAGCCGAGCTCAAGCCCGATCACGCCCGCGCCGACCACCAGCAGGCTCGACGGCACCTTGTCCAGCGCCAGCGCGCCGGTCGACGACACGATGCGCTTCTCGTCGATTTCGATGCCCTTGAGGCGCGCGATGTCCGAGCCGGTGGCGATCACGATGTTCTTGGTCTCGACGGTCTGCGCGGAGCCATCATTGCCGGTGACCTGCACCTTGCCGGTGCCGAGGATCTTGCCCTTGCCGACGAGCACGTCGATCTTGTTCTTCTTCATCAGGTACTCGACGCCCTTGACGTTGCCGTCGATGCCCTGCTGTTTGAAGTTCATCATCGCCGGCAGGTCGATCTCCGGCGCGGGCACCTTGATGCCCATCTTGGCGAAGGAATGCCCGGCCTCCTCGAACAGCTCCGAGGCATGCAGCAGCGCCTTCGAGGGCATGCAGCCGACGTTGAGGCAGGTGCCGCCGAGCGTCGCATTCTTCTCGACCACGGCCACCTTCATGCCGAGCTGCGCCGCGCGGATGGCGCAGACGTAACCACCGGGTCCGGTGCCGATGACGACGAGATCGTAAGTAGCCATGATCGAATGTTCCGTAAGCTTTGTAGTCAGAGATGATGACGGTCGTCAGCGTCCGCCCGACACGTCGAGAATGGCCGAAGTGACATAGGAAGCCTCGTCCGACAGCAGCCAGACGATGGCATTGGCGATTTCCTCCGCGGTGCCGACGCGCTTCATCGGCACCATGGGGGCAAGACGATGGGCCCGATCGGGTTCACCGCCCGAGGCGTGAATGTCGGTATCGATCAGGCCGGGACGAATCGCGGCGACGCGGATCCCTTCGTTGGCGACCTCGTGACCGAGGCCGACGGTGAAGGAATCGATCGCGCCCTTCGAGGCGGCGTAGTCGACATAGGTGTTGGGCGAGCCGAGCTTGGCCGCGACCGACGACAGATTGATGATCACCCCGCCCTGGCCGCCGTGCCGCGTCGACATCCGCTTCACGGCTTCACGTGCGCAGAGAATGCTCCCGGTGACATTGACCGCCATCAAGCGTTCGATGCGTTCCGCGCTCATCTCGTCGACGCGCGTGGTCGGGCCGACGATGCCGGCGTTGTTGATGAGAGCGCCGAGCGTGCCGAATTTATCCGCCGCCTTGAACAGAGCGAGGATGTCGTGCTCGCGGCCGACGTCGCATTTCACCGCGATGGCCTTGCCGTTCTTGGCCTCGATCGCGGCGACCGTGCTCTGCGCCGCGGCCTCGTTGGAGGCGTAGCCGACCACGATCTTGAAGCCGCGCGCTGCGGCGGCGATTGCGGTGGCGCGGCCGATGCCGCGGCTGCCGCCGGTGATCACTGCAACCCTGTCGGTCATGATGGCCCCCGTTAGGTCTGAGGCGCGCCTCTCAGCGCGCCCCATGTGGTCAAATCGTCGCTCGGCTTAGAGATCCAGAACGAGTCGCGCCGGATCTTCCAGGCTTTCCTTGACGCGCACCAGGAAGGTCACCGCTTCCTTGCCGTCGATGACGCGGTGATCGTAGGACAGCGCCAGATACATCATCGGGCGCACCTCGATCTTGCCGCCGACCACGACCGGCCGCTCCTGGATCTTGTGCATGCCCAGAATGCCGGACTGCGGCGCGTTCAGGATCGGCGTCGACATCAGCGAGCCGTAGATGCCGCCGTTGGTGATCGTGAAGGTGCCGCCCTGCATCTCGTCGATCTTGAGCTGGCCGTCACGAGCGCGGCGGCCGAAATCGGCGATGCCCTTTTCGATGTCGGCGATCGACTTGTGGTCGCAGTCGCGCACGACCGGCACGACCAGGCCCTTGTCGGTGCCGACGGCGACGCCGATGTGATAGTAGTTCTTGTAGATGAGATCGCTGCCGTCGATCTCAGCGTTGACGGCCGGGATGTCCTTCAGCGCCTGCACCACAGCCTTGGTGAAGAAGCCCATGAAGCCGAGCTTGGAGCCGTGCTTCTTCTCGAACACGTCCTTGTACTGGCTGCGTAGCGCCATGACGTTGGTCATGTCGACCTCGTTGAAGGTCGTCAGCATCGCCGCGGTGTTCTGCACGTCCTTGAGGCGGCGCGCGATGGTCTGGCGCAGCCGGGTCATCTTGACGCGCTCTTCGCGGGCGGCGTCATCGGCCGGCGACGGCGCGCGGACCTGCACAGAGGCGGCGGGCTGATTGACCGGGGTCGGCGCCGAGGCGGCGCGCTCGATCGCGGCCAGCATGTCGCCCTTGGTGACGCGGCCGTCCTTGCCGGAGCCCGGAACGGTGGTGGCATCGACGCCGCTCTCGGCCGAGAGCTTGCGCACCGACGGCGCCTGCGGCGTATCGGCGGGCAGCGCCTTGGCGGGCGCGGGCGCGGCAGCCGGAGCAGCGGCGGGCTTGGCCGGAGCCGGGGCGGGAGCAGCAGCGGCCGGCTTGGCAGCCGCCGCGCCATCATTGATCTGGCCGAGCAGCGCGCCGACGGCGACGGTCTCGCCATCCTTGGCGATGATCTCGCCGAGCGTGCCGGCCGACGGCGACGGCACCTCGATCGTCACCTTGTCGGTTTCGAGCTCGACGAGCGGCTCGTCGACGGCGACCGCGTCGCCCGCCTTCTTGAACCAGCGGCCGATGGTGGCTTCGGTGACGGATTCACCGAGCGTCGGAACGCGAATGTCAGTCATGGTCTCTATCCTCAATAACCCGTGCGGTCATAAAGCCCGTCCGTCATCGCCTTGCGGCGAGCAAGCGATGCGGTACGGGCAATCAACGCGATGGACTTGGTACTCGCGCCCCGCAAGGAGTTGCGAGGCGCTTCAAAGGCAGGTTCAGTTCAAGGCTTCGTCGAGCAGCGCCTTCAACTGGGCGAGATGCTTGGACATCAGGCCCGTGGCGGTCGCAGCCGACGCGGCGCGGCCGGCATAGCGCGGACGCTTGCTCTTGCCGCCGGTCTGGTTCAGCACCCACTCGATATACGGCTCGATGAAGTGCCAGGCGCCCATGTTGCGCGGCTCTTCCTGGCACCACACGACCTCGGCGTTCTTGAAGCGGCCGAGCTCGGCGACCAGCGCCTTGAGCGGCACCGGATAGAGCTGCTCGATGCGCATCAGATAGATGTCGTTCAGCCCGCGCTTCTCGCGCTCGTCGTAGAGGTCGTAATAGACCTTGCCCGAGCACAGCACGATGCGGCGGATCTGATCGTCCGGCACCAGCTTGGTCTTGTCGTCCGCCTGCATCTGGGCGTCATCGTACAGGATGCGGTGGAACGTCGTGCCCTTGGCCAATTCCTCGAGCCGCGACACCGCGCGCTTGTGGCGCAGCAGCGACTTCGGCGTCATCACGATCAGCGGCTTGCGGATCTCGCGATGCAGCTGGCGGCGCATGACGTGGAAGTAGTTCGCCGGCGTGGTCGGATAGACCACCTGCATGTTGTCCTCGGCGCAGAGCTGCAGATAGCGCTCCAGGCGCGCCGACGAATGCTCCGGACCCTGACCCTCATAGCCGTGCGGCAACAGGCAGACGAGGCCGGACATGCGCAGCCATTTGCGCTCACCCGAGGAGATGAACTGGTCGAACAGCACCTGCGCGCCGTTGGCGAAGTCGCCGAACTGCGCTTCCCACAGCGTCAGCGCATTCGGCTCCGCCAGCGAGTAGCCGTATTCGAAGCCGAGCACGGCCTCTTCAGACAGCAGCGAGTTGATGACCTCGAAGTGGCCCTGCTCGCTCGCCAGGTGGTTGAACGGCGTGTAGCGGCTCTCGTCCTCCTGGTCGATCAGCACCGAATGGCGCTGCGAGAAGGTGCCGCGCTCGCAGTCCTGGCCGGATAGCCGCACCTTGTGGCCTTCGAGCAGCAGCGAGCAGAACGCCAGCGCCTCGCCGGTCGCCCAGTCCAGGCCGATGCCGCTGTCGATCGCCTTGGCGCGGTTCTCCAGGAAGCGCTGGATCGTGCGGTGCAGGCGGAAGCCGTCGGGCACCTTGGTGATCTTGCGGCCGATCTCCTTGAGGCGGTCGATCTCGACGCCGGTGACGCCGCGCCGGGCTTCCTCTTCCTGGTCGGCGGACTTCAGGCCCGCCCACTTGCCGTCGAGCCAGTCGGCCTTGTTCGGGCGATAGGAGGTGCCGGCCTCGAACTCGGCATCGAGCCGGGCGCGCCAATCGGCCCGGGCCTTGTCGACCTCGCCTTCGGTCATGACACCTTCGGCCACCAGCCGCTTGGAGTAGATCTCCAGCGTCGACGGGTGGGCGCCGATCTTCTTGTACATCACCGGCTGGGTGAACGCGGGCTCGTCGCCTTCGTTGTGACCATGCCTGCGATAGCAGAACATGTCGATGACGACCGGCTTGTGGAATTTCTGCCGGAACTCGGTCGCGACCTTGGCGGCAAACACGACGGCTTCCGGATCGTCGCCGTTCACATGGAAGATCGGCGCGTCGATCATCTTGGCGACGTCGGACGGATACGGCGACGAGCGCGAATAGCGCGGATAGGTCGTGAAGCCGATCTGATTGTTGACGATGAAATGAATCGAGCCACCTGTCCGGTAGCCCTTCAGGTCGGACAGCGCGAAGCACTCGGCCACCACGCCCTGGCCGGCGAACGCGGCGTCGCCATGCATCAGCAGCGGCAGCACCGAGATGCGCATGTCAGGCGGATCGCCGTGCTGGTCCTGCTTGGCGCGGACCTTGCCGAGCACCACGGGATCGACGATCTCGAGATGCGACGGGTTCGCGGTCAGCGACAGGTGGATGCGGTTGCCGTCGAACTCGCGGTCCGAGGAGGCGCCGAGGTGATACTTGACGTCGCCGGAGCCTTCGACCGCGTCGGGATTGGCCGAGCCGCCCTTGAACTCGTGGAAGAGAGCGCGGTGCGGCTTGCCCATCACCTGGGTCAGCACGTTAAGCCGGCCGCGATGCGGCATGCCCAGGACGATCTCCTTCACGCCGAGATTGCCGCCGCGCTTGATGATCTGCTCCAGCGCCGGGATCAGCGACTCGCCGCCGTCGAGGCCGAAGCGCTTGGTGCCGGTGAACTTGACGTCGCAGAACTTCTCAAAACCCTCGGCCTCGACCAGCTTCTGCAGGATGGCGCGACGGCCCTCGCGGGTGAACGAGATCTCCTTGTCCGGCCCTTCGATGCGCTCCTGGATCCAGGCCTTCTGCGCCGCGTTCGAGATGTGCATGAACTCGACGCCGAGCGTCTGGCAGTAGGTGCGCTCGCAGATCGCGACGATCTCACGCAGCGAGCCGTATTCGAGGCCGAGCACGTGATCGAGGAAGATCTTGCGGTCGTAATCGGCCTCGGTGAAGCCGTAGGAGCGCGGATCGAGCTCCTCGCGGTTCTTCGGCGCCTCGATGCCCAGCGGATCAAGCTTGGCGTGGAAGTGGCCACGCATGCGGTAGGCGCGGATCAGCATCAACGCGCGGACGGAGTCGCGGGTGGCCTGGTTGACGTCGGCCGGCGACAATTCGACGCCCTTGGTTTGCGCCTTGGCCGCGATCTTCTCACCGACCTTCTTCTCGACCACGGCCCAGTTGCCGTCGAGCGCGGAGGTCAATTCGTCGCGGGGGGAGACCGGCCAGTTGCTGCGCGCCCAGGAGGGGCCCGAGGCGTTCTTCTGAACGTCGGCCGGCGCATCCTTCAGGCTCTTGAAGAACTCCTGCCACTCCGGGTCGACCGAAGCGGGGTCCTTCTCGTAGCGCGCGTAGATCTCATCGATGTAAGTGGCATTGGTGCCCTGCAGAAAAGACGACAGGGCGAAGGCGGCGTTCGCATCTTGGCGAGACATGGTAGCGTCCTGGTAATTTCGATGCGCCCATCAAAAACGGCGCAATGCCTGACCCCGTGGAAGGGGTCAGGCTCGGGTTAGGACGGTTTACCTTATTCTTTGTAAAGATGCGCCCCGAAAAGTACTAAACCCTGAATCAGGACTTCAACTTTTCGACGAGCGTCTTGCCGAGCCGCGCGGGCGACGGAGACACAGTGATACCAGCGGCTTCCATCGCCGCCGTCTTCGAGCCGGCATCGCCCTTGCCGCCAGAGATGATCGCACCGGCATGGCCCATGCGGCGGCCGGGAGGGGCGGTGACGCCGGCGATGAATCCGACCATCGGTTTCTTGCGGCCGCGCTTGGCTTCGTCCTTGATGAACTGCGCCGCGTCCTCCTCGGCCGAGCCGCCGATCTCGCCGATCATGATGATCGACTCCGTCTTGGGGTCGGCCAGGAACATCTCCAGCATGTCGATGAACTCGGTGCCCTTGACCGGGTCGCCGCCGATGCCGACCGCGGTGGTCTGGCCGAGGCCTTCCGAGGTGGTCTGGAACACCGCCTCATAGGTCAGGGTGCCGGAGCGGGAGACGATGCCGACCGAGCCGGGCTTGAAGATGTTGGCCGGCATGATGCCGATCTTGCACTCGCCGGCGGTCATCACGCCCGGGCAGTTCGGCCCGATCAGGCGCGACTTGGATCCCACAAGCGAGCGCTTGACGCGGACCATGTCCAGCACCGGGATGCCCTCGGTGATACAGACGATCAGCGGGACCTCGGCGTCGATGGCTTCGCAGATCGCGTCGGCGGCGCCCGGCGGCGGCACGTAGATCACCGAGGCGTCGGCGCCGGTGGCCTCGCGGGCCTCCTTGACGGTGTCGAAGACCGGCAGGCCGAGATGGGTCGAGCCGCCTTTGCCCGGCGAGGTGCCGCCGACCATCTTGGTGCCGTAGGCGATCGCCGCCTCGGAGTGGAAGGTGCCGTTCTTGCCAGTGAAGCCCTGGCAAATGACCTTGGTGTTCTTGTCGATGAGAATGGACATCGTGCTTTCTCTAAAAGCGTTGCGGTGAGGAAATGGCGAGCGCCTGGACCGGCGCTCAGCCTCCCTTGACGGCCTTGACGATCTTCTGCGCGGCGTCGTCGAGATTGTCGGCGGGCAGCACGTTCAGACCGGACTCGCTGATGATCTTCTTGCCGAGATCGACATTGGTGCCTTCCAGGCGCACCACCAGCGGCACCTTCAGGCCGACTTCCTTCACCGCGGCCACGACGCCCTCGGCGATGACATCGCACTTCATGATGCCGCCGAAGATGTTGACCAGGATGCCCTTCACGTTCGGGTCGGCGGTGATGATCTTGAACGCCGCCGCGACCTTCTCCTTGCTGGCGCCGCCGCCGACGTCGAGGAAGTTGGCGGGCTCCATGCCGTACAGCTTGATGATGTCCATCGTCGCCATGGCCAAGCCGGCGCCGTTGACCATGCAGCCGATGGTGCCGTCGAGCGCGACGTAGTTGAGGTCGTATTTCGACGCCTCGATCTCCTTGGCATCCTCCTCGGTCTCGTCGCGCAGCGCGACGACTTCCGGATGCTTGAACAGCGCGTTGGAGTCGAAGGACACCTTGGCGTCGAGGACGCGCAGTTGGCCCTGCTTGGTCACGACGAGCGGGTTGATCTCAAGCATCGCCATGTCCTTGGCGACGAACGCGGTGTAGAGCTGGGTGGTCAGCTTCTCGGCCTGCTTGGCGAGGTCGCCGGTGAGCTTCAGCGCCTTGGCGACGGCGCGGCCATGATGGCCCATGACGCCGGTGGCCGGATCGACCGAGAAGGTGATGATCTTCTCAGGGGTGCTGTGCGCGACGTCCTCGATGTTGACGCCGCCCTCCGTCGACACCACGAACGCGACCTTCGAGGTCTCGCGATCGACCAGCAGCGACAGATAGAATTCCTTGTCAATGTCCGAGCCGTCCTCGATGTAGAGGCGGTTGACCTGCTTGCCGTCCGGGCCGGTCTGCACGGTCACCAGCGTGGCGCCGAGCATCTGCTTGGCGAAGGCGTTGACCTCGTCGATCGACTTGGCGAGGCGGACGCCACCCTTGTCGCCGGCCGAAGCTTCCTTGAACTTGCCCTTGCCACGGCCACCGGCGTGGATCTGGCTCTTCACGACCCAGACCGGACCGCCGAGCGTCTTCGCCGCTGCATCCGCGTCCTCCGGACGGAGAACCGGCACGCCCTTGGAAATCGGCACGCCGAACTCGTGCAGCAGTGCCTTGGCCTGATATTCGTGAATGTTCATAAGCGCTTGCTCCCCGAACCCCCGCTGGGGTGGTGACGTCTATAAGTGTTTTGCGGATGCTTGGTATACCATATACCAAGCATCCTGCAACTGATCGGAGCGGGCTAACCGCCCGCCTTGCTACCTTCAGCGGCCGAGCAGGTCGGGCGCGATCTTCTTGCAGGCGTCGACCAGGCCCTGCACGGCGGCGACCGACTTGTCGAACGCCTCACGATCCTTGCCGGCCAGCTCGATCTCGACGATGCGCTCGACACCCTTCGAGCCGATCACGACGGGAACGCCGACATACATGTCCTTCACGCCGAACTCGCCATTGAGGTGAGCGGCGCAGGGCAGCACGCGCTTCTTGTCGCGCAGATAGCTCTCGGCCATCGCGATCGCCGACGCCGCCGGCGCGTAGTAGGCCGAGCCGGTCTTGAGCAGGTTGACGATCTCGGCACCGCCGTTCCGGGTGCGGTCGACGATCTCGTCGATCCGCGCCTGCGAGGTCCAGCCCATCTTGACGAGATCGGGCAGCGGAATGCCGGCGACGGTGGAGTATTTGGTCAGCGGCACCATGGTGTCGCCATGGCCGCCGAGCACGAAGGCGGTGACGTCCTCGACCGAGACGTTGAACTCATCGGCCAGGAAGTAGCGGAAGCGGGCGGAGTCGAGCACGCCGGCCATGCCGACGACCTTCTTCGCGGGCAGGCCCGAAGCCTTCTGCAGCGCCCAGACCATCGCGTCGAGCGGGTTGGTGATGCAGATGACGAAGGCGTCGGGGGCGTACTTCTTGATGCCGGCGCCGACCTGCTCCATGACCTTGAGGTTGATCGACAGCAGGTCGTCGCGGCTCATGCCCGGCTTGCGCGGCACGCCGGCGGTGACGATGCACACCTTGGCGTTGTCGAGCGCCTCGTAGGAGTTGGCGCCGGTGTAGTGGGCATCGAAGCCGTCGACCGGCGACGACTGCGCGATGTCGAGTGCCTTGCCCTGCGGAACGCCTTCGGCAATATCGAACATCACGACGTCGCCGAGCTCCTTGAGACCGACGAGGTGAGCCAGCGTTCCGCCGATCTGACCGGAGCCAATCAAAGCAATCTTGTCGCGCGCCATGGCAAATTTTCCTTTGAACCCGAAGGGGTGAGGGAGGTTGAAAAGTCGAGTGGCTGGTTATCCCTTTCGCCCGGGCCGTTCAAGTCACGCTATGGCCAATTGACGGGCGTGCCTTGATTTCGATCAGGACCGGGCGCGGGTGCTGATAATCCCTTTCAGCATGATGGACGTGGCCTTTTCGCGGCTGTGTGCCCGGCGGCGGGCGCTGCCCGAGAAAGCGGTGTTTGTCAGGTTTCGACCAGGCCCGTAGAAGTCCCGGAGGCGGCCGAGTCCTTCCGGCCATGCGGCAAAGCCAGGTAGGACTCCGAACCCATCTCGATCAGCCGCGACGAGGTGCGCTTGAACTCCATGGCCTCGATGCCCTCGGTCGCGACGTAGAGCGAGATCGGGTCGGCCTCGGCCGAGGCGATCAGCTTCACCGCGTTGTCGTAGAGCGTGTCGATCAAGGTGATGAAGCGCTTGGCGGCATTGCGCTCGGCCAGATCCATCACCGGGACATGGTCGATCAGGATCGTATGATAGTCGTGTGCGAGCCGCAGATAGTCCGAAGCCGCGAGCGGCTTCTCGCACAGATCGGCGAAGCCGAAGCGGGCGACGCCGTTCGCCGAGCACGGGACGTGCAGGATGCGCCCCTTGATCGTCATGTCGCGCGGCTTGCACTTGGCATGACCCGTCAGCCGGCCCCAAGCCTTGTCGAGCGCGGCGCGCGCATCGACGTCGGCCGGCACCAGCCACATCTTGACGCCGGCGAGCTTCTCGAGACGGAAGTCCGTGCGCGCATCCAGCCGCGCCACGTCCATGTGGTCGGCGATCTGCTTGATGAAGGGCAGGAACAGCGCGCGGTTGAGGCCGCCTTTGTAGAGATCCTCCGGCGCGACATTGGAGGTCGCCACCACCACCGTGCCGAGCTCGAACAGTTTTGCGAACAGCCGTCCCAGGATCATCGCGTCGGCGATGTCGGTGACGTGGAATTCGTCGAAACAGAGCAACCAGGCCTGGTCGAAGATCGCCTGTGCCGTCAGCGCGATGACATCGGCATCGGCGAGCTCGCCGCGCGCGATGTTCTGGCGATAGCCGTAGATGCGCTCATGCACCTCGGCCATGAACTCGTGAAAATGCGCGCGGCGCTTGTGCTCCACCGGACAGTTCTGGAAGAACAGGTCCATCAGCATGGTCTTGCCGCGGCCGACCTCGCCATGGACATAGAGGCCGCTCGGCGGCTCGCTCTTGTCGGAAAAGAGGCGACCGAACAGGCTCTGCTTGCGTGCGGGCTTGTAGGTCGAAAGCCGGCGCTCCAGCGCGGCCAAGGCATCGGCGACCTCGGCCTGGGCCGGGTCGGCTTCGATCGCGCCGGTGTCGACCAGCGACTGATATTGCGCGCGGAACGCGTCTGAGGGAGTGGACAGCATGAGCCCACTCTAGGTCATGAGACTAACGGAAAATGCAATCCGCAAATGGTGGAAGCCGCCATGCAGCCGGGCCGTGGGATCGTGGTATATGGCACGCAAACGCCGCTGAGGGAGTTAGTCCGCGGCTAACGACGTCTGACGGAGCCGCCGCAACCTTAGGCGGCGCACAGATCGTAGGCGTCCTCCACCACATAGGGTCCGCCTCCCGTGGAAGCACGGGACGAGAACAGCACGAAGCGCTCGGCCATGAACACCCGGCTCGGGAAGTAGCCGCGGACCGAAAGATAATCGGCCACGTCCTGGCTGGAGGCATCGTGCAGCCGCGCGAGCGTGACATGGGGCACGAATTTGCGCCCCTCCGGGTCGAGCCCGATCCGCTGCATCATCCGCTCCAGCTCGGCCTGCAGCTCGATCAGCGGCCGGCTCGGCGCAATGTTGGCGACCACGGCGCGCGGCTTGCGGCCGCCGAAGCTGGAGAGGCCCTGCACCGTCACCTCGAACGGCTTGCGGTTGACCCGCCACAGCATCGCGGCGATCTCGTTGGCGGAGGCACCGTCGATGTCGCCGATGAAGCGCAATGTCACATGATAATTTTCAGGATCGATCCAGCGGGCGCCGGGAAGGCCACCCCGCAGAGTGGAGAGGGTCTGTCCGACCTCGGTCGGGATCTCCAGCCCAGTAAACAGACGCGGCATCGTTTCAGGACTCCCGATGCTGGAGGCTGATCTCGAAAGGTGACGAGATCATGCCTTGACGAGATGATCGACGACGAATCGCCAATGCAACATTCCTACCGAACTTATATGACTCCGCGACGGAGAGGACGTTAACGCGGTGAAAACCTGCGGAAAACCCGGTCCTTAAGGTTATCGCAACTGTCCGGCCGACGGCTTCGTTCCTTCATTGCCCACGAAGCGGACGCAGGAATGCTTCCACCGTAGGCAGCATCCGGGACACGATGATGTCCACGCCGGCAGCCGTGGGGTGAATGCCATCGGCCTGGTTGAGCTTGGCATCGGCAGCAACGCCGTCGAGGAAGAACGGGTACAACGGCACGTCGAACTGCTTGGCGAGATCGGGGTAGATCGCATTGAATTTCGCGGCGTAGTCGCTGCCGTAATTCGGCGGGGCCAGCATGCCGCACAACATCACGGCAATGCCGCGCGCCTTCAGCCGGGTCACGATCTCGGTCAGCGCCTTGCGGGTGACGCCGGGGTCGATGCCGCGCAGGGCGTCATTCGCGCCGAGCTCGACGATGACAGCCTCGGTGCCATCGGCTACCGACCAGTCGAGCCGGTCGCGGCCACCCGAGGAGGTGTCGCCGGACACCCCGGCATTGGTGAGGTCGATCGGCAGCCCCTTGGCCTGCAAGGCCTTTTGCAGCTTGGCGGGGAAGGAGTCCGAGGCGGACAGGCCGAGGCCCGCGCTCAGGGAATCGCCGAGCACGACCAGCTTGATCGGCTTGCCGGCCTCAGTGCCCGCGAACGCTGGTCCGACTGTCATCAAGGCGAGCATCGACACGAGTATGTGCACGAAGATGCGTCCGCGCCCCTCGACCCGGCTTGCGGAGTTGCCATATGACCGAGCCATGGACAGTCTCATCGAAACCTCGCGTTTGGCCGGCACTGCGCCGGACACCATTACCATCTCGAACGTCAACCTTTCGCTCGGCACCGGCGCGGCGCGGGTTCATATCCTCAAGGACATCAGCCTGCGGGTGGGACAGGGCGAGACGATCGGCCTGATCGGCCCCTCGGGATCGGGGAAGTCCACGCTGCTGATGGTGATGGCGGGGTTGGAACGTCCTGACAGTGGTCAGGTGGTGGTCAACGGCACCGCTTTCAATGCCCTGGACGAGGACGCGCTGGCCCGGTTCCGCGGCCGCCAGGTCGGCATCGTCTTCCAGTCCTTCCATCTGATCCCGACGATGACCGCGCTGGAGAACGTCGCGGTGCCGCTGGAGCTCGCCGGTCACGCGGGCGCCGCCGAGCGCGCCGCCCGCGAGCTGGAGCAGGTCGGGCTCGGCCATCGCCTGCATCACTATCCGACACAACTGTCCGGGGGCGAGCAGCAGCGCGTCGCGCTGGCCCGGGCGCTGGCGCCCGATCCGGCGATCCTGGTGGCCGACGAGCCGACCGGCAATCTCGACGAGTCGACTGGACGGCAGATCGTCGACCTGCTGTTCACGAAGCATGCCGAGCGCGGCATGACGCTGGTGCTGGTGACCCATGACAGCGGCCTCGCCCACCGGTGCGACCGCGTGGTGCGGCTGCGCTCGGGGCGAATCGAGGCCGACGGCGCTCACGAGCCTGCCGACGCATGAGCACCCTTTCCGAACCGCTTCCTGGCCGCCGCATGGCGGCGCTGCCGGTGCGCTACGCCCTGCGCGAGCTGCGCGGCGGCCTGCGCGGTTTCTATGTCTTCATCGCCTGCATCGCACTCGGCGTGCTCGCCATCGCCGGTGTCGGCTCGGTGGCGGCGAGCCTCAACGATGGTCTCGTCCGCGAGGGCCGCACCTTGCTCGGTGGTGATGTCGCGTTCTCGCTGTTTCAGCGCGAGGCCAAGCCGGAGGAGATCGCCTTCCTGCGCTCGCGCGGCCAGGTGTCGCTCGCAGCGACCTTGCGTGCCATGGTCCGCGCTGGTGATTCCAAGCTGGCGCTGGTCGAGCTGAAGGCGGTCGACAACGCCTATCCGCTGCTCGGCAAGGCCGAGCTGCAGCCCGACCTGCCGCTCGTCGACATCCTGGCCGAACGCGACGGCGTATTTGGAGCCGCCGCCGATCCGGCGCTGCTGGCGCGGCTCGACCTCAAGGTTGGCGACATCGTCACCATAGACACGGTCCGCTTCCAGATCCGCAGCGCGCTGCAGGCCGAGCCGGACAAGCTGTCCGGCGGCATCGGCCTCGGGCCGCGTTTTCTGGTGAGCGAGGCCGGACTGCGCGCCACCCCGCTGCTGCAGCCCGGCAGCCTGGTGCGCTGGACCTATCGCGTCCGGCTGCCCGACAACGCCACCGACGACCGCGCGGCCGCCTCCTTCATCGCCGACACCCGCCAGACGCTGCCGTCCGCGGGATGGGAGATCCGCAGCCGCAGCAACGCCTCGCCGCAGCTGGAGCGGACGATCGGGCGCTTCACCCAGTTCCTGACGCTGGTCGGTCTCGCCGCGCTCCTGGTCGGCGGCGTCGGCGTTGCCAATGCGGTCAAGAGCCATGTCGACCGCCGGACCGAGGTGATCGCGGCATTCAAGGCGCTCGGCGCCACCAGCCGCGACGTGTTCGGCATCTATCTGGTGCAGGTGATGGTGCTGGCCACGATCGGTTCGATCATCGGACTCTGTGCCGGCGCCGCCCTGCCCTTCGCCATTGTCGGCCTGTTCGGCAAGATCCTGCCGCTGCCGGTGATCCCGGCGGTGCACCCGGACGAGCTGGCGCTGTCCTTCCTCTATGGCCTGCTGACAGCGTTGGCCTTCGGCCTGTGGCCGCTCGGGCGCGTCCGCGACGTGCCGGTCGCCGCGCTGTTCCGCGAGGCGGTCATCGCCGAATGGCACCGTCCGCGCTGGAGCTATCTGGCCCTGATCGCCGGCACGGTCGCACTGCTGATCGCCGTCGTCATCGGCCTGTCCTACGACAAGAAGATCGCCGCCGTGTTCGTGGTCGCCGCCGCGCTGGTGTTCGTGCTGTTGCGCGGAATCGCTGCTGTCGTGATGGCAATCGCGCGGGCCGTGCCGCGCAGCCGCTTCCCAATGCTGCGGCTGGCGGTGAGCAACATCTACCGCCCGGGCGCGCTGACGCCGTCCGTGGTGCTGTCGCTCGGGCTGGGGCTCGCGGTGCTGGTCACGATCACCCAGATCGACGGCAATCTGCGGCGGCAATTCCTGGCGCAGCTGCCGGAGCAGGCGCCGTCGTTCTTCTTCGTCGACGTGCCCTCCGGCGAGGCCGACCGCTTCCGCGGCTTCCTCAAGGAGCTGGCGCCGCAATCCACCGTCGACAACGTGCCGATGCTGCGCGGCCGGATCGTCTCCGCCCGCGGCGTTCGCGCGGAGGATCTCAAGGCGACCGCAGAGACGGAATGGGTGCTGCAGAGCGACCGCGGCCTGACCTATACCGGCGAGATCCCGAAGGGCTCCAAAGTCGTCGAGGGCGAATGGTGGGGCGACAACTACAGCGGCCCGCCGCTGGTCTCGATCGAGAAGCGCATCGCGGACGGTCTCGGTCTCAAGCTCGGCGACGACATCGTCGTCAACGTGCTCGGGCGCGACATCACGGCGAAGATCGGCAACATGCGCACGATCGACTGGCAGGGCATGGGCATCAATTTCGTACTGGTGTTCTCGCCGAACGCCTTCCGCGGCGCGCCGCACACCCACGTCGCCACATTGACCGAGGCGCGGTCAGACGCCGCCGAGGATGCCCGCGTCATCCGCAAGGTCGCCGACGCATTCCCGATGGTGACCAGCGTGCGCGTTCGCGAAGTGATGGAGACCGTTGGCTCGGTGGTTTCCAACCTCGCGCTCGCGATCCGCGGCGCCAGCGCGGTGACGCTGATCTCGGCCATCCTGGTGCTGGGCGGTGCGCTCGCCGCCGGACATCGCCATCGCGTCTATGACGCAGTCATCCTGAAGACGCTGGGCGCCACGCGGCTGCGGCTGCTCGGCGCCTACGCGCTCGAATATCTGATGATCGGCTTTGCCACCGCCGCGTTCGGCGTCATCGCAGGATCGGTCTCGGCGTGGCTGATCGTGACCCGGCTGATGACGCTGAGCTTCGCCTGGCAGGCCGGCAGCGCCGCGCTGGTGGTGCTGGCAGCGCTGGTGGTGACCGTCGGCCTCGGGCTCGCCGGTACGCTGCTGGCGCTCAACCAGAAGCCGGCAACGGTTCTGAGGAACCTCTAGCAGATTGTGCGGTCATGCCGCACGGTTAACGGGCTTTTCACGGCGCAAACCCGCGCGGAGCGACATTCAGCCGCGCGTGGAAGCTTGCACCAATTATGCTAGTTTCCCATTTAGGGAATGGGCTCAGAGGGCTGCCAAAGAGATCCGCCGGAAGATGGCGAATTTGCCGATGACGCAAATTTAATATCGATGGCAGCTTTGATGAGATAGGGTTTTTCGAGAACCGGCTGAAGGTCCTGCCAGGACCGGAGCGCCGGGCAACCAACGGGAATTCGACCATGTCGGACCTAGACCGCAACTATGCTTCACCCTTTGGCCGGGTGGCCGGGCGCGCCGATGCCGCGACCGTCGACGCCGGTCTGCGCGCCTACATGCTGCGCATCTACAATTACATGAGCATCGGCCTGGCCATCACCGGCCTCGCGGCACTGGGCGTCTACATGGCGGCGGTGACCGGCGATCCGGCGGCCGGCGTGTTCAAGTTCGGCAACGCTTATCTGACGCAGTTCGGCTACGCGATGTTCGTGAGCCCGCTGAAGTGGCTGTTCATCCTGGCCCCCCTGGTCATGGTGTTCGCGATCTCGGCCGGCATCAACCGCCTGGCGCCGTCGACCGCGCAGATCCTGTTCTGGGTGTTCTCGGCCTTGATGGGCGTGTCGCTGTCGTCGATCTTCCTGGTGTACACCCACACCTCGATCGTGCGGGTGTTCTTCATCACCGCGGCGACGTTCGGCGCGCTCAGCCTGTACGGCTACACGACCAAGCGTGACATGACGGGCATGGGCTCGTTCCTGTTCATGGGCCTGATCGGCATCGTGCTGGCGAGCCTCGTGAACCTGTTCCTGGCGAGCTCGATGCTGCAGTTCATCGTCTCGGTGATCGGCGTGTTCGTGTTCGCCGGCCTGACCGCCTGGGACACGCAGCGCCTCAAGAACGAGTACATCTACGGCTACGCCTCCGCGGGCGGCGATATCGCCGAGCGCGCAGCGATCACCGGCGCCCTGTCGCTGTACCTGAACTTCATCAACCTGTTCACGCTGCTCCTGCAGCTGCTCGGACAGCGCGACTGATCTGACCGCTCGAACGAGCGACCTCCGAAGCCCCGGCCTCACCGCCGGGGCTTTTTCGTTTGTCCGCGCTTTCGGCGCGGCGACCTCGCGGCGGGAACGGCAGCCATGCCGTGGCGATGTTGATCGGCTGCTTCGCCCTGGTATTGTTCCACCCATGTCCGACATCGAGATCCGGCCCGCCCAGGAGGCCGACCTTCCCGCCATCACCGCCATCTATGGCCAGGCCGTGCGCGAGGGCACGGCCACCTTCGAGCTCGATCCGCCGGATCTGGCGGAGATGACCCGGCGCTTCCGGGCGCTGAGCGACGGCGGCTTTCCGTATTTCGCCGCGCTGCTGGACGGGGAGGTGGTGGGCTATGCCTATGCCGGCCCCTATCGTCCCCGTCCCGCCTATCGCTTCACGGTCGAGAACTCAGTGTATCTCGCGCCGGCGAGCCAACGTCGCGGCATCGGCATGCGACTGATGCGGGCGCTGCTCGACGCCTGTGAAGCGCGTGGCTTCCGCCAGATGATCGCCGTGATCGGCGACTCCGCCAATGCCGGCTCGGTCGGGCTGCACACCGCGTGCGGCTTCCAGATGATCGGCACCCATCCGAGCGTCGGACTGAAATTCGGCCGCTGGCTGGATACTGTCATGATGCAACGGCCGCTCGGCTCCGGCGGCAGCGACATCCCGGTCTAGGCGATACAGATCGGCTGAGGCGCCGGGTCAGACCAGCGCCGGCTTCGGCGCGATCGCCAGCAGCACCCGTTCCAGCTCGTGGCCACGGCGCAGGATCAGACCGGTCGCCGAGATCACGCTGTACATGCCCTGCTTGCGCGCCAGCCGCGGATCCTTCTCGATGCGGTAGAGCGGCACCTCGGACGCGCGGCGGAAGACGGAGAACACGGCGCGGTCGCGCAGGAAGTCGATCGAGTAGTCCCGCCACTCGCCATCGGCGACCATGCGACCGTAGAGATTGAGGATGCGGTTCAGCTCGAGACGGTCGAACGTCACCCGGGTCGGCGCTGCAGCGGCATTGCGCGCCGCCGCGCGATTCTCGCTGGGGTCGGCATCCTCCGGGGTGAGGTTCATGAGCGTCCTCCTGTCATCTCTGTGACATGATCGCGCCAACCGGCGGAAGCCGCAAGGGGCGGTTTTCATTATCGAACTTGGCAGCATCCGTGATGCGCGCGAGTTCCGCGAACACGCAAGCGTCACGGGATCGTTAGCGGAATCATAATCGCGCCGCCTTTCCGCCCAGGGACTGCCCCCGACGTTAGGCATAAGATTCGTGTGCGTTGGCCCGGTCCTTTCGGTTCCGGATTCCTCAGCCCCCAGCCCCCCGGGGTCGTCAGGATCGGGTCTATTCACAAGTAAAGGCAAAGGGCCAACGCGAGTTGGTCCTTTTGCTTTTTGGGCGGGTGCTTGGGTGAGGATATTGCGACGCGCGTCCGTCATGGACGTGGGCCTATCGCGCCGTCCATCAAGCCGTCGGAACGATGAGCGGAGAGAAGAGCTCAGCGCTCGGGAGCGCGCGTCGTCGCCGAAGTTCGGGTGAGCAACGGCAGGTCCGAGCGAGCCGCACCGAGCATCAGGCCGGGCCGGTCCCGGCTGCCGTCCTGCACATAGACGACGGCGCCATCCACGCCCTCGCGGGCGATCTTCTCGAGCGGAACGCTCCAGCTCGCCGGCGACCCGTTCCAGTCCCCCAGCTTCATCAGACCGCGAACGACGTTGTAGTAGGTGAGCTCCCGGCCGCCATTCTCGCCGCGCGCGACCTGGATCGGAACGACACGGGCGATCGAGCAGACCCAGACTTCACCGTGCTTGCGCGGCGCGTGCTCGTCGGCTGCAGCGACCGAAACGGTCAGCTCCTGGCCTTCGATCGATAGGCTGACCGGCACCGACATCACGGCACCGCCTCGGCCGGTCTCCTCGATGGCGCCCTCGATCGCGTCGCGATCGCTGCCGATCACATGCACGGAGCCGTTGACCACGGCCTGCGGAGTGTAGACCTCACGATCGCCTCGCGCCCGCGAATAGGCGCGCTGCCGGGCCGTGAACCGGGAATCGGCCAGAGTGTCCTTCCAGCCGAGATAATCCCAGTAATCGATCGGCAGCGACAGGGCGATGACGGAGGGATCGCGCGAGAGGTCGCCGAGCAACTTATCGGCCGGCGGACAGGACGAGCAGCCCTGCGAGGTGAAGAGTTCGATCACCGCACGCGGGTCGGCGGCCGCCGGCCGGACGAAGGCAATGACCGCACAGACACCAAGCGCCGCGCGCGACCACCACGACATCTGTCCACTCATCGCCACTGTCCCGTCTGGACCACCGTCCGCTGCGCCCTAGCGCATCACCCTATCCGCGATGCCGTCCTCGTAGTTAACAAACCGAAAATGCAAAGGAGGCGGCCTTTGTCATAGGCCGCCTCCTTCATCACCCGCTACTCACTTCAGAGTGAGCCAAACTGTCGCATCGCGCTGTGGTTAAGCGGCGAGCTTGCGCAGCACGTAGTGCAGGATGCCGCCGTTCCGGTAGTAGTCCAGCTCGTCCAGCGTATCGATCCGGCAGAGCAGCGGCACCTGCTGCGCCGCACCGTTGGCCGAGATGATTTCGGCGGTCAGGGTCTGGCGCGGCTTCAAGTCGCCCTGCAGGCCCTTGATGGTGACCTTCTCGTCGCCCTTCAGGCCCAGCGACGACCACGAGGTGCCTTCCTGGAAGGTGAGCGGCAGCACGCCCATGCCGACCAGGTTCGAGCGGTGGATGCGCTCGAAGCTCTGGCAGATCACGGCGCGGACGCCGAGCAGGCGGGTGCCCTTGGCCGCCCAGTCGCGCGACGAGCCGTTGCCGTATTCGGCACCGGCGAACACCACCAGCGGCACGCCCTCTTCCTGGTACTTCATGGCGGCGTCGTAGATCGACATCTGCTCGCCGTCGGGCCAGTGCTTGGTCAGACCGCCCTCGGGGATGTTGCCGTCGGCGCCCTTGAGCATGAAGTTCTTGATGCGGATGTTGGCGAAGGTGCCGCGCATCATGATCTCGTGATTGCCGCGGCGGGTGCCGTACTGGTTGAAGTCGGCCGGGCGGACCTGGTGCTCGCTGAGGAACTTGCCGGCGGGCGAGGTCAGCTTGATCGAACCGGCCGGCGAGATGTGGTCGGTGGTGATCTTGTCGCCGAACAGCGCCAACACGCGGGCCTCGACGATGTCCTTGATCGGCTCAGGCTCCTTCTTCATGCCCTCGAAATACGGCGGGTTCTGCACGTAGGTCGACGACATGTTCCAGCGATAGGTCTCGCTCTCGACGGTCTTGATCTTGCGCCAGTTGGTGTCGCCCTTGAACACGTCGGCGTAGCGCTTCTTGAAGATCGACGCCTTGACGAACTTCTTGACGAAGTCGTTGACCTCCTTGGTCGTCGGCCAGATGTCCTTCAGGTAGAC
>NZ_CAFI01000466.1 GCF_000239775.1 Bradyrhizobium sp. ORS 375
CCTGTAGCCGAGCTCCAGGACCGCCAGCGCCCCGGGCAGCGACGCCACGCGCGCCGCCCAGCGCCACCGCGGCAGACGCCGCCAGACCTCGACAAAAGCAGCGGCGCCCGACAGCAGCCGCCCGTCACTGGCGCGCACATGAAACCGCGCCATCGCCTGCTGCTGGCTCAGCCCCTCCGGTGTCTCGGCATCGGCTTTGGAGACATCGACGAAGCACAGCGCACCGGCCTGATCCGTGCGGCTGTAGTAATTGATCTCCGCCCGGCACAGCGGGCAGGAGCCGTCGAAGTAGACGGTTGATTGTGCAGGCTCTGGCGCCATGCGGATCTCCAAGACACCGGCTTCGGTCCCGGAGCTTAAACGTCCGCGAGAGGGTCTTGGGTCTGTGGCTCGTTGAATTTCATTGGGAGGAAGGATGCGGCAAAGTCAGGTCCGTCGCATAGAAGAATGAGCCCATCGCGGCAGGAACCACGGCCAATTTGTTACTCCGTCATGCCCGGGCTTGTCCCGGGCATCCACGTCCATCGGAGTGCGCCGGACGACGTGGATGGCCGGGACAAGCCCGGCCATGACAACGTGGAAGCAGTCTGGTCCGACAGATCAAACGTCATACGCGACAGGACTGCGGCGATAATCCAGACCTGCCACCGCAGCACCCCACTCACCGCGGCGGCATCTTCTCGAACCTCGGCAGCGCCGGATCGAGGTGATCCCAGGCGTATCCGGCCGCGGTCCAGGACACCAGTTGCGGCTTGTAGCGGCCGGGATCGTCGAGGCTGGCCGGGGTGACGATGAACACATCCGGCATCGCCGGAAACGTCATGTGCATCGACGAGCCGCAGGTCGGACAGAAGGCGCGGCGCTTCACGGTGCCGCCATCGCCTGTGGTCTCCCAGTGCGATACTTCGCCGTCGACCTTCACCTCCGCCGCAACGAAGGTGAGGTGCGACTGATGCCCGGTGCCGCTGTCGCGCTGGCATTGCCGGCACTGGCAGTCCAGCATCACCGCGGGCTCCCCCGTGATCTCATAGCGCACCGCGCCGCAGGCGCAGCCGCCGGCATAGACGTTGGTCATGATGGTTCTCCGTGTGCGTCAATGCGGCCGCTGCAGCGATGTCTCGTCAGTGACGAGCTGATCGAGCTTCTTGACCACCGTCTTCCAGCCCTCGCCCATCTTGCGATACGCGGTCTCGTTGGCGGGCAGAACGAAGCCGGAATGGACGAGGCGCAGGCGCGTACCGGTGTCCGCTCTGGCCAGGGTGAAGGTGACCACGGTCGCCAACGGCGCGCCGTAGCCGACATTGCCGGCATGGCCGCCCTTCCACGCATAGGACAGCCGCTCGTTCGGCACGACCTCCAGCACCTCGCAGTGAATGGTGCCGTCCCATTCGCCGGCCGGCGTGGTCTGGAAGGTGAAGTGCGTTCCCACCACGGCTTCGAACCCCGTGGGCGCCATCAGCCAGCGGCCGATCAGTTCGCCATTGGTCAGCACCCTCCAGATGACTTCGGGCGCATGCGGGAAGATCTCCTCCACCATGATGGCCTGCGTATCCGGCTTGACGGTCTGGTTCATGGGTCGATCTCCTTCAGCAGTTTTCTCAGATCGGCGAAGCGGTCGCGCCAGAACGCGCCGTAATGGCTCATCCAGTCGGCCAGCGGCGCGAGGCCGCGTGGCTCGGCGCGGTAGTAGACCTTGCGCCCCTCGGGGCGCTCGCAGACCAGGCCCGCCTGCTTCAGGGCTTTCAGATGCTGCGAGATGGCGCCCTGCGTGACGCTGCTGCCGCGGGTCAGCTCGACCACGGTGATCTCGTCGGCGTCGACGATGCGCTCGAAGACGGCCCGACGGGTGGGGTCGGCCAAGGCGCGCATGACGGTGGTGATGGTTTCAGGCGGGATCATGCAGAAACAATAGCTACGGCTAATGAATTAGTCAACACTAATCCTTTTGGCCTCTCGGAACCGCGCGGTGACCGCCGGGCTCGATACACCGAAAATCCGAATTTTATTCTTCCGTTTTCCCGAATGCCGTGCTATGGTCTAGCATCCCGTCTCACTTG
>NZ_CAFI01000465.1 GCF_000239775.1 Bradyrhizobium sp. ORS 375
CCCCGCAAGGGGGGGGCGCACCGTCCGGGTCGCACGCGCTCGGCTTCCATGAACAATGATCGCGCCAGCGGCTGCATCTCTTCCTGATCAGCGCTTGATCTCTCCCCGTCAGCCCTTAGGTTCACGGAATGTCCCGAGTCGCGCCGCGGCTCCTTCCCCGTGAGCCATGACCACCTTCTCCCCGCATCAGGATTCCGCCCTCAAGGCCGTCGCCGACTGGCTCAAGGACAAGCCCGGCCGCAACGGCACGCCGCAGGTGTTCCGGCTGTTCGGCTATGCCGGCACCGGCAAGACCACGCTGGCCCGCCACATCGCCGAGGGCGTCGATGGCGAGGTCAAGTTCGCGGCGTTCACCGGCAAGGCGGCGCTCGTGATGCGCAGCAAGGGCTGCGACAACGCCTCGACCATCCACTCGCTGATCTATCGCGCCCAGGAGAGCGGCGAGGAGCAGCCGAATTTCGAACTGTGGGACGATGCGCCGGCGTCCAAGGCCAAGCTGATCATCATCGACGAGTGCTCGATGGTCGACGCCGATCTCGGCCGCGACCTGCTCTCGTTCGACTGCCCCCTGCTGGTGCTCGGCGATCCCGCCCAGCTGCCGCCGGTCAAGGGCGGCGGCTTCTTCACCGACAGCGAGCCCGACGTGATGCTGACCGAGGTGCACCGCCAGGCCCAGGACGATCCGATCGTGCGGATGTCGATGGATGTGCGCGAAGGCAACACGCTCGACATCGGCCGCTACGGCGAGAGCGAGGTGGTGGAGCGCCGCGAGCTCGATCCGTCACGCGTGATGGAGGCCGACCAGGTGCTGGTCGGCCGCAACGCCACCCGCCGCGCCTACAACAACCGCTTTCGCCAGCGCCTGGACATCGAGGACGCGCTGCCGGTGGCCGGCGACAAGCTGGTCTGCCTGCGCAACAACCGCAAGAAGGGCCTGTTCAATGGCGGCCTGTGGCGGGTGAAGTCGCGCGCGACCTCGAAGTCCAAGATCGTCACGATGCGCGTGGCGCCCGACGAGGATTTCGGCCGCAAGGTGACGAAAGTCTCCGTGCGCGGCGAGTGCTTCGCCGGCGGCATCGAGGACATTCCGTGGGAGCAGCGCAAGCCGTACGACGAGTTCGACTACGGCTATGTGCTGACCGTGCACAAGTCGCAGGGCTCGCAATGGGACGACGTCGTGCTGTTCGACGAGAGCTTTGCCTTCCAGGAGAGCCGCGCCCGCTGGCTTTATACCGGCATTACGCGGGCCGCGAAGCGGCTGTCGATCGTGGTGTGAGCCTGTCGCACTACTGATACCACACCCCTCGTCATTCCGGGGCAATCGTCAGAGCGCCCTTGCGCTCTGGCGATTGAACCCGGAATCCCGAGCTTGTTAGCAACGAACGCAAGACAATCTCGAGATTCCGGGTTCAAGGCCTGCGGCCTTGCCCCGGAATGACGGGGGTTCGGCTCAAGACCAATTTGACCAAGAACGGTATCGCCCTGCTCTGTTCCCGCAACAGCCTGCGACCCGTTGATCCAGGTCAACCTGCCGCACTGCGCTTGGCGGATAAAAATCGATTCACATCTCTGCACGACACCAACAGGCGGGGCGGAATCGCATGGCAAAGAAGACCACGAAAGGCACGGCTTCCCAGGGGGCGCGCACCAAACGCGCGAGCGCGCGGGCCAATGTCGCCCGCCGACAATCCGCCGCGAAGCTCGATCCGATCGCGCAGTCGCTGATCGACGAATCGACGCAGGCGGCGCAGATCACCGAGCTGTCGGCCTTCGAACGCGTGCTGAACGGACCGCCGGCACTCGATGCCGACAGCGCGCCGGTCAAGGCGATGCTCGACGGCGCCTCGCCTGATGATGCCAAGCTGATGAAGGCGCTGATCGACGGCAAGGCCAAGCGCGACAAGCGTCACACCTCCGACGAACTCGCCGACAATTGGCGCCAGGGCGGCTATCCCTACAAATACCGCATGTATCGCAAGGACTATGAGGAGCAGAAGTTCATCCTGCAGACCGAGCTTTTGAAGCTGCAGAACTGGATGAAGGACGCGCGCCAGCGCCTGGTGCTGCTCTTCGAGGGCCGCGACGCCGCCGGCAAGGGCGGCACCATCAAGCGGTTCATGGAGCATCTCAATCCGCGTGGCGCGCGCGTCGTGGCGCTCGACAAGCCGAGCGACGTCGAGCGCGGCCAATGGTACTTCCAGCGCTATGTCGAGCACCTGCCGACCTCGGGCGAGATCGTGCTGTTCGACCGCTCCTGGTACAACCGCGCCGGCGTCGAGCGCGTGATGGGATTCTGCTCGCAGGCCGAATATGACGAGTTCCTGCGCCAGGTGCCGGAGTTCGAGCGCAACCTCGTGCGCAGCGGCATGCATCTCATCAAATTCTGGTTCTCGGTCAGCCGCGAGGAGCAGCGCCGCCGCTTCAAGGAGCGCGAGGCGCATCCGCTGAAACAGTGGAAGCTGTCGCCGATCGACACCGCCTCCCTCGACAAATGGGACGACTATACCCGCGCCAAGGAGGCGATGTTCTTCTCCACCGACACCGCCGACTGCCCGTGGACCGTGATCAAGTCCGACGACAAGAAGCGCGCCCGTCTCAATGCGATGCGCTGCGTGCTGCACTCCCTCCCCTATGCCGGCAAGGACGTCTCGCGCATCGGCCATGTCGACGACCTCATCGTCGGCCGCGCCAGCGTCATCCACGAACGCGAGGAGCATGCCAGCTGAGCGCGGCGCGGTCCAATCCCCACGGCCCCGCTCCCGTAGGGTGGGCAAAGGCGCAATCCCGCGCCTTCAACCGGCACGATCGCAGCGGCGCCGTGCCCACCGTCTCACCGCGACCACGCCGCCCGATGGTGGGCACGCCGCCGCGTTGCGGCGGCCGCTTTGCCCACCCTACGATTCAGCTTGAGTGGCGTCGCCCGTTGTCAGCCACGGCGTCATTGCGAGCGCAGCGAAGCAATCCAGAGTGGTGGGCGGGACTCTGGATTGCTTCGCTGCGCTCGCAATGACGAAGAAGGGTTCGATACCAATGAACTGATTAGTTCCTGACGGCTACAAGCGTTCATGACAGATCCTGTCGCGCTGCGCATGACGCGGATCTCGCAATCGTTCGCGTAGCGGTGACATCGTCTGAGTGTGCGCTGCGGTTCCCTTTTGCCCGTCGGGTTATTTTGTCGCATCCCGACGGGCCTTGTGCCGTCGGGCAAATCACTGGCACCTTTCCGCGCATCCCAGCCCGCCAGGAGGGGCGCTTCGCGATCGTCACGAACGTGGGGCCGGGGAGGCGATGGACGCGACATGCTGCAGCGGGCGAAGGCCTGCGGACGAACGGCATGGCGCGGACGGCGAAAGCGTGTGGTCCTGGCCTCCCGACGCTGAGGCCAAGCCGGCGGGGATGATGATCCGCCGGTGACGGGGGCAAGACAGCCGGTCCCCGGGGAGAGCACGTATAAGCGTTAACACCATCGCGCAGGGAAGGCCGGGATGATCCGGCTGAACCTGTGGTTCTGCCGCGTGCTTATTTGCTGCACGCGGACCATGGGTGTCGGTCGGCACCCGGCCTTCCCTGCGCCCTCCGATATCGGAGGGACGAGGATCAAGCATCGCTCGGGCTCGATGGGCCGCGAGAACGAGCAGTCACGTCTGAAACAGTCGTCATGTCTGGCCAGGTCGCGCCACAACTAACAATGTCGTCCCGGCGAACGCCGGGACCCATACTCCGCGGCGGGAGTGGTGGAGGCGACATGGCTGACATTTGCGTACCAAACCACGGCCGGTGGTTATGGGTCCCGGCGTTCGCCGGGACGACAGCGGAGGACGGCGCTGATGTCACCTGTTCAATCAGCATTGGCGCCAATAAGGCTTTCTGCCCACCGCCCCTCACTCCGCCGCGACGAAGAAGAAATCCTCGCGTCCCGGCGGCGAGCCGTAGGTGAAGGGTTGCTGGCGTCGCTTGGTGGCGGCCCAGACATCGTCGCGGACGATGTCGAACAGCTTGCGCACCTCGATGCGCGGCTCCTTGATGGTGCGGGCGAGCGCGGTGGCGAACGGGCTGTTGCCGCCGTCGCCGTCGAGCGCGGTGGCGCCGTGCTTGGCGGCGTAGACCACCATCATGCCGGCGCCGGGCTCGATGTTGGAGAAGCCCTTGTCGACCAGCTTGAGCGCCAGCGTCTGCTTCATGCCCGGCGCGAACGGGTTGTCGCGGCAGGCATCCAGGATGACGAGGCGCAGCTTGCGCGCCGCGCTGACGGCGGCGAGCACCTGCTCGAGCGCGACCGCCTCGGTCTCGGCATCCTTGTCCGCCGCGAGCTTCGCATCCGTCGGCACCAGGTAGTTGACGCCGCCGATCTCGAAGCCATGTCCGGCATAATAGACCACGGCCCAGTCCGCCTTCTCCGCCTCGGCCTCGAAGCTGCGCAGCGCCTCGAAGAACTTGTCACGCGAGAGATCGTTCACCAGCGTCACGGACTGGAAGCCGGTCGCGCGCAACGTGTCCGCGATCAGCTTGGCGTCGCGCGGCGGGTTCGGCAGCGGGCGCACGGATTTGTAGCCGCCATTGCCGATGACCAGCGCGACGCGTCGGACGGTTGGCGCTCCGCCCGGCGTCTGCGGCGTGAGCGCCGCGAGACGGTCCTGCGCCAGCTTGCGGGCGCGCGCGACCTCGACCGGATCGAAGGTGGTGAGCGCGAACGCGGCGGCGCGATAATCCGCGCGGGCCTGGGCGAGATTGCCGCGCTTCTCGAACAGCTGGCCCCGACCGGCATGGGCGCGGACGTTGTTCGGGTTCATGGCCAGGGCGGCATTGAGATCCTTCAGCGCCGCGTCCAGATCGCCCTTGCGCAGATAAGCGTCGGCGCGCCCGGTCAGGGCATACTGGTTCTTCGGCGACTTCTCGATGACGCCATTCCAGCTGGCGATCGCCTCCTCGATCCGGCCCATCGCGGTCAAGGCGTCGCTGCGATACACCGCCGTCACCGGCGCGGCCGCATCGATCTTCTCGGCCTGCTCGAGATCGGCCAGCGCGCCGTCATAGTCGCCCATCAGGATGCGGACGCGGCCGCGATTGATGTAACCGAGATACAGCGCCGGGGCGGTGCGGACGGCGGCATTGAAATCGTCGAGCGCGCTCTGCAGCGCGCCGCGGCGCAGATGAATGGTGCCGCGGTTGTTGTAGGCGAGCCCGAAGTTCGGCCGCTTCTGCAGCGCGGCGTCGTAGTCGGCGAGCGCCAGATCATCCTTGCCCTTGCGCTCGTAGACATAGCCCCGCCGGTTCAGGATCATGATGTTGTCGGCGTCGGCGGCGATCGCCGCCGTCAGCGCCTCGATCGCCTTGTCGTCCTCGCGCTTGTTGATGGCGACCACGGCGCGAATGTCGAGCGCGTTGGCGAGGTCCTTGCCGGTCAGGTTGCCGCCGTCGAGCAGCCGCTCGCAGGCCACTGCCCGCGTCGCCAGATCCGCCTGTCGGCTGCGACAGACGGCGAGATCATCGCTCAGAACGGGGCCGGCCAAGGCGGGGATGGCAGAGCAGAACAGCAGGAGAAGCGTCGGCAGGAGGCGCGGCATGGCCAGGATGGATCTCGCGTGGCGGACGGGTCGAGCGTTTGTCGAACGAATATCGTCGCGGTTCGGTCAAGACCAGGGGCGAAAACCCGGATCACGACGTCTCCGCAAAGCGCCGGCCGTTCACGCAGTCGTGTGGGGGCCTCTGTAACGCCCGTAGAGCAGCGGCGTATCTTGCAGCAGAGGCCGGACCGGGCCAGTGTTTCGGCCGGCAAGACGAGATCGACAACCGAAACGAGGATCGAAGATGCGCCTCACCCGCTCCCTGTTCCTGAAAACGGCCGTGCTCGGTGCAATGGCGGCCGTCGGCATCCTGGCCTGGCAGCCTCTGCACGCCGCCGAGGAAGCGGTCGTGATCCCGCCCCCGGCGCTGGATCAGCCGGCTGGCGATGGCCTCGAAACGGCTGTCGTCGCCGGCGGCTGCTTCTGGGGCGTCCAGGGCGTGTACCAGCACACCGCCGGCGTGGTCAGCGCGGTGTCCGGCTATGCCGGCGGCACCAGGGCCACGGCCGACTATCGCACGGTGTCGAGCGGCAGCACCGGGCACGCCGAGTCCGTGCAGATCAAGTTCGACCCGAAGAAGGTCTCCTACGGCAAGATCCTGCAGATCTTCTTCTCCGTCGTGCACGACCCGACCCAGCTGAACCGCCAGGGCCCGGACTCGGGCCCGCAATATCGCTCGGCGATCTTCACGACGTCGGAGGCGCAGAAGAAGGTTGCCGACGCCTATATCGCCCAGCTCGACAAGACCAAGGTGTTCGGCAAGCCGATCGTCACCAAGGTCGGCAAGCTCGAGGCGTTCTACCCGGCCGAGGACTATCATCAGGACTACCTGACGCTGCACCCGAACCAGCCCTATATTGCCTATAACGACCTGCCGAAAATCGACAATCTGAAGAAGATCTTCGCCGAGAACTACATCGACAAGCCGACGCTGGTCAGGGACGCCAAGGCGACCAATTGAGGCGACCAACTGAAGCGATCGGGCGAAGCGGACGCGATTAATGAGAAGGGCGGACCATTCGGGTCCGCCGGAGGAACAAGACGATGAGCGACACCAAGACGAGCGCCCCCCGGACCAGCGACAAGGTCGTCAAGAGCGAGGCCGAGTGGCGCCGCGAGCTGACGCCGATGCAGTACGCCGTGCTGCGCGAGAAGGCGACCGAGCGCCCGTTCTCGGGCGAGTACGAGCATGACCACCGTGCCGGGACCTATGTGTGCGCCGGCTGCGGACAGGCGCTGTTCGAATCCGATGCCAAGTTCGATTCCGGCTGCGGCTGGCCGAGCTTCACCCAGCCGGCGAAGGAGAGCCACATCGACGAGGAGACCGACACGACCCACGGCATGGTCCGCACCGAGGTGCTGTGCTCGAAATGCTCGGGCCATCTCGGCCACGTCTTCCCGGACGGCCCGGGGCCGACCGGACTGCGCTACTGCATCAACTCGGCGGCATTGAAGCTGAAGCCGCGGTGACCCTGCGAACCCGCCCTCCGGTGCCGTTCCATTGACGGTATCCGGGGGCCGGCGGACCCCGGTCGACGCACTGAGCGGGGGCAAAATCAGTCACAACGCGCCAGAATTTCGCTGTGCGCATGAAGCTCCCCTGCATTCACAAGTTGCAGAGCAATTAAGTTGTTGAAAAAATAGGATATTTCAAAAGCCTTGCGGCGAGCGCAGATTTACGATGTGACCCGGCAGGATTCGCATTTCTGTCAAATCGGCCTATATTAGGGGTCGTAACTGACATGCAGGGCTGGGCCGCCTGGAGCGGCAAGATGACCGCCCTCCACACCCGCAATCGCTGGCGTCATTGCCAAGCTTGATCGTTCGAAAGCTCGCGTCAGCGCTCTTAGCCGACAAGAAGAGGTCTCAGACCATGCGTCCAATGCGTCCGTTCAACTTCAACACCTCTGCCGAACTGTTCCCCGCCGCCATTCGCAAGAAGAAGCGGGCGGGCTTCGCCTATCGGCGGTTCGGCACCGCGGCCGAGGCCGTGCGCTTCGCCATGGAGGAGTTGCCGGCGGACTCGCTGAATGGCGCCTATCTGCAGGTCGAGGAAGCCCGGTTCGACCAGAACGGCATCCGTACCCTGTATGAAAGCGAGGCGTTCCCGCTGCCGCGCCGCGAAGCCGAGAAGGCGCCCGACGCCGATGCGGCCTGACGGCAGCCAGACCAATAGACGACACCCTGCCCCGCCCAGTGCGGGGCAGTTTTTTTCTGGGAGCACTTTTATTGGCTTTTGCCGCCGCTCACCGCGGCTGCGTATCCAGCCACCGCCGCAGGATCTTGGCGTTGCGCATGTTGGCGCGAAACAGCACGTCGAAGGCGTCGCCGGCCACCGGCACCATGCCGATCACGCCCTCGACCGCGACATTGCCGAGCATGCGGGTGATGACGTGCCAGGGCGCACCGAGCGCGCGGGCCTCGCGCACCAGCCACAGCGACAGCGCGGTGGCGATGAGGTCGCCGACCACCGGGATCAGGCCGATGATGCCGTCGATGCCGTAGCGGATGTTGGTGCCGGGCACGACGAAGGCGACATCGAGCAGCTTCGCCACCGCCTCGAGCCGGGCGATGCGCTGCTCGCGGGTCAGGTTGCCGAACGGGTTGGCGCCCTGGAAGTCGAAGCGGACGCCGCCGGGTCCGACGAAGGCGCCGTTGAACGAGGACTGGAACGCGCCCTGCGGGATCTCCCGTCCGTCCTGGTCGATGATCGGCCCACGCGCTTCCCTGGCGTCGAAATGCGCCTGCGAGGCACGTCCGGAGGCGCGGCGGGGCGAAGTGGGACTCTGGTTCTGCATGGCCATGAGATGGCAACGCGCGAGGCGGGACACAAGTTGCGTCGAATGGCCGCCGCGCGCCGCCTAGCGCCCCCGCGCGCCGGTGGGGGTCAGCCCGAAACGGCGCCGGAAGCAGCGGTTGAAATAGGACAGGTCGTTGAAGCCGCAGCCAAAGGCGATGTCGCTGATCCGGCGCTCCTCCCGGGACAGCAGGTCCATGGCCTTGCGCAGGCGCAGCTCGTTGAGGCGCGCCGAGAAGCCGGCTCCGGCCTCATGGAGCAGATCGTTGACGTAACGCTCCGACAGGCCGGCGGCGATCGCAAGCTTCTGCGCCGAGAAGTCCGGCTCGGCGAAACGCTCGTTCAGAATCGCGAGCACGGCGCTCAGGCGAACGCTGCGCAGGCCGCCGCGCCGGGCCGCGTGCATCACATCGCCGCGAACGCCGAGGCCGAGCGCCACGAGGTCGAGCAGATGCTGCGCAATCGCCATCCCCGCTTCATCTGCCGCGCCGGGGCGGGCGAGCAGCAGCTCGCTGTAGTCCATGGCGAGCGACAGCGCCCCGCCCGGCTCCAATTCCCGTCCGACAAGGTCATCGACGCCGGGCACCATCGAGCGCAGCGTCATCATCGGCAGGTGCACGTTCACGAAGCGCTTGTGGCTCGCGCCGTCGGCGCTGAAGAACGGCTCGTCCAGCTTCAGCAGCACCATGGCGCCGGGGCGAAGAACGAACTCGCGTCCGCGATGCACGACCATCGCCTCGCGGACGCCGGTGTTGCGCGCCAGGCAATAGCGATCGTCATTGGTTGCCAGCACCTGGCGCCGCTCGCGCCGGACGCGCGTGAACGTGCCGTCGCAACGGCCGAGAAGGGTCGTGCCGATGTGAATGGCGTTCATCGCGGCGCGAAACGGCACGTCATCGGCCGGATCGAGCTCGCCGGTGTTGGAGAAGTGCTCGAACAATTCCGCAAAGCACAAGAAGCGCTGCCTGTCGTCGAGCTCTTTCGGCAGCATATCGGTCGACAGCATTTTCCTGACAATGGTCATCGCAATCGGACCCGAGGCGAGGGAAATTCTGCGGGATCAATCTGGCAGGCAAGGGATGAACGACCGCTGAAGCCAGCCATGCTCATTAGGACGGGGCGGAAGCGCCGATCAGTCCAAGTCGCCGGCCCGTTCATGCCAATGAGTCCAAGACGGCGACAACTGGTTCAAATACCGATTCCGATGGACGCACGCCGAAATGCGTTGCGGCCATCACCTTTCAAGTCGAACAGCTATGAGTGCGAGGAGAGATTGAGATGACCTTATCTTCCGCGGCCCGCAAGCTTGGCCTCGGCGCCGCCCTCACCATCGGCATCGGAATCGGCTATGCGCTCGGCGCGCAGCCGCACATGACTGCGAGCGTCACCCTGCTGCAATCGGCGCGAGCCGAGCTGGCTCAGGCGACACCGAACAAGGGCGGTCACCGCGAGCGCGCCATGGGGCTGATCGACCAGGCGATCGCAGAAGTCCGTGCCGGCATCGCCTTCGCGGCGGGCGGCTAAGTCACACCAGGGAGATCATCGATGCGTACGACGCTCAAAAGCCCGCTGCTGCTGGCAAGCCTGATCCTCGGCATCCTCACCACCGGCGCATCCGCGATGCCGCTGGCGGCGATCGACACCGGAACGAACCCTGAGGTCATTCAGGTCGCCGGCGGATGTGGCCGGGGCTGGCACCGGGGGCCCTATGGCGGCTGCCTGCGCAACTTCGCCAACCCCGCAGCGCACGCCTGCCCACGCGGCTTCCACATCGGACCCTACGGCCGCTGTCGCGGCAATGGGAGATAGCGCGATCGGCGCATCCGATCGCGCTACGCCGTCGGCGGCTCAGCGATGGCCGCTGGCGGCGTCTCGTCGACGAGTTTGTGCACCAGCCAGGAGGACACTGTCGCCGGGATGAAGCCGACGAGGCCGTACAGGACCCACTGCAGGGCGCCGTTTTCAGCGCCGTGCGATGCATAGTTGAAGCCGGCCAGCAGGAACGCGATGCCGCCGACGATCAGCATCCGCAGCACCGGCCCGATCCGCCTGACGTGGAACAGGATGTCGTCGATGGCGCACATCATCAGCGCCGGCAGGAAGCCGAACAGATAGCTGAACTGCAGCGAGGTGACGAACACCTTGAACAGCTTGGCGACCTCGCCCGGATTGGTCTCAGTCCAGTAGCCGGACATGTAGGTGGTCACCAGCAGCAGCGCGAAGCCGCCCAGTGCCGGGCCGACGGCCACGAAGATCAGATAACGCTTCATGCCACACCTCCTGCCTCGCTCATCCGCCGAACGCGCGAAGCACCTGCCGTCCGGTCAGTCTCCCCACACCGCGAACGCGTCGTTGAAGGCGCGCTCGCCGGGCGCTCCCTTCTCGATCGCGATGATCGCGCGGCGCTGATTGCTGTAGACCAGCGGAACGTCGAACCAGGAGCGCTCCTTCAGGAGCTGCACGTTGCGGGTCCGGTCGGCGTCGACATTGGAGAGGCCGACCAGGAAAAATCCGTCCGTCACCTTCACGGCCAGACCCGCCAAGGGTGTGCCGCGCGCCTGCTCGTTGGACTTCATCAGGATGCCCGGTACATTGCCGACGCCGCCGCCGGAGAAATCCTGCGGCAGGATGAAGGTCAGCTCGGCCGTGTGGCTCGCCGGCAAAGAGGTGTCGGTGTTGCGGCGGAACGACATCGTCATCTTGAACTTGCGGTCCGGAATCTCGATGTCCGCACGCACGGCGATGTCGGCCTTCTGCGTGCCCGTCGCCTTGATCTGCTCGGTGCGCCAGACCACCGACCCGAGATATTGCTTGCCCTTCGGATCGCCCGGATCCTCGTCATACAGCACGACCTTCTGCGCCACCGGCGCGATCTGGTCCGAGCTCGGCGACTGGCCGACGCGGTCGGTGATCTTGGGCTTGCTCAGCGGCGCGCCGGTGTCCTTCGGCGCCTCGACCGTTGCGGTCGACTTGAACAATCCGGTCACGGCCCCGACCAAAGGCCGGCCCCACAGGATGCCGGCGCCGACCAGGATCAGCAAGACGCCGGCGGCGATCGCCATCTTGAACGGGAAGGTCGAGCCGCTGCGCTCGGACTTCTTCTTGACCTCGCGCTCTCCAGCCGCCGCCCTGGGACGGGCCGAGGCGGTGGCCGGCACCGCATAGCGCTCCGCCTCCTGAACCGACTCGTCATAGGAATAGGCCGGCTCGGCGGGCAGTGGCGGCCGATCATCGTCGCCCTCGAGGCGATCGAGATCGGTGGCCGGAACATTGGCGTAGGTCTTGCGCGCGGCGCGGTTGGCTTGGGCCGTGGCCTTGCCGAGATCATCGACATCGGCAGTGATGTCCCGGAAGCCGCGCATCGACGGCGTTGCGGCAGCCGGGCCGTTGGTATCAGGCGCACGGCGCGGAGCGGCCGGACGCTCGCGTACCGGCGGTGGCGCGTCGGCGCCAGCGGTCGGGATCGGCTGAGGCCGCCCTGGCCCAGCTGGAGTTGCAGCGGGGGCTGGCGCCTCGGGCCGTGGCGGACGCACCGGCTTGGCTTCCGCCGGCTCGGGGCCGAGAGGCGGACGATCGTT
>NZ_CAFI01000464.1 GCF_000239775.1 Bradyrhizobium sp. ORS 375
CGTCACGAACATGTCGCTCATGATGACCTCCCTTGCCTCAGGCCTGCGGCGGCACAGGCGGCTTCGGCGGCGTCCCCGCCGACGGCACCGAGCCGCCGCGGCGCGCGGCTGCGACCGCAGAGGCCGAGCTCTCGCCGAACGTCGCCTTGGCGATCTCGCCGATGCCGGCGAGCGAGCCGAGCATGCCGGTCGCCTCGATCGGCAGCATGATCACCTTCTGGTTCGGCGAGTCCGCGAGCTGGCCGAACGCCTTGATGTATTTATCGGCGATGAAGTAGTTGAGCGCGGCGACGTCGCCCTTACCGATCGCGTCCGACACCATCTGCGTCGCCTTGGCCTCGGCCTCCGCCGCGCGCTCGCGCGCTTCCGCATCGAGGAACGCGGACTGGCGGCGGCCCTCGGCCTGCAGGATCTGGCTCTGCTTGGCGCCTTCCGCGCGCAAGATCTCCGACTGCCGCTGGCCCTCCGCCTGGAGGATGTCGGCGCGCTTGACGCGCTCGGCCTTCATCTGCCGGCCCATCGCCTCGACCAGATCGGCCGGCGGCACGATGTCCTTGATCTCGATGCGGTTGACCTTCAGTCCCCACGGCGACACCGCGGCGTCGACGACGCGCAGCAGCCGCTCGTTGATCTCGTCGCGATGCGACAGCACCTGGTCCAGATCCATCGAGCCCATCACCGAGCGGATGTTGGTCATGGTCAGCGTGATGATCGCCTGGTTGAGGTTGGCGACCTCGTAGCTCGCTTTCGCGGCGTCGAACACCTGGTAGAAGGCGACGCCATCCACCGTCACGGTGGCGTTGTCCTTGGTGATGACCTCCTGCTCGGGGATGTCGATCACCTGCTCCATCATGTTCACCTTGCGCCCGATGCGGTCGAAGAACGGCACGATGATGTTGAGGCCCGGCGACAGCGTGCCGGTGTATTTACCGAACCGCTCCACGGTCCAGTCGAACCCCTGCGGCACGGTCTTCACGCCGGAATACAGCGTGAAGATGCCCAGCAGCACCAGCGCAATGGCGAAAATGTCGAAACCGCTCATGGATCCTCCAAGGGAGGAGGCGGCGCCTCCTCACCAACCTCTGCAGCAATCACAATCTAGGGATTGCTACATGATTTTGTCGGGGGTCCGATGGGCGCGGTTCAGGAACATATTTTCGACGGCCGCGCGGCCGTTAACCTTGTACAGGGGTGAAACCTACCTAGCCGGCCGGATTTACCGGCCGCCGTTCACAGCCAGCCCTGCAGCTCACGCAGCACCAGCTGCCGCAGCACCTCCATGCCGGGCGCGCTGTCGTTCAGGCACGGCACGGCGGAGAATTCCTCGCCGCCATTGTGCTTGAAGATCTCGCAGTTCTCGCCGGAGATCTCCTCCAGCGTCTCCAGGCAGTCGGCGGCGAAGCCCGGCATCACCACGGCGATCCGCTTGACGCCGTCCTTGGCGAGCTTCTCGATGGTCTTGTCGGTGTAGGGCTGCAGCCACTCCGAGAAGCCGAAGCGCGACTGGAAGGTCAGAAGCAGCTTGGTGTCGTCCATGCCGAGCCGCTTGCGCAGCAACTCCGTCGTGGCGACGCACTGCTCGCGATAGGGATCGCCCTTGTCGACATATTCCTTCGGCATGCCGTGGAACGAGGCAACGATCAGCTCGGGCGTATACGGCAGCGTCTTGAGATGCTCCTCGATCGAGACCGCCAGCGCCTCAATGTAGAACTCGTCGCTGTAATACGGCGGCGTCACCCGGATCGTCGGCTGCGCGCGCATCTCGGTCAGCACGCGGAACGCCTCGTCGCAGACGGTCGCAGACGTCGCCGCCGAATATTGCGGATACAGCGGCACCACCAGGATGCGATCGCACCCCCTCGCCTTCAGCCCGTCGATCCCGGCCTTCATCGAGGGATTGCCATAACGCATCGCCCAGTCGACGATGACATGGCTGCGGTCAGCCATCGCGGCGGCGAGCTTCTCGCTCTGCGCCCGCGTGATCGTCTTCAGCGGCGATTCGTTCTTCTCGGTGTTCCAGATCGACAGGTAGTCCTTGGCCTTCTTGCGCGGCCGGACGTTGAGGATGATGCCGTTGAGGATGATCTTCCACAGCAGCCCCTGGTCCTCGATCACCCGGCGATCGGACAGGAATTCCTTGAGATAGACGCGCACGCCGGCGGCATCCGCCGTATCCGGCGTGCCGAGATTGACCAGCAGCACGCCAACCCGCGCCGTGCTCGCGGCGGGTGACGACTTCAAATCGACAGACTTGGCCTCGACAGGCCTGGCATTGTCGAGAGAGATGGCGGCGGTCATGATGCCCGTGACTGGTGAAGGGCGTGGCTTGGCGGCTTGTTTCGACATTGTCAAGATAAGGGCCATTTCACCGATGTCATCGGGCTGGAGGAGCCATGACGATTGCTGAGCTATGCATTTTCGCCAGCGTAATGCTCTACCTCGTAACGATCGTGCCGGCGAAATGGATCAGCGTCGACGGCGCCGGTCGCTACGACAATGCGCGACCCAGGGATCCCGCGTTTTATGTGGGCGGCATCCGCGAGCGGGCGCTGGGTGCCCACCAGAACGGCATCGAGGCGTTCCCGTTCTTTGCCACCGCCGTGCTGCTGGCCGAGTTCCGCGGGGCGCCGCAGAACCTCATCAACGAGCTGTCAGTGCTGTTCGTGATCGTCCGCGTCGCCTACATTCTGACCTATGTCGGCGACCGGCCCTCGCTGCGCTCGATCCTGTGGGCGATCGGCTTCCTGATCACGGTCGGCATCTTCTTCCTTCCTTGGCTGCGCGTTTACCTGCCCGCCTGAGCCCCGCCGCGGGCGTGAGAGGGGTCACATCCCGCTCCCCACGCGGATGCTAACCAAGAGCTCGGAAGACCTCCGTCCGTACGCCTTTCGTTTCTGCTTTGATCCGGCCGGCTACGGCCAGTTGATTGGATTTGGCGGCGAAATTCCCTATAGGGCGGGGTGAATTCGACGGCTGTCGCGGCGCTCTCAGGCCGCCAGAGGGATTGTGATGACTTTGACCAGCTCGGCCTCCGCGCGCGCGCCGCGCGACCCGGGAAACTACCAGACCGCCCTGCAATCGACGGTGCGGGCGGCTTCGGACTGGTTGATCGCCAACCAGAAGCCGGATGGACACTGGGTCGGCCGCGCCGAATCCAACGCCTGCATGGAGGCGCAATGGTGCCTGGCGCTGTGGTTCATGGGGCTCGAGGACCATCCCCTGCGCAAGCGCCTGGGCCAGTCGCTGCTCGATACCCAGCGCCCCGACGGCGCCTGGCAGGTCTATTTCGGCGCGCCGAATGGCGACATCAACGCGACCGTTGAGGCCTATGCCGCGCTCCGCTCGCTCGGCTTCCGCGACGACGAGCCGCCGGTGCGCAGGGCCCGTGAGTGGATCGAGGCCAAGGGGGGCCTGCGCAACATCCGCGTCTTCACCCGCTATTGGCTGGCGCTGATCGGCGAATGGCCGTGGGAGAAGACCCCGAATATCCCGCCCGAAGTGATCTGGTTTCCGCTCTGGTTTCCGTTCTCGATCTACAATTTCGCGCAATGGGCCCGCGCCACTTTGATGCCGATCGCGGTGTTGTCGGCGCGGAGGCCGAGCCGGCCGCTGCCGCCGGAGAACCGGCTGGACGCGCTGTTTCCGCGCGGGCGCGCCGCGTTCGATTACGAGCTGCCGGTAAAGGCCAATGCCGGCGGCTGGGACAAGTTCTTCCGCGGCGCCGACAAGGTGCTGCATGCCCTCCAAAACTTCGGCAACAAGCTCAATCTCGGCCTGTTCCGCCCGGCCGCGACCAGCCGCGTGCTGGAATGGATGATCCGCCACCAGGATTTCGACGGCGCCTGGGGCGGCATCCAGCCGCCCTGGATCTACGGCCTGATGGCGCTCTACTCCGAGGGCTATCCGCTCAATCATCCCGTGCTCGCCAAGGGCCTCGATGCGCTGAACGATCCCGGCTGGCGCGTCGACGTCGGCGACGCCACCTTCATCCAGGCGACCAACAGCCCGGTGTGGGACACGATCCTGACCCTGCTCGCGTTCGACGATGCCGGCGTGCTCGGCGACTATCCCGCGGCCGTCGACAAGGCGGTCAACTGGGTGCTCGCCCGCCAGGTGCGCGTGCCCGGCGACTGGTCGATGAAGCTGCCGCACGTCAAGCCCGGCGGCTGGGCATTCGAATACGCCAACAATTATTATCCCGACACGGACGATACCGCGGTCGCGCTGATCGCGCTGGCGCCGCTGCGCCATGATCCCAAGTGGAAGGCCAAGGGCATCGACGAGGCGATTGCGCTCGGCGTCGACTGGCTGATCGGCATGCAGAGCCAGGGCGGCGGCTGGGGCGCGTTCGACAAGGACAACAACCAGCAGATCCTGACCAAGATCCCGTTCTGCGATTACGGCGAGGCGCTCGATCCGCCGTCGGTCGACGTCACGGCGCATATCGTCGAGGCGTTCGGCAAGCTCGGCATCTCGCGCAACGATCCATCGATGGTGCAGGCGCTGGCCTATATCCGCAAGGAGCAGGAGCCGAGCGGCCCGTGGTTCGGCCGCTGGGGCGTCAACTACGTCTACGGCACCGGCGCGGTGCTGCCGGCGCTGGCCGCGATCGGCGAGGACATGACCCAGCCCTATATCAGCCGGGCCTGCGACTGGCTGGTCGCGCATCAGCAGCCTGACGGCGGCTGGGGCGAAAGCTGCGCCTCCTACATGGACATCTCAGCCGTCGGCCGCGGCACCACAACGGCGTCGCAGACGGCATGGGCGCTGATGGCCCTGCTGGCGGCCAACCGTCCGCAGGACAAGGACGCGATCGAGCGCGGCTGCCTATGGCTGGTCGAGCGCCAGTCCGCCGGCACCTGGGACGAGCCCGAATTCACCGGCACCGGCTTCCCCGGCTACGGCGTCGGCCAGACCATCAAGCTGAACGACCCCGCTCTGTCGGAGCGCCTGATGCAGGGTCCCGAACTCTCCCGCGCCTTCATGCTGCGTTATGGCATGTACCGCCATTATTTCCCGCTGATGGCCTTGGGCCGCGCCCTGCGGCCGCAGGGGCATAGCAACACAGCGTCCGCACCCTCGCTGTCGTCCCGGCCTTGAGCCGGGACCCATAACCACAGGGAGCGGTTTGAGGCAGGCGTGTAGTTAAAGGCTCGCTCAATCACAGCCGCCGCGGAGTATGGGTCCCGGCTCAAGGCCGGGACGACACCGATAGTGTTGCGCGATCTCGGCCCACCCCACCGCTGTCATGCCCCGCGCAGGCGCATCCAGTACGTCGCGGCGGACGTGTTGCGCAGGAGCGGAGTAGCTGACCGCACCCTGCTCAGAAACAGGTCGTCCGCTCCGCCGCCATATAGCCGAACAGCAGGCCGACGCCGAACAGCAGCACGAGCCCAGCCGCACCGAATTCCAACCCCCGCATGATCAGCGCGCCGCCGCCGTCGCGGCCGGCGCTGAGGCGGCGGGTGATGTCCTTGGCGGCGACAGCGATCACCGCAATCGTCGCGACGGTGATTGCGGTGCCCATGCCCATTACGATGGTCGCGGCGACGCCGGCCCAGAACATGCCTTGCGCGAGCGCGAACACCAGCACCAGGATCGCGCCCGAGCAGGGGCGGATGCCGGCGGCGAAGATCGCCTGAAAGCCGCGCTGCCAGCCGCCGGGGCCGGCGAGCTCGCTCGGCGCCGGGCCGTGCGAATGGCCGCAGCCGCAATCGTCGCCGTGAACGTGATCATGATGGGCGTGATCGTGGTGGACATGATCGTGAATGGCATGACCATGCGCCGCGGCGGCATGGGTGTGGGCATGACCATGACCGTGGTGATGATCATGGCCGTGATGGTCGTGGCCATCGTGGTCGTGGCCATGGTGATCATGGCCGTGATGATCATGCTGAGACGTGCGATGCTGATGATCATGCGCGTGCCCGTGATCATGGCCAGACGGCGCCACCGCCGCCGCGGACGCACCCGCCAGCGCCAGTGCCGGAGCCGCCGGCTGCCACGTCCGCAGGAACGCCGCGCCCTTCACCCACACCAGCCGCGCGCCGAGCAGCGCGATCAGGCCGTAGCTGGCGATCTCCACCACCTTCTCGGCGCTGCACATGCTGGCTGCCGTGGCGTTGAGCAAGACCGCGCCGATGCCGACGATCGCGACCGCCACCAGCGCCTGCATCAGGCCCGAGGCGAACGACAGCACGATGCCGCGCTTGGCCGTCTCCTGATTGGCAACGAGATAGGACGCGATGACCGCCTTGCCGTGGCCGGGACCAGCCGCATGGAAGATGCCATAGGCAAAGGAGATCGCGAGCAGCCACCACACCGCCGAGCCGTCCTCCTTGGCCGAGCGGATCGCGCCGGACATCTGGCGATAGAATTCCGACTGCTTGGCGAGGATCCAGCCGACGATACCGCCGACCTGCGGCTCGGCCGGTGCGCCGAACGGCGGCTTGGCGAGCAGCGCGTGCGAGGCGGCGTCGGCAACAAAAAGCGCCGCGAGGAACGCGGCGCAAGTGAGAAACGGTCGGGCGGAGCCGGGGCGAGGCGTCATGGACATTCCACTGAGATCTTGTTGGCGAAATTCATTCCGAAATTGGCGTTCGCCCCGCCGCTCAGGAATGTCTGTTCGTTCATGGTCTGCGCGACGGATCCGCCGTCGCTCGGTCTCACCAGGCCGAACTTGCAGCCTGCGGGAGCGCTGACCAGCTTGACGGGATCCTTCTCCGCCATCTGGAAATCGATGAAATAGCTGGGATCGTAGACCTCGACCTGGAGCTGGTTGGACTTCACCGGCGCTTTCAGCGGCAAGGTGAAGTGCAGGGTCAGCTTGGTGTCCTTGTATTCGAGGTAGTAGTCGACGGGATCGACGAGCTTCTGCTTGCGGCCGTCGGCCTTCACAAAGGTGAAGTAGGCATATTCCTTCAGCGACTCGGCGTTGGTCTGCGCCAGCGGCGCCAGCTCCTCGCGGGTGTAGACGCCCTTCTGCTTGGTCTCGAGGCCCTGCAGCGCATAGGTCGCGAACATGTCGTCGAAGGTCCAGGCGTGGCGCACGCCGGTCACCGTGCCGTCGGCCGCGTAAAGCAGCTCGCTGGTCGCGGTGACCCAGACATGTGGATGAGCATGGGCCGCGCTCGCGCCAAGCACGAGCGCCAGCACGGCGAGGAGAGAACGCAGCATCTTGATCACCTCAGGCTCGTCGGTTCAGGCCGCCTTGGGGACATCGAGAAGCCCGCGCCGGCGCAGCAGTGCGTCGGGCTCGGGCTCGCGGCCACGGAAGGCCACATAGGCCGCTTCCGGATCGAGCGAGCCACCCGACGAGTAGACGTTGTCGTGGAGCCGCTTGGCGACCGCGGGATCGAAGATGTTGCCGGCTTCCTCGAAGGCACCGAAGGCATCCGCATCCATCACCTCCGACCACATGTAGCTGTAATAGCCCGCCGCATAGTGGTCTCCAGAGAAGATGTGGCCGAATTGGGTCGGCCGGTGGCGCAGCGCGATCTCCTGGGGCATGCCGATCTTCTCCATCTCGGCCTTCTCGAATGCGCGAACGTCCTTGGACGCCGCGGCCGGCTGGGTGTGGAACTCCAGGTCGATCAGCGCCGACGAGACGAACTCGACGGTGGCAAAGCCCTGGTTGAAACGGCGCGCCGCGAGGAAGCGCTCGAGCAGATCCTGCGGCAACGGCTCGCCGGTCTGGTAGTGCTTCGCGAAGGTCTGCAGCACCTCGGGCCGTTCCTGCCAATGCTCGTAGAGCTGCGACGGCAGCTCGACAAAGTCAGTGAAGACAGCGGTGCCCGACAGCGACGGATAGGTCACGTTGGAGAGGATGCCATGCAGGCCATGGCCGAACTCGTGGAATAGCGTGCGCGCGTCATCCGGCGACAGCAGCGACGGCTGGCCGTCGGCGCCCTTGGCGAAGTTGCAGACGTTGATGATCAGCGGCGCGGTATCGCCGTCGAGCTTCTGCTGGTCGCGCAGCGAGGTCATCCAGGCGCCGGAGCGCTTCGACGGCCGGGCGAAGTAGTCGCCATAGAAAAGTGCCTTGTGGCTGCCGTCGGCGGCCTTGATCTCCCAGACGCGGACGTCGGGATGCCAGACAGGAATGTCCTTGCGCTCGGCAAAGGTGATGCCGAACAGCCGCGTGGCGCAGTCGAAGGCGGCCGCGACCATGTTGTCGAGCGAAAGATACGGCTTGATGGCGGCGTCGTCGAAATTCGCCTTCGCCTGGCGCAGCTTCTCGGCGTAATAGCGCCAGTCCCAGGCCTCGAGCTTGAAGTTGCCGCCCTCTTCCGTGATCAGCGCCTGCAGCTGGTCGCGATCGGCCAGCGCCTTGGCACGGGCCGGCTTCCACACCCGCTCCAACAGGCCACGCACCGCCTCCGGCGTCTTCGCCATGGAGTCCTCCAGGCGATAGGCCGCGAAGTTCGGGAATCCCATGATCTTTGCCGCCTCCTCACGCAACGCGAGGATCTCGCCGATCACGACGTTGTTGTCGTTGGCATTGCCATTGTCGCCGCGCGCGGTGAAGGCCTTGAACACCTTCTCGCGCAGGTCGCGGCGGGCGGAGCTCTGCAGGAACGGCTCGACCGAGGAGCGCGACAGGGTCACGATCGCCTTGCCCGGCATGCCGCGCTCCTCCGCCGCAGCCTTCGCGGCGGCGACGAAGCTGTCGGAGAGGCCGGCGCGGTCATCCTCGCCGAGCTCCAGGAACCAGTCCTGCTCGTCGCCGAGCACGTGGTGGCTGAAGGTGGTGCCGAGCTGGGCGAGCTGCTCGTTGATCTCGGCCATGCGCGCCTTGGCCTCGTCCTTGAGGCCGGCGCCGGCGCGGCGGAAGCGGGTGTAGGTGCGCTCCAAGAGCCGCTGCTCCTCGCCGGTCAGCTTCAGGGTCTTGCGGTTGTCGTAGAGCAGCGCGATGCGACCAAACAGCACGGCGTTCATCATGATCGGGTTCCAGTGCCGTGCCATCCGCAGCGACACCTCCTTGTCGATCTCCAGGATCGCCGGGCTGGAATGCGCCGAGACCAGGTCGTAAAACACCGCCGCGACCTTCGACAGCAGCTTGCCCGAGCGCTCCAGCGCCGTGATGGTGTTGGCGAAGTCGGGCTCGGCCGGATCGTGCGTGATCGCGGTGATTTCAGCGGTGTGATCGGCGAAGGCACGCTCGAAGGCCGGCAGAAAATGCTCGGGCCTGATCGCATCGAAGGGCGGTGTCTGGTGCGGGGTGTCCCAGGCCACGAGCAGCGGATTGCTCTGGGCGTCGATCGTGGCGGTCGTGTTGGACATCGGCTCTTGCTCCCCGGATCAAACTGGCGCCCCTCTTACCACGGAGACGGTCCTTTTTGGGTCATTTCCCCTTGAAGGCGGGGGCCATTTCGGAGAGATTGCGCCCCTCAAAAGGACCCGGACCATGAGCGCAGACAGCACCGCAAAGCCCGCTCGCCAGATCGCCTGGCCGAGCGTGATCACCGTTATCTCGGCGGCGATCCTGATCGGTGCTGAGGTGTTCGGCGCGGCCTTCGCCGGCGGCTGGGCGCTGGCGATTCTGTTCGGCCTCGGCGACCAGGGCGCGCACATCCTGCAGGCGGTGCTGTTCGCAATCGGCGTGTTCGTGATGATCGGCTTCATCCGCGGCGCCCAGCGCATCGAGCCGTTCACCAAGCGTGCGTGAGTCGTCGGAAACACTGTCCTGCAAGCGTGAACGCGTTACGAAAGTTTAAGCTCGCTTAACGCGCGTTCAGACATCGGCGCCATCGACTGTGTCTCGTCAACACAGATGAGGGAAATCTTTCCCGGCGCCGAAAAATTCCTTGCGAACGAAATTCAAAACGCATATTTCCGGTTCTGCCCAATTTCGCACGTGCCTGTGGTCGTGTGTCAGTCGGTAGGTATCCGGACAAGAGGCCGGACAGCCGCCAAGGGATGAGGAACCGAGGGGCGCTCGGATCGTTGCGATCAAGATCAGTTCGATCGAGATCGTCATGCTCCAGGAGCCCAGCATCTCTCTCAAGAGATGCCGCTGAAGGTCACCTCCTCTTTTGCAACCGTGACTGGCAGCCGGAGGCGAACCGGCGCACCCCGCTCTCAACGGGGGACGCGACTTAAAGCAACGACGGATCGGGCTTTTTTGGTCTCTACCGGCAGTCCAACGCCGGCGCGGGCTACTGAAAAGGCTTGTCCTTCATTGCCAGGTGTGCGGGCGGGAAATTCCCAACCAATCCACGGCAGCACAATTCGGCTTCGGGTTCGAAGTCTTGTCGCCTTTCCATCGGGCGGCAAGGCCAAGGCACCCGTGTCGGGATCATTTTGAACGGGCCACGTCGCAAACGGGCCGTTTGGAGGGTGCTATGACCGAACGTATCCGGGAATTCCTGCGCAACCGCCGCGAGGAAGGTCTGGACCACGAGCCCTGTCTCGTCGTCGATCTCGATGTCGTGCGCGACAACTACACGAACTTCGCCCGCGCCTTGCCGGACAGCCGCGTGTTCTACGCGGTCAAGGCCAACCCGGCGCCGGAAGTGCTGTCGCTGCTCGCCTCGCTCGGCTCCTCCTTCGACACGGCGACCGTCGCCGAGATCGAGATGGCGCTGGCCGCCGGTGCGACGCCGGACCGTATCTCCTATGGCAACACCATCAAGAAGGAGCGGGATATCGCGCGCGCCTATGCGCTCGGCATCCGCCTCTTTGCCGTGGACTGCGCCGCCGAGGTCGAGAAGATCTCGCGCGCTGCTCCCGGCGCGAAGGTGTTCTGCCGCATCCTGTACGATTGCGCCGGCGCCGAGTGGCCGCTGTCGCGCAAGTTCGGCTGCGATCCGGAGATGGCTGTCGAAGTGCTGGACCTGGCGAAGCGCCTCGGCCTCGAGCCGTGCGGCATCTCGTTCCATGTCGGCTCGCAGCAGCGCAAGGTGAAGGCGTGGGACCGCGCGCTGGCGATGGCCTCGACGGTGTTCCGCGACTGCGCCGAGCGCGGCATCAACCTCTCGATGGTCAACATGGGCGGGGGCTTCCCGACCAAGTACCTGAAGGACGTGCCGCCGGTCGTGCAGTACGGCCGCTCGATCTTCCGTGCGCTGCGCAAGCATTTCGGCAACCAGATCCCGGAGACGATCATCGAGCCGGGCCGCGGTATGGTCGGCAATGCCGGGATCATCGAGTCGGAAGTGGTGCTGATCTCGAAGAAGAGCGATGAGGACGAGCTGCGCTGGGTCTATCTCGACATCGGCAAGTTCGGCGGTCTCGCCGAGACGATGGACGAGTCGATCCGCTACGCCATCCGCACCCCGCATGACGGCGCGGACATGACCCCGTGCGTGCTCGCCGGCCCGACCTGCGATTCGGCCGACGTGATGTACGAGAAGCTGCCGTATCCGCTGCCGGTGACGCTCTCGATCGGCGACAAGGTGCTGATCGAGGGGACCGGGGCGTATACCTCGACCTACTCGTCGGTGGCCTTCAACGGCATCCCGCCGCTGAAGACGTATCACATCTGATCCGGCTTGCTGCCTCACCCGCGTGGTGAGGCGATCAAAAGCCCCGGGTGGGACGTTCCCCCACCCCCGACCCTCCCCCGCAAGCGGGGGAGGGAGCGACAGACCGTCACCTTCAACCTGACATCACGTGTTTGCGCGCGGGCATGAGCTCGCGGCGCAGGCCGGGGACTGACGTGCCATGACCGCTTTTCGCATCCCAACGACTGCGCCTGTTCGGACTGCCGCTCCGTTCGTGATCCGTGCGGAACGTGCCTCCGACGTCGCGGCGCGCGAGACGCTGCTCGATGCCTGCTTTGGCGACACCCGCCATGAGCGCACCTGCCAGCGCCTGCGCGACGGACGCGCGCCCGCCGCGGGCCTCGCCCTGTCGGCGATGCGCGGCGGCGTCCTCGTGGGAACGCTGCGGTTGTGGCACGTCAGCGCCGGCGGACGCGACGCGCTGATGCTCGGGCCGCTGGCGGTCGCCCCCGAAGCCCGCAGCCTCGGCGTCGGTGCCGCGCTGATGAATGCCGCGCTGATGATTGCGGCATCGCGCGGCCATGGCGCCGTGGTGCTGCTCGGCGATGCGCCCTACTACGCCCGCTTCGGCTTCGATGCGGCCAAGGCGGCCGAGTTGGAGCTGCCGGGGGCGTTCGAGCGCGCCCGCCTGCTCGGCCTCGAGCTGGTCGACGGCGCGCTGGACGGCGCGTCCGGCATGATCGTCGCCACCGGCGCGCCCGAGCGCAAGGCCCGCCGCCGCAAGGAGCGGCCGCTGCCATGCGCGGCGTGAGGGCCAAGGCGGCGGCGCAGCCGCCGCGACGGACGTGGCTGCCCACGCTGGTGCTGATCCTGCTCGGCATCATGATCGTCCGCGACATCGTGGTGCGGCGCTGGAGCAGCCCGCCCGCCGGACCCGATGTCACGCGGCTGCGTTAGGCATGCCGGCAGCGACCGCCGCAGACGCCCCGCCAGGGGTTGCGCAGGTGCAGCAAAAGCTCTTTAACCCCCCGAAAATGCCCCGACGAGGTCCCAAAATGCCCCGCCGCTTGATCTCTACCGGATCACCGTTCGAGAAGACCGCCGGCTACAGCCGCGCGGTGATCGACGGCGACTTCGCCTTCGTCGCCGGGACCACCGGCTACGACTACACCACGATGACGATGCCGGCCGATGTCACGAGCCAGTCACGCAACTGCTTCAAGACCATCGCGGCCGCCCTGCAGGAGGGCGGGTTCGAGATGGCCGACATCGTCCGCGCGACCTACTACCTGACCGACGTCGCCGATGCGGATGCGCATTTCGCGGTCTGCGGCGAAGTTCTCGGCGACATCCGCCCGGCCGCAACGCTGCTCATCGTCGCTGGCCTCTACAAGCCCGAGATGAAGGTCGAGATCGAAGTCACCGCCAAACGGCGCAGCGCCTGACGCAGCGCCACTCCTTCCACGAACGCGAAAGCACCTGTCCGGAGACCATCCCCTCATGAGCTCGCAGATCCACGCGAAAATCACCGGCCCCATCGTCATGATCGGCTTCGGCTCGATCGGCAAGGGCACCCTGCCCCTGATCGAACGCCATTTCGACTACGACAAGAGCCGCTTCGTCATCATCGATCCGCATGACGACGGCGAGCTCGCGAAGAAGCACGGCGTGCGCTTCATCCAGCAGGGCGTGACCCGCGACAATTACCACGAGCTCCTGGTGCCGCTGCTCACCGAAGGCGGCGGCCAGGGTTTTTGCGTCAACCTCTCGGTCGACACCTCCTCGGTCGACATCATGACCTTGTGCCGTGAGATCGGCGCGCTCTACATCGACACCGTCGTGGAGCCGTGGGCCGGCTTCTATTTCGACAAGCAGATGGGCGTCGAGCAGCGCTCCAACTACGCGCTGCGCGAGACCCTGCTCGCCGCGCGCCGCAAGAGCCCGGGCGGCACCACCGCCGTCTCGACCTGCGGCGCCAACCCCGGCATGGTCTCCTGGTTCGTCAAGCAGGCGCTGCTCGACATCGCGAAGGACACCAAGACCGAGATCGTCGAGCCCAGGAGCCGCGAGGGCTGGGCGCAGCTGATGCAGAAGCTCGGCGTCAAGGGCGTCCACATCGCCGAGCGCGACACCCAGCGCTCCAGGAACCCGAAGCCGATGGACGTGTTCGTCAACACCTGGTCGGTCGAGGGTTTCGTGTCCGAGGGCATGCAGCCGGCCGAGCTCGGCTGGGGCACGCATGAAAAGTGGATGCCGGAGAACGGCCGCCGCCACGCCGAAGGCTGCGGCGCTGCGATCTATCTGCTGCAGCCGGGCGCCAACACCCGCGTGCGCTCGTGGTGCCCGACACCGGGCGCGCAATACGGCTTCCTGGTGACGCACAACGAGTCGATCTCGATCGCCGACTACTACACGGTGCGCGACGGCGACAAGGTGGTGTATCGCCCGACCTGCCACTACGCCTATCACCCGGCCAACGACGCGGTGCTGTCGCTGCACGAGATCTTCGGCGCCACCGGCAAGATGCAGGAGAAGTGGCACATCCTGGATGAGAATGAGATCGTCGACGGCATCGACGAGCTCGGCGTGCTGCTCTACGGCCACGGCAAGAACGCCTATTGGTACGGCTCGCAGCTCTCGATCGAGGAAACCCGCCGCGTCGCGCCGTATCAGAACGCGACCGGCATGCAGGTGTCCTCGGCCGTGCTCGCCGGCATGGTCTGGGCGCTGGAGAACCCCACCGCCGGCATCGTCGAAGCCGACGAGATGGATTTCCGCCGCTGCCTCGAAATCCAGACGCCGTATCTCGGCCCAGTGAAGGGCTACTACACCGACTGGACGCCGCTGACCGACCGCCCGGGCCTCTTCCCGGAGGACATCGACACGTCAGATCCCTGGCAGTTCCGCAACATCCTGGTGCGGTAAACCTCCGCTGTCGTCCCGGCCTTGAGCCGGGACCCAGACTCCGTGACGCCGATGAGGCGGGAGGTGGAGCGAATAGCCTGCCTCAAACCACGGACGGTGGTTATGGGTCCCGGCGTTCGCCGGGACGACGGCGGCGTGTGCGGAAGCATCGAATGTGTAGTCGCGTTCAGGCCCCGCTCTCTCCTCCGTCATGGCCGGGCTTGACCCGGCCATCCACGCAGCCGCGCACTCGAAACACGTGGATGCCCGGGACAATCCCGAGCATGACGATGTTGAGGCAGTGTGCGCGTTGTCGAGCACCTATCTCGCAGCGGGCTACTTCTTCTCCATAGGCGGCGCGACCTTCTCCGCGGGCGCGGGCGGCAGGGCAGGCTTGGCGCCTTCCTTCTGGGCTTCGACGTCGGGACGCGCGGGCTCTGGCGCCGGCG
>NZ_CAFI01000463.1 GCF_000239775.1 Bradyrhizobium sp. ORS 375
CGTGTCGTATCCCCGGAATGACGGTGGGGTGCGACGATCAAGCTTAGCTCGACGTTGGTAACCTCAAGCACTTGCGTCGCTCTCACCACGCGTAACGCACTGTCCCCTTGCCGGCGTATGACCGCGTTACGTTCGAGACTTCGCTTTCGAACGTCGCCAGTGCGCTCCAGCCGTTCAGCCAGTTCATCTCGATGGAGGTCGTCGTCAGCGCTGAGTCGCGCGCCTGCGCCGCGCCGTTGACGACGAAGCTCGCGCCCGGCAGCGTCTGGAACGTGGCGGCCACGGAACGATCGGGATTGAAGTCATGGGCCCAGGCAATGCGACCGCGCAGTGTCAGGGTGCCGTCCGTCAGGGCGTAGGACTTGTCGGTGCGTAGGCCGAGTTCGGTGCGCGTGTCGGTGACGGTCTTGCTCGCGTAGGTCAGGGCGAACGTCGAGGCGCCCACTGTGGCCTGCTCGACATAAGCCGGCAAGCGCAGGCTGGTGACTTGGGCGGCCGCGTAGGGCGTGACGCCGATGCCACCGAGCGGCGCAACGAAACGCGTGCCGCCCTCGATCCGACCGGTCCAGGCGTTGGCTTGATAGCTCGCGCGCAGCCGGTCGGTGCCGGAGATCGCGACGGTGCGGTCGGTGGTGACGTCCTGCCAGCCATAGGCCAGAGCCGCCCGGAGATAGCTCGGGCCAAGATGATGATGCAGATAGGCGCCGGCCTGGAACAGGTCGGACCGGCCGGAGCCGAGACTGTTGACGCTGAAGCTGGTGCCGCCGCCTGCAAGCGCGAAGCCGGCGATGGTGTGGGCAGCGATGCGGTAGTCGGCGCCGACGGCCGTGGCGGCAATGCGGCTGGTGGTGTCGTTGGAGCCAACGCTCACATGGCCACTGGTGGATTGCGAGCCGCCGAATCCGGCCGCCCACGCGTTCCAGCGCTGCGCGAAGTCTGCGGCCCGTTCGTCCGGCAGCATCGCGAAGGCGTCGGTACGCTTGCGAGCCGGATCGGCATGGCCGGTCGCGCCGCCGCCCTGACGTTGCGCGAAGGGATCGGTGAGGAGGCCGACGAACTGGCTCATGGCGTTGAAAGAGGTCTGCTGCACGCCGGTGGCGCTCTCGCCGGAGGCCTGCGTCAGGCCCGCTTGGTTCAGGCGGCCGAACACCAGCGGAATGTCGCCGGTGCGATCGAAGAACGCAGACAGCGCATCACCGACGGCCTTCTGATTGCCGTTGAGGCCGCCGGGCAGGGCGAAGGCGAGGACCAGGTCGAGGTAGACGTTGTTGGCGTCGTAGCTGAGGCTGGTCTTGAAGCCGGAGGGCAGGTTGGTCTTCACCACCGTGCCGAAGCTGCCGGAGACGCCGCCGCCCGTCGTCAGGATGGTGTAGCGCTTGTCGACATAAGCGCCATTGGCGAAGACCGCATTCACAGTTGCGCCGCCGAGCGTGGCCGATCCGGTGACGCTCGCGAAAGAGGCCATCGTGGGATCGAACTGCACCAGGTAGTAAGCGCCGGACTGGAAGGCGAGGTTGCCGACGATGGTCATCGACGAGCCGGCGCTGCCGTTACCCGGAGCCAGCGTGCCGCCATTGTTGATGCTGACGGTCATCGGCGGATCGACGAGGCCGGCGCCCATCAGCGTTCCGCCCGCATTCACGGTCACGCCCGAGGTGTTGGTGATCGCGCCGGCGACGTCGAGCACACCGCCGTTGATGATGGTGGCACCAGTATAGTTGCTGGTGCCGGTGAGCGTCATCCGGCCTGTGCCGCTCTTGGTGAAGCCGCCGCTGCCTGAGATCGTGCCGGCGAAGGTCGTGCTGCCATTGTTGCCGCCAGCGGTCAGCGTGGCCGCGCCGAGCAGCACGTTGCCATTGCCCGCGAGCGAGCCGATGCTCTGGTTGAAGCCGTTGAGATCGAGCGTGGCGCCTGATGCGATCATGAACGCGCTGGCCGAGGCGAGCACGCCAGAGGCGCCGGCCTGCAAGGTGCCGGCGCTGATCGTGGTCGCGCCGGTGTAGCTGGTCAGCCCGTCGAACCGCATCGTCCCGGTGCCGACCTTGGTGAAGCCGCCGCTGCCCGAGATCGTGCCGGTGTAGCTCGTGCTGGAGTTGTCGCCGCCTGATGTCAGCGTGCCCGCGCCGAGCAGGATGGCGCCGCCGCCGGTGAGCGAGGCGATCGTCTGGTTGAAGCCGTTGAGATCGAGCGTGCCGCCATTGTCGACCTCGACCGAACTCAGCGGTGCGAAAGCGCCGGCCGCGCCGGCCCGCAGCGTGCCGCCATCGATGACGGTCGCCCCGGTGTAGGTGTTGGTGCCGCTGAGCGTGAGAACTCCGGGGCCGCTCTTGACGAAGCTGCCGCTGCCCGAGATCGTGCCCGAGAACACGGTGGCGCCGCCATTGTCGCCAATCGCCAGCGATCCGTTGCTGCCGAGCTGCAAATTGCCGCTGCCGCTCAATCCGCCGATGGTCTGGCCGGTGCCATCGATATCGAGCGTCGCACCTGTCGCGATCATGTAGCTGCTGGCGACCGAGAGAACGCCGGCCGCGCCGGTCCGCAGCGTGCCGCCGCCGATGACGGTGTCGCCCGCGTAGGTCGTCGTGCCGCTCAGCGTCAGAATGCCGGCGCCGAGCTTGGTCAGGCCGCCGCTGCCGGAGATCGTGCCGCTGAGCGTGGCGTTGTTGCCGTTGGTGTCGAAGCTGCCGCCGCCGGCGTTGAGCGTGATGTTGCGGCTAGAGCTGAAGCCCGCGAGAACTTGCAGCGTGCCGCCACCGAAGGAGAGCCCGCCGGAGGCCGCGCCGAGATTGGCGTCCGAAGTGACCGCGAGCGTGCCCTGGTTGATGGCCCAGGGCGTGACGGCGGTCGTGGTGCCCGTCAACGTCCACGCGCTGGTGCCCGTCTTCACGAAACTGGAGAAGCCCTGATACTGAGCCCCGGCTCCGATCGTGGAGACGTCGAACGTGCCGTTTGCCGTGCCTCCCAGCCGGAACGTGTCGCTGCCCGCGCCGACCACGTTGCCGTTGATGATCGAGCTGGCCCAGATCTCCAGCACGTTGCTGCCGCCGGTGAAGATGATGGCGTTGCCAAAGAGATTGCCGCCGCTGTCGTTTCCGCCGGAAATTGTCCCGCTGTTGATGATCGCAAGATTGCTGCCGCGGACGCCGTCCCCGGCGAGGCCCATTTGACCGACGCCGCTCCCGCTCTGGCCCGGGCCAGACCCGCCCGAATTGCCGCCGGCGATGATGCCGGAATTGACCAGCGTGCCGCCGGCAGCAAAGATCACCCCAGAGCCGCCCGCACCACCGTTGCCGCCCGCGCTATTCCCGCTGTTGATCGTCGCCTCGCCTCCACCTCCGCCATCGCCGCCGGCGATCCTTCCGGCGTTGGTGAGCACCACATTGGTGCCGGTCAGGAAGGCGCCGTAGCCGCCGTCGCCCCCATTGCCTCCATAGCCAGCGAGTCCGCTCGAAACGCCGCCGTCGCCGCCCTGGCCGCCACTGACAGTGCCGGTGTTGCTGTAGGTGAGGTTATTGCCATCGATGACGACGCCATAGCCGGCAGCGCCGCCGCCACCGCCGCCATGATTGCCACTGGTCGTGCCGCCGCGCCCGCCGTCGCCGCCGGTGATGGTTGCGGCGTTCGTGGTGCTGGTCGTTACGAGTGCGCCGTGCGCGCCGCCCCCGCCGCCGCCACCGCCGCTGGAGGTGTTGCCCGATCCGCCCGTGTTTCCTCTGCCTCCTGGCCCTGAGCCGCCTCCACCGCCCACAACGGTTCCAGCGTTAGCGGACCCGCCGAAGCCGCCGGTGACACCGGCGCCACCGCCGCCGCCACCAATGTTGGTGGTGTCGTTGCCGCCATCGCTCCCGGGTGCGGTCGCCGAACTCGTCCCGCCATTCGTCAAGACGCTGGAGTGGCTTCCGCCTGAGCCGCCGCTGGTCGCCTGCGCCAGTGCCGCGTTGGACATCAGCAGCGAGGACACCAGTGCCGTCGCCGACAGCCAGAACCGCCGCGCGCGCTGCGGCTGCTTAGTCGTGTCGGAACGGAGTCTGTTGGCGATCAGCACGTCGGCCCTTTGCGCACGCGAATTCAGGCCGGCGCCGGGGGAGAGGCCGCAGGCCTCGTCGAAAAGGGAGCAAAAAAGCGAGGGTGGGTATTGTGACTTTTTGGGTGAATTGGCCATTCACTCAGTTCACAGCCGGACTGTGGCACCGCTGCCACGTTCATCAGGTCTCAGCTTTGCAGGGCGGACCGTTGTTCGAATCGTTTCTGCGCTTCCCCAGAGGTTGTGTCTTTGCGATGACAGCATTTTAGGCAGAGCGGTGGTAGGCTTCATTCATGGGCAGACGTTGTGCTGCTCACGCGCGGTGCCTGATCTCTGGTCATCGCGCCCTGATGTTTCCTCCCGAGACGATCTCTTGCCCGGCGCTTGCGTCGGGCTTTTTTTTGCGCCGGGCTCGTTGGTGAGTTCGGCCCGCCTCAGTTCATCCGGGCAGACAAAACAAAAGCCTCCGTCCGGCCGATCGGACGAAGGCTCCATATGAAAACATTGTCAGGACGCGCGTGAGCCCGCGTCAGCTTCGTCTCAGTTGACGGTCTCCACGACCGGCATGTGGTACCAGTCCGAGTCGTTGTCGAGGACCGTCTCATCGAACAGAAGAGCGCTGTCCTTGGTGAGAGCGGCCGCGTTGACGTCGCGGACCATGTCCATCGCCGACAGAAACTCGTTCAACTCGGATGCGCTCATGACCCGCTACTCCTCACGCCCGCGGGCCGCTTCGGGTCCGCGTCAACTGATGGGAAGAGATTAACGCGGTCTTGCCTTGGCCTCAATCCGGCCCAGGTCGAAGTTCCAACGTGGTGACATCTAGGCCACAGCGGCGGGATGCCGCGGCCTGGTCATATTGCACCTGCTCACACGACGCGATGTAGCCGGAGATCAGCGATTTCTCCGTCGGTGAAGCCGAACTCGGACAGGATCTCCTCGGTCTGCTCGCCGAACTCCGGCGGCCGCGCCGCCATCCGGCTCGGCGTGCGCGACAAGGTGAAGGGCTGCGCCACCAGCGTGATGTCGCGGCCGTCCTCGCTCGGCACCTTCTGCGCCATGCCGAGATGCTTCACCTGGGGATCCTCGAACATCTGATCGATCGCGTAGATCGGCCCGCAGGGTACGCCGGCGGCGTTGAGCTCGGCGACCCATTGCTCGCTGGTCTTCGCCAGCGTGCGGGCGTTGATCTCGGCATTGAGCGCGTCGCGGTTCTTCGAGCGCGCCGGCGCGCTCGCGTAGTCCGGATTGTCGATCCATTCGGGCGCGCCGAGCGTCTGGCAGAGCCGCTCCCAGATCCGACCGCCGGTCGCGGCGATGTTGATGTAGCCGTCCGAGGTCTTGAACACGCCGGTCGGAATGCTGGTCGGATGATTGTTGCCGGCTTGGGGAGCGACGTCGTTCTCCATCAGCCAGCGCGCGGCCTGGAAGTCGAGCATGAAGATCTGCGCCTGCAACAGCGAGGTCTGCACCCACTGACCCTCGCCGGACACCTCGCGCTCGAGCAGCGCGGTGAGGATGCCCATCGCGCAGGACAGGCCGGCCGAGAGATCGGCGATCGGAATGCCCGCGCGCATCGGGCCCTCGCCGGGGGCGCCGGTGATCGACATCAGTCCGCCCATGCCCTGCGCGATCTGGTCGAAGCCGGGCCGCTTGGAATAGGGGCCGTCCTGGCCGAAGCCGGAGATGCTGCCATAGACGATGCGCGGATTGACCTTGCTCACGGCCTCGTAGTCGATGCCGAGCTTGGTCTTCACGTCGGGACGATAGTTCTCGATGACGACGTCGGCCTGCCTGGCGAGCCGCATGAACACCTCGACCCCCTTGGGGTCCTTGAGGTTCAAGGTCATCGCACGCTTGTTGCGATGCAGGTTCTGAAAGTCGGAACCGCGGCGCGGCCCGCCGAGCGCCTCGCCGCCATCTTCCATCATCGCGTCGATCTTGATGACGTTGGCGCCCCAATCGGCGAACTGTCGCGCACAGGTCGGTCCGGCGCGCACCCGCGTCAGATCGAGCACCGTGAAACGGGACAGGGCTTTGGACGCGCGCGGGAAGGCCATGCGGATGCACTCCGAAGAACGTGACATGGCTGTATAGGAGAGCGCGCGGGAGGCGACAATTGCGCATGGGACGTGCGGGCGGCCTCGCTCATGTCGGTGGTGCAGGGCTTATCGTTCCGGGAACATCGCGATGAACTCACCGCTCGTCGGCGATGACCTTGCCATCGTTCGGCAGCGTGCCCGGTGCGACCAGCTCCACGTTGCCGCCGAGCTTGGCGACACTGCGCAGGCTGGCAGCGAGCGCCTCGGGCAAGCCGTCCGCCGGCGAGGCGCATTCGGCCTTCAACGTCATAGCATCGGTCTCGCCGGCGCGGGTGACGACCAGGCGGAGGCGGCCGAGCTCGGGATGGCGCTTGCCGATCTCGGCAACCTGCTCGGGACGCACGAACATGCCCTTCACCTTGGTGGTCTGGTCGGCGCGGCCCATCCAGCCCTTGATGCGCATGTTGGTGCGGCCGCAGGCGCTGATGCCGGGCAGGGCCGCGGTGAGGTCGCCGAGCGCGAGGCGAATCCAGGGGTGATGCGGATCGAGCGAGGTGACGACGATCTCGCCGACGTCGCCGGGAGCGACGGGATCCCCGGTGCCGGGGCGGACGATCTCGAAGATCAGGTCCTCGTTGACGACCATGCCGTCGCGCGCTGATGTCTCGTAGGCGATGATGCCGAGATCGGCGGTGCCGAACGCCTGGTAGGCATCGATGCCGCGCGCCTTGATCTCGGCCTGCAACGACGGCGGGAACGCAGCGCCCGACACCAGCGCGCGCTTGAGCGAGGACACGTCGCGGCCGGCGCCGGCGGCGGCGTCGAGCAGGATCTTGAGGAAGTCGGGCGTGCCGCTGTAGCCGATCGGCCGATAGGCCTCGATCAGTTCGAACTGCGCCTCGGTATTGCCCGGACCGGCTGGGATGACAGCGCAGCCGAGCGCGCGCGCCGAGGCGTCGAAGATGAAGCCGCCCGGCGTCAGGTGATAGCTGAAGGTGTTGAGCACGACATCGCCGCAATGGAAGCCGGCCGCGAACAGCGCGCGGGCGCCGCGCCAGGGGTCAGCGTGCGCCGCCTCCGGCTCGAAGATCGGCCCGGGCGAGGTGAAGAGACGGGAGAACGCGCCGGGCGATTGCGCGACGAAGCCGCCGAACGGCGGCGCGGCCTTGTGAAGGGCGGGGAGCTCGGACTTGCGCAGCACAGGCAACTGCGCGAGTGCGGTGCGGGTCGTGATGTCCCGTGGTTCGAGGCCCTGCAGCAGCGCAGCATACGCCGGCGCTCTCATTGCCGCGCGCAGTACGTCGGGCAGGCGGCCGAACAGATCCTGCTCGCGGGCTTCGGGATCACGGGTTTCGAGGGCGTCGTAGTAGGTGGTCATTGCTCGTGTCCTGGCACGTCATTCCGGGACGGTCCGCTGCGGAGAATGGCGAAGCCATTTTGCGCAGAGGACCGGACCCGGAATCTCGAGATTCCGGGTTCGCGCGTGCCGCGCGCCCCGGAATGACGGCGTGTGACGGCTACAGCCACCGCTTCCGCCGCTTGAAGCTCTTCAGGTTCTTGAAGCTCTTGCGCTGGTCGCCGGCGCCGCCGAGGTAGAACTCCTTGACGTCCTCGTTGTCGCGAAGCGCATCTGCGGTGCCGTCGAGCACCACCTTGCCCTGCTCCATGATGTAGCCATGGCTGGCGACCGACAGCGCCGCCCGCGCATTCTGCTCGACCAGCAGAATGGTGACGCCGAGATCCCGGTTGATCTCCTTGATGATCGCGAACACCTCTTTCACCAGCAGCGGCGACAGGCCCATCGACGGCTCGTCCATCAGGATCATCTTCGGCCGTGCCATCAGCGCACGCCCGATCGCCAGCATCTGCTGCTCGCCGCCGGAGAGATAGCCGGCCAGACCGGTGCGCTCCTTCAGTCGCGGGAAATAGTTGTAGACCATCTCGATGTCTTTTGAGACTTCGCGATCGCTGCGGGTGAACGCGCCGAGCTTGAGGTTTTCCAGCGAGGTCATGTCGGCGACGATGCGCCGGCCCTCCATGACCTGGAAGATGCCGCGCCGGACGATCTTCTCCGGATCAATGCCGTCGATCCGCGCGCCGTCGAACATGATCTCGCCGCGCGTGACCTCGCCATCCTCGGTCTTCAGCAGGCCCGAGATCGCCTTCAACGTCGTCGACTTGCCCGCGCCATTGGCGCCGAGCAGCGCGACGATGGCGCCCTTCGGCACGTCGAGGCTCAGCCCGCGCAGCACCAGGATGACGTCGTCATAGACGACCTCGATGTTGCGCACGGAGAGCAGGGGGGCTGCTCCAGCTGTTGCGTTCGTTCGCGGACTATCCAATGTATCGGTCATGGCGACACTCTATCCGTCGTCATGCCCGGGCTTGACCCGGGCATCCACGCCCATCGGCGTGTGAAGCTGGACGTGGATGGCCGGGACAAGCCCGGCCATGACGTCTCGTGTGTGGGACTACCAACCAGCCCATTCGGCCTTGCGCGGCAGCTCGATGGTCTTGACCTTCTCGAGCTTGATCACGCCCTTGGCCATCAGGTCGTTGAGGTCGCCATCGGTCGGACCGGTCACGCGGGCGCGATAGAGGTCGACCTTCATGGTGCCGCGGTGATCCTTCTCGGTCCAGGTCGAGGGGCTGCAGACGCCTTCCATTCCGGCCGGCACCCAGTCCTTTTTCTGGTGGAAGCCCTTGGCGACGTTCTCGCCGGTCGGGCCGCCATTCTTCGCCGCCCACTCGATCGCTTCCTTCATGTAGAGCGAGGAGCAGACGGCTGCGATGTAGTGCACCGGGCGATACACCTTGCCGGTGGGATCGGACATCTTGGCGATCTCCTGCACCGTCTTCATGCCCGGCGCGTCGCCGCCCCAGCCGACAGAGGTGCGCAGCGGGAAGATCACGCCGTCGGCGGCGTCGCCTGCGGTCTTGGCGGCGTTCTCATCCATGCCCCAGACGTTGGACAGGAACTGGATGTCGACGCCGGCATTTTTGCAGGCCTTCATCACCGAGATGTTGGAGGCAGCCGTGTTGCCGAGATAGGCGTAGTTGGCGCCGGAGCTCTTCAGGCTCAGGCACTGCGCGCTGTAGTCGCCAGGCGCCAGCGCGAACACCAGCGGCGGCAGCACCTCGAAGCCGAGCTCGGTGGCGAGCGCTTCGCCCGCGGCCTTCGGTGCGTTGGGGTAGGGATGGTTGGCGCCCATATGGACGAACTTCGGCTTGCCGGGCTTGCCCTTGGCCTTCCAGTCCTCGGCTGCCCAGGTCAGCTCGGCGCGCAGCGCGTCCGAGTAGCTCGGGCCGTAGAAAAAGTTGTACGGCGCGGGCTTCGCCTTGCCGCTGGTGCCCTCGGGGTCGGTCAGCGCGGCCGCATAGGAGCCGGACATGTCCGGGATCTTGTCGTTGGCGAGGAAGCCGGTCAGTGCCTCGGTGTCCGCGGTGCCCCAGCCCATGATCGCGGCGACCTTGTTGTCCGGCGCCGACCACTTCTTGTACAGCGCGATCGCCTTCGGCACCTGGTAGCCGTAGTCGTTGCTGTCGACCGCGAGCTGCTTGCCGCCGATGCCGCCGTTCTTGTTGATCCAGGCGAAGGTGTCGACGACGCCCTGGCCATAGGGCGTGCCGACGTCGGACGTGCCGCCCGAGAGATCCTGCAGATGGCCGATCGCGATCTGCTGCGCGTTTGCCGATGAAGCGAACGTGCCTGCGAGCAGTGCGAGCGCCGCCGAGCCGAGCCATGATTTGATCGTCATAGTGCTTCCTCCTGTGGTGCGTTTCGGGCCGGATTGTCGCCGGTCCCTGTTGGTTGGAATCAATGGGAGAACGGGTAGAGCTTCCAGTATGTCTTGATCTGCCGCCAGCGGTGCGCGAGCCCGTCCGGCTCGAACATCAGGAAGGCGATGATGATCAGGCCGATCGCGATCTCGCGCAGGAAGGTGATGTTGTTGTTGAGCGCGAGCGCCTTGTCGATCGCGCCGCCCTTCAAGTGATGGCTGAGCCATTCCATCGATTCCGGCAGCAACACCACGAAGGCCGTCCCCATCAGGGTGCCCATGATCGAGCCGGTGCCGCCGATGATGATCATCGCCAGGAACAGGATCGAGCGCTCGATGCCGAAGCCTTCCTGCGAGACCACCAGCTGGTAGTGTGCGTAAAGCGCGCCGGCGATGCCGGCGAAGAACGCAGCCAGGCCGAACGACAGCGTCCGGTACTTGGTCAGATTGATGCCCATGATCTCGGCCGAGAGATAATGGTCGCGGATCGCGATCAGCGCCCGGCCGTCGCGGGTGCGCATCAGATTGGTGACCAGAATGTAGCTGACCAGCACGTAGGCCAGCACGACGTAGAAATATTGCCGGTCGCCGCGCAGCGTATAGCCTAGAATCGAGAACGGATTGGCGGAGGCCGGCACCGAGCCGCCGGAGAACCATTCGGCGCGGGAGAAGAAGTCGAGCAGGATGTATTGCGCGGCGAGCGTTGCGATGACGAGATAGAGGCCCTTCAGCCGCGCGGCGGGAATGCCGAAAACGAGCCCGACCAGCGCGGTGACCACGCCGGCGAGCGGGATCGCGAAGAACACCGGGATGGCATAGGCGTTGTTGATGTAGGCCGAGGTGAAGGCGCCGAGCAGGAAGAAGCCGGCCTGGCCGATCGAGATCTGGCCGGTGAAGCCGACCAGGATGTTCAGGCCGAGCGCCGCGATCGAGAAGATGCCGATCTGGATCGCGATCGACAGCCAGAATTCCGAGAACACCTGCGGCGCGAAGCACAGCAGGATGACGCCGGCGATCGCGAAATTGCGGCTGGTCCTGGTCGGGAAGATCGTGGTGTCGGCCGCGTAGGAGGTGCGGAAATCACCGGCGGGAATGGTGGAACGTGCGACCATGATGTCAGATCCGCTCGATGTCTCGGGTGCCGAACAGCCCGTAGGGCTTGATCATCAGGATGATGATCAGCACGTAGAACGGCGCGATCTCGTAGAGATTGCCCCAGTGCAGGTACTGGCTGTCGACATATTGCGCGATGTTCTCCAAGAGGCCGATGATGATGCCGCCGAGCACGGCGCCGCCGACGGAGTCGAGGCCGCCGAGGATCGCCGCGGGAAACACCTTGATGCCGTAGGCCGACAGGCCGGAGGAGACGCCATTGACGACCGCGACGACGACGCCGGCCACGGCGGACACTGTGGCGGAGATCGCCCAGGCCATCGCGAACACGCTCTTGACGGAGATGCCGAGCGACTGCGCGACCTGCTGGTTGAAGGCTGTGGCGCGCATGGCCAGGCCGTATTTGGAGGCTTTGAAGAACCAGGCCATGCCGAGCATCATCAGCACCGACACCACCAGGCTCATCACGTAGACGGTCTGGATCTGCAGCCCGAAGATGTCGACCGCCTTGCTGGAGAATACCGGCGGGAACGGCTGCGGATTGACGCCGTAGATCCATTTCAGCGCCGCCTGGAACACGGTCGACAGGCCGATCGTCACCATGATGACGGAGATGATCGGCTCGCCGATCATCGGCCGGAGGATGACGACCTGGATTGCGATGCCGAATGCGAACATGAAGATCAGCGACAGCGGCATGCCGGCCCAGAACGGCACCTGGAATTTGGTGAGCAGCGTCCAGCACACCCAGGCGCCGATCAGCAGCAGCTCGCCTTGCGCGAAATTGACGACCTGCGTCGCCTTGTAGATCAGCACGAACGACATCGCGACCACGCCATAGAGCGTGCCGACGACGAGACCGTTGACCAGGAGCTGGATGAGGAAGGCGGTGTTCATGATGTTTCTCACTCGTCATCGCCGGGCTTGACCCGGCGATCCATCGCGCAAGAGGTTTTCGGAAGAGGATGGATGCGCGGGTCAAGCCCGCGCATGACGACCGGATGTGTTGCGCCATCGGGGCTTTTACCCTCTCCCCTTGTGGGAGAGGGTGGCTGCGCGCAGCGCAGCCGGGTGAGGGGTTCTCTCCGCGGGCGAGCGAGAGGCGAGGGACCCCTCACCCGACCGCGTTCGCGTCGACCGCCGGTGTTGCCCTCTCCCACAAGGGGAGAGGGCGCAGTCATGCGCAGTCTCGCTTGTTGCTGCTCAGCACTCTGTTCGTCATCGCCGGGCTTGACCCGGCGATCCATCTCCAAAGGCGTCGTCCGAAGAGGATGGATGCGCGGGTCAAGCCCGCGCATGACGACCATTGGTGTGGTCGCTTCTGTGCGATCCCAGTAGCGGGAGTTAGGGAGCGGCGATCGCATCACTCCGCCGCCTCCGCCATGGGTCCATGTCCGCCCAGATCCACCACCTTCAGCGTCGTGCGGATGCGCTGGGTGGTGCCGTCCTGGAAGCGGATGATGGTGTCGACGGGGATGGCTGGCTTGCCGCCATAGATGCCGTCGATGATATCGGCGTATTTCTCGTTGATCACGCTGCGGCGCACTTTGCGGGTGCGGGTCAGCTCGCCGTCGTCGGCGTCGAGCTCCTTGTAGAGCAGCAGGAAGCGGGCGATGCGCTGGGCTGGGGGCAGGTGCGCGTTGACGGTCTCGACCTCCTTCTGCAGCAGCGCATAGACCTCGTTGCGCGAGGCGAGGTCGGAATAGGTCGTGAACGCGATGCGGTTCTTCTCCGCCCATTTGGAGATGATCGAGTAGCGGATGCAGATCATCGCTGCGAGGTGCTCGCGGCCGGCGCCGAGCACGACCGCTTCGGCGATGTAGGGCGAGAACTTCAGCTTGTTCTCGATATATTGCGGTGAGAAGCGCTCGCCGCGCGACGTCTCGGCAAGATCCTTGATACGGTCGATGACGACGAGCTGCTTGGCGTCGTTGAAATAGCCGGCATCACCCGAATGCATCCAGCCGTCCTTGATGTCGGCGGTCGAGGCTTCCGGGTTCTTATAGTAGCCGAGGAACATGTTCGGGTGGCGGACGATGATCTCGCCGATGCCTTGGCTGTCGGGCTGATCGATCTCGATCTCGATGTCCGACGCCATTGGCACGCCCGTGGTATCGGGATCGACCTTGTCGTCCGGATGCAGCGTGTAGGCGCCAAGCAGCTCGGTCTGGCCGTACAGCGTGCGCAGGGGTACGCCCATGGCGCGGAAGAACTTGAAGGTATCGGGCCCGAGCGCGGCCCCCCCGGTCGCGGCCGAGCGCAGCCGGGTGAAGCCGAGACGGTCACGCAGCGCGCGGAACAGCAGCATGTCGGCAAAGCCGGAATGCTGACCCTTCTCCAGCGCAGCGAGGCCCGCCGACATGCCCATGTGATACAGCCGCTGCTTCAGCGGCGAGGCGTCCATCACGGCAGCGCGGACGTCGGCGGCGATCTGCTCCCAGACCCGCGGCGCGAACAGGACGAAGGTCGGCGCGATCTCGCGGAAGTCGTTCATCATCGTATCCGGCTCTTCGACGAAGTTGACCTTCATCCGGCAGAGCAGACCTTTGCCGAGCACGTAGACCTGTTCCATGATCCAGGGCAGCGGCAGCACCGAGACGTATTCATCCTCCGGCCCCTTGGGGTCGAAGGCGAGATAGGTGGCGCAGTGCTTGAGCACGCGGGCGGCCGAGAGCATCGCAAGCTTGGGATGCGAGGTCGTGCCCGACGTGGTGCAGAGAATAGCGACGTCGTCGCCGACCGTGGCATCGACCATCCGGTCGTAGAGATCGGGCTCGCGCGCGGCTCGGTTGCGGCCGAGCTCGGCGAGCTTGTCGGCCGGCATGAGCCTGGGATCGTCGTACTTCCGCATGCCGCGCGGGTCGGAATAGATGATGTGCTTGAGCGCCGGCACGCGGTCGGCGAGGTTGAGCAGCTTGTCGACCTGCTCCTCGTCCTCGGCGAACACCAGCCGCGCCTCGCCATAGTTGAGCAGGTAGGCGGCTTCGTCGTCGAGCACGTCCCGGTACAGGCCGAGGCTGAAGGCGCGGATCGCATGCGTGGCGATCTCCGCAGCAACCCAGTCCGGCCGGTTGTCGCCGATGATGCCGATGACGTCGTCCTTGCCGAGCCCGAGCTCGACCATGCCCAGCGCGAAATCGCGCACGCGCGCCTGGTAGTCAGCCCACGTGAAGGTGCGCCAGAGACCGAGATCCTTTTCGCGCAGCGCGATCTCCCGGCCATGCTCTTTCGCATTCAGCCGCAGCAACTTCGGATAGGTATCGGCCTGCTTGACCCGGCCTGCATAGTCCATCATGCGGCGTCCTCCGCAATGGAGGGGGCCTCGTCGGGATCGACCAGCAGCTCGTCCTCTTCGCCGAGATAGGCGCGCTTGACATGAGGATCGGCAAGCACCGCTGCCGGATCGCCATCGGCGATCTTGCGGCCGAAATCCAGCACCATGACGCGGTGGGAGATATCCATGACCACGCCCATGTCGTGCTCGATCATCACGACCGTCATGCCGTATTCCTCGTTGAGGTCGACGATGTAGCGGGCCATGTCCTCCTTCTCCTCGAAGTTCATGCCAGCCATCGGCTCGTCGAGGAGGATCAGATGCGGCTCCAGCGCCATGGCGCGCGCGAGCTCGACGCGCTTGCGCAGGCCATAGGAGAGGGTGCCGGCCGGCGCCTTGCGTACCGACTGCAGGTCGAGGAAGTCGATGATCTGCTCGACCTTCTCGCGATGCTTCAGCTCCTCGCGCCGCGCGCCGGTGAGCCAGTACAGCGAACCCGTGAGGAAGTTGTTCTTCAGCAGGTGATGGCGTCCGACCATGATGTTGTCGAGCACGCTCATATGGTGGAACAACGCGAGGTTCTGGAAGGTGCGGCCGATGCCGATCTTGGCGCGCGCGTTCGGCGGCAGGCCGGTGATGTCGCGTCCCCGATGGAACAGGCGGCCTTCGGTCGGCTTGTAGCGGCCGGAGATGCAGTTGACGATCGAGGTCTTGCCGGCGCCGTTCGGGCCGATGATCGAGAACAGTTCGCCCTCACGCACGCCGAAGCTGACGTCGGTCAGGGCTTTCACCCCGCCGAAACGCAGCGAGACTCCGCGCGCTTCCAACGTATAGTCCAAGTCGTCCTCCCGAAGTCCTTGTCGGCGCTTGGCGCGCTCTTCAAGCATCGTGGCGCGACGTATCCCTCGTCGCTGTCGTCGCAATCCTAGCCCGCCCACCGGTTCCGCGCCATCCGACGAATGACGGGCCACCCGGCGCGGTGCACTTTGCCGCATCCGAGGGGGCGTGCATCCTCTGCACTGGGGATACGCCGAGTCGAATGCGATGGTCCTCGATAGGGGAAAGCGCTATCAGGAACTGTCTTGCGCCTGACAATTCCAGGCAAAATTCATGACGTGATTGTTGCGATGCAATATGGTCGCGGCGAGATTCGACCAGACGAGATGACGGCTTGATCGCCTCCGACACCCTGCTGCGCATCGCGCCCTGGTCGCGCCATCTGAAGCCCGAGGAGATCGACGTGGCCTCCGCAGGCGTCGTCGAGCGCTCCTTTGCGGCCAACGAGCACATCTTCCTGCGTGGTGACCAGTTCGACTATTGGACCGGCATCGTGACCGGGCTGGCGCGCATGAGCACGGTATCGCGCGGCGGCAAGGCGACGACGTTCGCCGGCATGTCGGCCGGCGCCTGGTTCGGTGAAGGCAGCGTGCTGAAGAACGAGCCGCGCCGCTATGACGTGGTGGCGCTAAGGGACACAAGGGCGGCGCTGATGGAGCGGCCGACCTTCATGTGGCTGTTCGAGAACAGCGTCGGCTTCAACCGTTTCCTGGTCACCCAGCTCAACGAGCGGCTCGGCCAGTTCATCGGCCTGGTGGAAGTCGGCCGCACGCTGGACGCGACGGCGCGACTCGCCCGCAGCATCGCCTCGCTGTTCAATCCGATCCTCTACCCGAACACGACGCGCCACCTGGAGATCACCCAGGAGGAGATCGGCGCGCTCTCAGGCCTCTCACGGCAGAACGCCAATCAGTGCCTGAAGACGCTGGAGCGCGAGGGCCTGCTGCGCGTGGAATATGGCGGAGTGACGGTCATCGATCTCGACCGCCTGCGCTGTTACGGGGATTAGATTCGGCCTTTTGTCGGGCCATGCGGGCTTGATCCGACGCTCGTTCGTTGTTGCGCTTGACCGGCGGCTTCGGCTGTGGACTGCTCACGGGAACTCCGGCCCCAGGGGGCCGCGACGGTGTTGGAGTGAGCATGGCGGGGCAGAATTGCAGCGGCCGCGTGGCGCTGATCACGGGCGTCACGGGCCAGGACGGGGCTTATCTGGCCGAGCATCTGCTCGGCCTCGGCTATACCGTGCATGGCATCAAGCGGCGATCGTCGTCCTTCAATACCGCGCGGGTCGATCACCTCTACCGCGACCCTCACGAAGGCAACGTGCCGTTCCTGCTGCATTATGGCGACATGACCGACTCCACCAACCTGATCAGGCTGGTGCAGCAGATCCGCCCCGACGAGATCTACAATCTCGCCGCGCAGAGCCATGTCGGGGTCAGCTTCGAGAGCCCGGAATACACCGCCAATGCCGACGGGCTTGGTGTCCTGCGCCTGTTGGAAGCCATTCGCATTCTCGGCATGGAGAAGCAGACGCGGTTCTACCAGGCCTCGACCTCGGAGCTCTACGGCCTGGTCCAGGAGATTCCGCAGCGGGAGACCACGCCATTCTATCCGCGCTCGCCCTATGGCTGCGCCAAGCTCTACGGCTATTGGATCACGGTGAACTATCGCGAAGCCTACGGCATGTTCGCCTGCAACGGCATCCTGTTCAACCATGAAAGCCCGGTCCGCGGCGAGACCTTCGTCACGCGCAAGATCACCCGCGGCGTCGCCCGGATCGAGGCCGGCCTGGAGGAAACGATCTATCTCGGCAACCTCGAGGCCAAGCGCGACTGGGGCCATGCCCGCGACTATGTCGAGGGCATGCACCGCATTCTCCAAGCCGATACGCCGGATGATTTCGTGCTCGCCACCGGCGAGACGCATTCGGTGCGCGAGCTGGTCGAACTCGCTTTCGCCGAGGTCGACCGCCGCATCGCATGGCGCGGCGAGGGCGTCGAGGAGACCGGCGTCGATTGCAAGTCCGGCAAGACATTGGTGCGCATCGATCCGACCTATTTCCGGCCGACCGAGGTCGATCTTCTGGTCGGCGACTGCAGCAAGGCGCGCGACAAGCTCGGCTGGAAGCCGAAGACGAGCTTCGCTCAGCTGGTCAAGGAGATGGTTGCGAACGACCTCGACGCTGCGCGGCGGGAGACGGCCAGTGGCCATCACGCCTTTTAATCTCCGCGGCAAGCGGGTGTTCGTCGCCGGCCATCGCGGCATGGTCGGCAGCGCGCTGGTGCGGCGATTGGCGAGCGAGGACGTCGAACTGCAGACGGTGTCGCGCAGCGAGGTCGATCTGCGCGATCAGGCCGCGGTATTCTCCTGGTTCGCGCGGGCGAAGCCGCAGGCCGTGTTCCTGGCGGCCGCCAAGGTCGGCGGCATCGTCGCCAACAACACCCTGCGCGCCGAGTTCATCTACGACAACATCGCGATCGCCACCAACGTCATTCACGCCGCGCATGTGAACGGCGCCGAGAAGCTGATGTTTCTGGGCTCGTCCTGCATTTACCCGAAGCTCGCGCCGCAGCCGCTTCGTGAGGATGCCATGCTGACGGGGCTGCTCGAGCCCACCAACGAGCCCTATGCGATCGCCAAGATCGCGGGCATCAAGATGGTCGAGGCCTATCGCAGCCAATATGGCGCCGACTTCATCAACGTGATGCCGACCAACCTCTATGGTCCCGGTGACAATTATCATCCGGAATACAGCCACGTCGTGGCCGCGCTGATCCGCCGCTTCCATGAGGCGAAGCTTAGCGAGGCGCCGGAGGTCGTGGTGTGGGGGACCGGCACGCCGCGGCGCGAATTCCTCTATGTCGACGACATGGCCGATGCCTGCGTGCATCTGATGAAGACCTATTCGGATCACGAGCTGGTCAATATCGGCACCGGCGAGGACATCACCATTGCCGACTTCGCCCGCGTGGTGGCCGCAGCGGTGGGCTATCGGGGCCGCGTCAGCTTCGATCCCTTCCGCCCCGACGGCACGCCGCGCAAGCTGCTCGACGTCTCGCGCTTGTCGAAGCTCGGTTGGCGCGCGACGACCTCGCTCGAGGACGGCATCGCGCGGGCCTATCAGGCGTTCCTGCGTGAGACCGGGCAGGCTGTAGCCTAACCACCGCCGTCGTCCCGGGCTTGAGCCAGGACCCATAGCCACCGAACGCTAAGGGACGGGCCGCCTGCCTGTTTCGGACATCACGCGGTATGGGTCCCGGGTCAAGCCCGGGACGACACTTGTAGTTTGGCCGCGCGTTAGGCCTTCACTCCCAGCGCGGTGGCCATGGCCGAGATCAGCGGCTTCATGAAATAGGCCTCGCCCACTGGCGTGATCGACGGCGACAGACCATGCGCGGCCAGCTCCTCCGTCACGACAGGTCCGACCGAGGCGATTGGTGTGCGCGCCAGGCCCTGCCGCAGCCGATTCTCGACGCCGTGCGCTTTGGCGACATCGAACAAGCGCCGCGGCTGCCCCGAACTCGTCAGCGCGATCGCATCGACCCTTCCGGCGGTCATCTCCTCGATGGCGGTGAGAATGTTCGCGTCAGCTGCTTTCGCATCATAGACGTAAGGCAGGACCGTATCGACCTCGGCGCCACCCGCTTGGATGGCGCCGATCAGCGCGGAATGATCCTTGTCGGGATAGAGCTGCAGTCCTAGCCGATGGCCCTTGAGGTCGTAGCGCGCCAGCAGCTCGGCGACGCCTTCGGAGGTCGGCTTCTCGGTCGTCATCTGCGGCTCGAGGCCGAGCTCGCGCAGCGCGCGCCCGGGCTTCGGACCCCGGGTGAACTTGCGCGCCTTGCCCAGCGCGGCGACGAACTCGGCTTCGACGCCGATTCGGCGCACCACGGTCATCAGTCGCCGCAATCCTTCGCCCGTCATCAGCACGAGATCATCGAACGGCATGTCGATGCAGCGGCGGATCCAGGCCTCGATCGGCGCCGGGTCGGGCGCGTCCTGGATCGTGAACATCGGACATTGCAGCACGTCGGCGCCTTGCTCGGCGAGCAGCCGTGAGAACTGCGCTTCCTCGCGGGTTTCCAGGATCAGGATGCGGTTGCCGGTCAGCCGGTCGGCCATGGCCAGTCTCCACCAAAAGAGGTGATGTTTTGTTCATCCTGCCCCCTTGCCGAGCGTTGGCGCAAGGGCGCGGAGGGTGATAGAGCAGGCCCGAACGGCCGCCCCGGCCTGTCGCAATTCAATCTCCCATCCGGTCCCTCATCGCCATGTCCGACCACCAGTATGTCCTGACCCTGTCCTGCCCGGATCGTCCCGGGATCGTCTCCGCCGTCTCCACCTTCCTCGCCCATAACGGCCAGAACATTCTCGACGCCCAGCAGTTCGGCGACTTCGAGACCGGCCACTTCTTCATGCGTGTGGTGTTCACGGCCGCCGATCTCGCGGTGAACCTGCCGGCGCTGCAGACCGGCTTCGCCGCGATTGCCGAGCGCTTCTCGATGGACTGGCAGATGCGCGACCGCGCCGGGCAGCGCCGGGTGATGCTGCTGGTATCGAAATTCGACCACTGCCTGGTCGACATCCTCTATCGCTGGCGCACCCGCGACCTCTCGATGATCCCGACCGCGATCGTCTCCAACCATCCGCGCGAGACCTATGCCGGGCTCGATTTCGGCGACATCCCGTTCCACCACATGCCGGTGACCAAGGACACCAAGCGCGACCAGGAGCAGGCGATCCTGAAGCTGGTGGAGGAGACGAAGACCGATCTCGTGGTGCTCGCCCGCTACATGCAGATCCTGTCGGATGAGATGTCAGCGAGTCTCTCCGGCCGCTGCATCAACATCCATCACTCGTTCCTGCCGGGCTTCAAGGGCGCGAAACCCTATCACCAGGCCTATGAGCGCGGCGTCAAGCTGATCGGCGCGACCGCCCATTACGTCACCCGCGATCTCGACGAGGGTCCGATCATCGACCAGGACGTCGAGCGCATCAGCCACCGCGACACGCCCGAGGATCTCGTGCGCAAGGGCCGGGACATCGAGCGCCGCGTGCTGGCGCGCGCGATCCGCTATCACCTCGAGGATCGCGTCATCCTCAACGGCCGCAAGACGGTCGTCTTCATGGACTAGTCGAAGCGCGGACGGAAGTCGCGGGCGGCCCAGCCGAAATCGCGGATCGCGGGCCGGGCGTCGAACGCCATGTCCTGGGTCATGCGCAGGCCCATCGCGACATTGGCGCCGGGATACAGCGGCGCGATGAGCGGAAACAGCCGGCGCCACGCCGCGGCGGGAATCGACGGCATCCGCCGCCGCAACCCGAGGTCATCGAAGATCCGTCCGATCATCTCCCGGTAGGTCAGCGTCTCGCCGCCGCCGACCGCATAGGTTCGGTTTGCGGCGTCGGGCGCGATCGCTGCGGCCATCATCCCCGCCGCGAGATCGGCAGCGTGGACCGGCTGCCGCAAGCTGCAGCCGCCGCCCACCAGCGGCATGATTCGGAAGCGCCGGATCAGCCGCGCCAGCACGGTGATGTTGCGGTCCTGGCCCTCGCAATAGATCAGGGTGGGCCGCAGGATGGTCCAGGGGACCCCGCGACTCGTGCAGAGTTCGGCGATCTCTCGCTCGGCATTGGCGAGGCATTGCTGGCCGGCACGCTCGTCTTCGATCTCGCTCTGGGTCTTGGTGAGCACGCTGGTCGAGCTCAGCGCCACCACGCGCGCCACGCCGGTTGCCAGGAGATGCGGCAGGGCAGGGGCCAGCGCTGTCGCATGCGTCGCGCAATACAATGTCCCGGTCGGAGGCAGCCGGAGAGATTCGGCGTTCAGCAGGTCGCCGCCGAGATGATCGACGTCCGCACGTCGATGCTCTGAGCGACCGACGCTCAACGGACGTTCGCCGCGGGCGACGAGGTGGTCGAGCAGATGGCTGCCGACCAGGCCGCTGCCGCCGATCACGATGCTTGCAGGTTGATTGGATATCTTGCCCACGCCATTCCGTCCGGCCGTTCTTACCGGGCGAGGTCAAGACATGACGTGGCCGCATGTTCCTATCGCGGCTCAATTGGGTTGAATTGAAGGTCGCGGCCTCGACGCCTCACCGGCTCGGGGCGGCCGCCGGCGCATTGTCGTCGGACTGCGTCTCCTTGTCGCGTTCGGCCGCCGGCAGCTGCCGCTGCCGCTCGCGCTCCTGCATGAAACGGGCGTATTCCGGGGTGCCGGGCCGGGGCGGAGCGTCGGCCGGCAGGCCGCCGGCCCATTGCGGCATCATATCGCCCATGCCGGCGCCGACCTTCTCGTTGATCGACGAGCAGCCGGCCAAAGCCAGCGCAGCCCCGGCCAGCACGGCCATCGCGGCAAGCGAGCTCGCGCCAAACAGAGTGCTTGCCGGCATGGAGTGGGGACCTTTCATCGTCGCTGCCGCGACCCTATCGGCTTGCCATCAATTCGCAAAGTTTGGCCGTTCGAGGTCGGAGTATTATTTTACCGTCATAGTCTCGCGCCATGTCTCATGGTCGGTTCCGGAAACCTACCGTCCACGAACGCTCCCATGAACGCCATTGACAATACCGTGCCGAGTCCGCAGCGATGCGCGCGCGATATCGTGAACGAGATCGCACAGGTGAGACAACAATGGCCGGGGGGCTCGGTCCTGATCCGACCAGGGAGGTAGTTTCAATGTTCGTGCGAAACAAGACACTGACGCTCGCCAGTGTGGCCCTTGCCGCAACTGCGATTGCGACCGGTGCGGCGCGGGCCGAGGACGTGTTCAAGATCGGCCTGATCGTGCCGATGACCGGCGGTCAGGCGTCGACCGGCAAGCAGATCGACAACGCGATCAAGCTCTACATGCAGCAGAACGGCGACACCGTCGCCGGCAAGAAGATCCAGGTCATCCTCAAGGACGACGCCGCGCTGCCCGACAACACCAAGCGGTTGGCGCAGGAGCTGATCGTCAACGACAAGGTCAACGTCATCGCCGGCTTCGGCGTGACCCCGGCGGCCTTCGCCGCCGCGCCGCTCGCCACCCAGGGCAAGATTCCTGAGGTCGTGATGGCCGCGGGCACCTCGATCATCACGGAGAAGTCGCCCTATATCGTGCGCACCAGCTTCACGCTGCCGCAGTCCTCGACCATCATCGGCGACTGGGCGGTCAAGAACGGCATCAAGAAGGTCGCGACGCTGACCTCGGACTACGCGCCGGGCAATGACGCGCTGGCGTCCTTCAAGGAGCGCTTCACCGCCGGCGGCGGCGAGATCGTCGAGGAAGTGAAGGTGCCGCTGCAGAACCCGGACTTTGCGCCGTTCCTGCAGCGCATGAAGGACGCCAAGCCGGACGCGATGTTCGTGTTCGTGCCCGCCGGCCAGGGCGGCAACTTCATGAAGCAATATGCCGAGCGCGGCCTCGACAAGAGCGGCATCAAGGTGATCGGGCCGGGTGACGTCACCGACGACGACCTGCTCAACGACATGGGCGACGCGGTGCTCGGCACGGTGACCGCGCACATCTATTCGGCGGCGCATCCGTCGGCGAAGAACAAGGAGTTCGTCGCAGCCTACAAGAAGGCCTTCAACAGCCGTCCGGGCTTCATGGCCGTCGGCGGCTATGACGGCATCCATCTGATCTACGAGGCCTTGAAGAAGGCCGACGGCAAGACCGATGGCGACTCGCTGCTCGCGGCGATGAAAGGCATGGCCTGGGAGAGCCCGCGCGGCCCGATCTCGATCGATCCGGAGACCCGCGACATCATCCAGAACGTCTACATCCGCAAGGTCGAGAAGGTCGACGGCGAGCTCTACAATGTCGAGTTCCAGACCTTCGAAGCCGTGAAGGATCCGGGCAAGGCGAAGAAGTGACGCTGCTTCGGTAGCATCAGGGGCGCACGAACGGTGCGCTCCCTCC
>NZ_CAFI01000462.1 GCF_000239775.1 Bradyrhizobium sp. ORS 375
CGGCCCTGCAGATACAAGGGGTACCTCTCCGCGAGCTGTGCTCGCCGAGGCATACCCACCCCAGCGAGCGTGCCGCTCTGTCCTACCTGCCCTCTTCCGCAAGAGGAGGGCGCAGTCAGTGGCGGCGCGCGGGCACATACATTTAGCTCTGATGATGATTCGACGTTCATCATCGCGCGAGTCCGTGGGGCGGGTGCAAGGGCTCGCATTCTGTTTGTTGTGTCACGCGGACGAAACGCGCGCGGTGCCCACCACGCTGCGTGCGCGCGGATGCGGATCGACGGTGGCGCACCACCGCGCTACAGCGGGACGCTTTCCCCACCGCCGCTCATCATGAACAGCCGGCTTGTCAGACCTTCTCAAGGTGCGTCTGCTAAGGCCGTGCGCCGCCCTGCTTCTGAGCCCGCGGTGTCGCCGCGGTTGAGCCGCTGCGCTGAGACTGCGAGGCTGCGGGTGGAGACATCAGCTCGGTAAAGCGTGAGAGATTGTCACAGGCTTCAGTGCCGAGTCTGACTTCATGCAGCTTGCCGCCGTCGAAGGTCAGGACATGATTGTCCTGGACGACCATGCCAAGCATATTGTCCCGATGCAGCTTGACACAAACGGCGATGAACGTGCCGCCTGCGAACAGGCCGCCCCATCGCTCGTAGGGCGCCGATATCTGAGCGTCGCGAAGAACATAGGTGTTACGCGCGCGGACATAGTCGGCGATCTGCCGACGATATTCGGCAGGCAGGCGCGCGACGAGGGCGGCCGTCGCCTGAGGCCCCTGGTTGGCTCGATCCTCCGCGTGCACGCCGGACGACATGGATGAAAGCACGATACCGATCGAGGCGAGCACGCCGACTGAAAGCTGCAACTGGCGCACGCTGAGGTCCTCCTGTGTTGCAGGTCAGCTTCCTCAGCGAGAGCCCGTTGTCAACATCCATGCGTCACATGCGCCGCGAGCTCCTGCCACGGCTGCAACGTCCACGCGCCCGACGCGGCGCCGGAGGGCGAGGTGAGCACGAACACGGTGGGAAAATCATCCCGCTCCGGCTGTCGGCCCAGCGCGATCGCGCCGGTCGGCTGGCCGTAGAACAGGCTCGCGGCCTTCTTGCTGGTGAAGGCGATCGTCGCCGGTTGATAGCAGCGGATCTTGGCGGTGAAGCCCGCGACATCGACGCCCGCTTTCAGCGCGACGTGATCCATGCCCGCGCCCTGCTTGCACAGGTCGGTGAAGCCGATGCCGAGCGCTAGCAGCAGAGGAAACTCCTCCGGCTGATACAGCCGCGGCGTCAGGCCGACCGCATGCAGCGTGCGCCAGAAGCGGTTGCCGGGATGGGCGTAGTAGTGGCCGGTCGCGGCCGAGCGGGCGCTGGCGGCGGTGCCGACGAAGACGAGGCGCAGGCCGGGTTGGAGCTGATCGGGCAGGCGGTCCATGGGCGGTGTTGTCGCATTATTGCACGATCCGCAACAGGCCATTGATGCCGGGGCGCGTTGTTGGGCTGCAAGCCCGGCGCTACACGATGCGGCACAGCAACGGGAGCACATCATGTCGGAACGCCGCCTCTACCATTTCGCAGTGTCGGGCCACGCGCATCGCGCGCGGCTGATGCTGAGCCTGCTCGGCGTGCCATGCGAGCTCATCGACGTCGATCTCAAGGGCGGCGCGCACAAGCAGCCGGAGTTTCTCGCGCTCAATCCGTTCGGCCAGGTGCCGGCGCTGGTCGACGGCGACGCCGTGATCCCCGATTCCAATGCGATCCTGGTCTATCTCGCCGGGCGGTATGACACGTCCGGCCGCTGGTGGCCGCGCGATCCGCTGGGGCAGGCCCAGGTGCAGCGCTGGCTGTCCGCGGCGGCCGGGCCGCTGGCATTCGGACCGGCAGCCGCGCGGGTGGCGACCTTGTTCGGCGCGCCGCTCGATATCGCGAGGGCGCATCAGATCGCCAACAACCTGTTTGCGGTCATGGAGCGCGAGCTCGCGACGCGGTCGTTCCTCACCGGCGACGCGCCGACCATCGCCGATATCGCGCTCTACAGCTACACGGCGCATGCGCCGGAAGGCGGTGTGTCGCTGGCGTCATATCCGAACGTCAAGGCCTGGCTGGCGCGGATCGCTGATCTGCCCGGCTTCGTGCCCATGCAGGCGAGCGCGGTCAGGGCGGCCTGACCGCGACGCGCCAGCGCGCGAACGCCGCTTACAGGAAGCAGCGGCGCTCGTCGCGCAGCTTGAGCTGGATGTTGGTCGCTTCGACGAAGGTCGGCACCGGCTTGGAGACGATCTTGTAGGTCGAGGGCCATTCCACCGGCTTGGACTGCAGCTCGGTGTTCCAGATCTGGCAGATGCCGGTGTTGTCCCAGCGGATCACGTAGTAGCCGCTCTTGGGTGCAGGCGCGGCGAAGGCGGGCGCAGCGATCGAGGCGGCCGCAAGCGCGGCGGCAGCGGCGAGAGAGGTCAAGCGACGCATCGTCAATCTCCTGAAACGAACCAACCAAATCACCTCCGGCGGCGCGCGGCCCCCAGGCCGCGGCCACCGGGCCGAAGTGGTGCGACAAAAGCGCTCATAAGGCAAGGCGCTGAGGTCAGTCGTTCACAGCGATGTCAGGTGATTTCGCGACGAGGTGAAGCTGCTGCCGTCGCGACGCGACCTTGGCGGTCACAGCGTGCAGCGGCCCTGGCGGCGCAGCTTGACCTGCAGGGTGACGGCATCGTTGAAGGTCGGCACGGAGCGGCTGATCACCTGATAGCGCGAGGGCCATTGGATCGGTCGGAACGTGAGCGCCTCGCTCCACACCTGGCAGATGCCGGTGTTGTCCCAGCGCAGGATGTAATAACCGGCTTGGGCGGGCGAGGCGACAACGAGCATTGCGACGGCGGTGACCGTGGCAAGACAGATTGCGGTGAAACGAGGCGACATGAAAACTCCGGCAACAAACAGGCCCCCGCCGTCGGGCGCCTTGTCGCGGCGGTGTCGTTCCTTTTGAAGGCAGCCAGGGCCGCATCATGCGGCAAATGCGCGCGCAATCCCAGCACGACGCGCAGCTGCCATGTCCAGAACGCGCTCGGCGCCATCGACGCCGTCGGGGTGGCGACGGCACGCAAACCGGGCCGCTGCGTTCGGGCCATATGGCTCAAGATTCGATGATCGACCGTGTTCGCGCCTGGGTGATCGGCGGCGTCATTGGATAGCGCATATGGCCATGCGCGAAGCCACGCTCCGGGCGGGCAGAGGGCTCGATCCTCGGTGCGGCCCCGGCCGCTCCGCTCTCCGGGCCGGACGCCATGGCCGCGGGCTCCGGCCGTCGTGGAGCCTGCGATCGCCGCCGCAGGAAGTGCCGCTCCAGCAGCGCATAGGACAAGGTCGCGGCGACGATCGACAGCGGCAGCCCGATCGCGAGCCGCAGCGGCCACCAGACGCCGTAATCGTCGAGGAAGTTCAGGATCGGCAGGTGCCAGAGATAGATGCCGTAGAAGATCCGGCCGAGGAGGATCGCGACCGGCCATTCGAAGATGCGGTGGAGAAGCGTGCCGTGGCTGCGCGCCAGCATCGTCAGCGTGACGATGCCCGGCAGCACGCCGCACACCATGCTGCCGAACAGATAGTAGTTCATGCTCGGCCCGTCCGCCGGCCAGAACAGGAAGGTGATGCTGGCCCAGTAGATCAGGAGCGGCCAGGCCAGCTTCGGCCAGAGCCGATCGAGCGCAGGGTAGGCGCCGTGCGGCACCAGCCGCAGCACGACCGCCATCGCGCAGCCCGCCATCAGCGCGTCGGCGCGGGTGTCGAAGGCGGTGTAGAGCCGCCGCCAGTCGGCGCCGCCGACGACCAGCGACACCCGCCACGCCCAGATCGCCGCCGCGATGGCGCAGATCGCGCCGACCAGCCGCCACGTCGTGCCGAACCGCTTCACCAGCAGCGCGAAGGTCAGCGGCCACAGCAGATAGAACTGCTCCTCGGTCGACAGCGTCCAGGTATGGCCGATGTCCTTGATCGTGTTCGGATCGAACACGTACCAGTAGTTGGAGATATAGCAGATGGCGATCGCGGCCCGCTCCAGCGCCGGCAGGAACGGCGGCCGCAACAGCCAGCTGAACAGCAGATAGGCCGCGAGCATCAGGAGCAGCGGCGGCACGATCCGCGCGAAGCGCCGCGCATAGAACTGGCGGAAGCGGATCTGGCCGTGCTTGTCGATGTCCCGCAGCAGCAGCCCGGTGATGTAATAGGCGCTGGCGACGAAGAACAGGTCGATATAGAGCACCGCGCCGGGCACCAGCGTGTGCGACACATGCGCCGTCACCACGCCGAGCGTCATCAGCCCACGCATGCCGTCATGCGAGGGCACATAGCCGAGCGGATAGACCTGTGACCGGAAGGCATCGCGGATGGCGTCACGGAGCGACACGGCGGCATCGCGCAGGAAACCGGGCAGGGCGTGGATCGGCCAAAGATAAAACATTAATCGGGAGATTTTCGGATATAATGTTTCGGATTATTTTATAATATTTAAAAATTAAATGTGGCGCAAGAGGAGAAATAGAGGCGCGTGGGGCAGGACGACGCAGGGTTGCAGCGGGAATGGGCAGACGTGCGCAGTTTTGGGCGGCCCCTAAGCCACGCAATGGTCCGCCACGGGACGCGCGCTATCAGGTGGGCAAAGCCGTAGGCGCAGGCGGCAGCGTGCTCACCATCGAGCCGCAAGCGCCGCAGTCAGATAGAGGCTCAAAAATGCTGCCGAGCGCAACACTGCCCGACACAGCGCCCCCGCCCCTTGCGGGAGAGGGCATGTACAGCCTCTCAACGCTCGCGGTTGGGTGAGGGGTATCTCTCCACGAGCAGCGCTCGCAGAGGCATACCCCTCACCCAACCGAGCCTGCCGAACTGTCCTACATGCCCTCTCCCGCAAGGGGCGAGGGCACATTCACGCGCACCGCGCTAGTAGCTAGAGGCAGCAGTTAGCCTGTGCCACTCCGCTACACCTTCCCCACCGCTGCCACCCCCTCGATCTCGATCAGCATCTTCGGATCCGGCAGCGCCACCACCACGCACGTCGTCCGCGCCGGATACGGCGCCGGCCCGAACGCTGTGGCATAGAGCCGGTTCATCGCCACGACATCGGCCGCGCGCGTCAGCAGCACGTTGATCTTGACGAGATCGCGAATGCCGCAGCCCCCCTCGCTCAGCACGCGCGAGAAGTTCGTCACGACATTGGCGAACTGCGCCTCGAACTCATCGGGCAGGTGGCCGTCGGCGTCGAAACCGGGAATGCCGGAGATGAAGAGGAGGTCGCCGATCCGGGTGCCGAAGGATAGCGGCGGGGCTTTGATGTGCGGTGGGGCGGGGATGTGGTGGATGGGCATGGGAGTATCTGCCTCTACACGAGATCGAATGCGCGACTCAGCGTCAAATCAAATGGATGCGGTCGTAGAGTTCGAACGGTCCTTTTAGTTGGTTCCTCCGAGCTTTCCTATCGAGCTCTATGAAGGTCCAAAGATATATAACGATCTTCTTTGCTCCTCTGTGGCCACTCTAACGAACGAATTTCTCACAGGGAAGTCACGCAACTTCCCCTTGAAATTGTTAGAAATGTAAACTCTAGTAAGAGGGTTGCCTGTGAAGCCTGTTACAAGGGGACGAAATGGCCGATAAAAATAGCTATCCGCAGATACCTGCTACCGTTTGGTGGGGACTAAGAGGAATCTTACAACGAACCCCCACGGTTACTATAGATGATCGCTTTCTTGGCGTTCAGCTAGGTGTTCAAGAAGTTGCCGCTCGACAATATCTCAGCGAACTTAAACGGGTGGGGATTCTGACGGAAGAAGGCAAGGCGACAGCTGTTGCCTTACGTTGGCGCAACAACGAGACTTATTCCGCTGCAGTGCAAGAAATCTTGGCGTCGGTATACCCTGAAGGGCTGCTGCACGTTGCGCCTCCGGTAGATCAGAATCGGCAGAAGGCCATAGCTTGGTTTACGCACGAAGGGCTCGGCAGCGGTACTGCGGGGAATAAGGCTGCGACCTATCTTATGATGGGTAGCCGCACGCCTAGCGATAGTCCCTCTAAAGGAGCCTCAGCGCAAAAAGGCTCTCCAGAAGCTTCAAAAGTAGCAAAGGCGAAGCCATCCAAGCAAATCAAGTCCACCGATGGCGCTCCAGGTGCGAGGCAGTTCGACTTGATGCCGCTTAACGTCAATGTTCAAATACATATCAGTGCAGACGCAACAGGAGAGCAGATCGAGTCAATTTTTTCGGCGATGAGGCGCTACCTCTATGATAAGCCAATTTCTTGAGCGCATAAAGCAGCTGCAAGAACACATCCTGGAAGTCGGCTTAGCCCAGACGGTTCTCGCGCTGCCGGCGCCGCGAATGCTTGCACTTCCTCGGTTGAGTGAAGACTCTGGTCCGGTCGGCATCTACATCCGCGCCGTTACAGAATTCGAAATTGAATCTGTCTCTCGCGATCTTTACGCGTCCGGGCACTATTCTCTCGCAGTCCAAGAAGCGTTCAAGGCCGTTGAAAAGTATGTTCAACAAAAGTCGTGTGCTCTTGGAGTGTCTGGAACGCAGCTAATGCAACAAGTGTTTAGTACTGCGAATCCAATGCTCTTTTGGAGCGAACGTAAAACAACCTCCGAACAGGACGAGCAAAAGGGCTATCTGCAGCTCTATGCGGGTGCCATGCTAGGAATTCGTAATCCTGTCACGCATGAGTTTAAATGGATAGACGATCCTCTGCTTTCTCTTGAACTGATATTGTTTGCGCAGCATCTGCTTCGAAAGGCTAAGATGGCGCGGACCTCTAACGAAAGCGAAGGATTGGATCGTTCAACAGTAGCGGCAACTTGAGCAAAAAGCCGGGCTTTCGCCCGGCTTTGATGGATGGCCGGGTCATCCTGAAACGAGTTCAGGACGGGCGCCCGGCCATGACGGGGGAGAGAGTAAGGCATAGCGTCAGGACAACGCCTTGTTGCTCTCCTTCACCTTCTCCGCATCCAGATACACGCTGCCGCCCATTTCCTTGAACTTGGCGCTCATCTGGGCCATGCCGTCCGCGATGGTGCCGGAGATGGTCATGCCGACGGTCGCCGGATCATTGAGCGTCGCGGCGTAGTCGCGGACGTCCTGGGTGATCTTCATCGAGCAGAATTTCGGGCCGCACATCGAGCAGAAATGCGCGACCTTGTGGGCTTCCTTCGGCAGGGTCTCGTCGTGGAAGCTCTTGGCGGTGTCCGGGTCGAGGCCGAGGTTGAACTGGTCGGTCCAGCGGAACTCGAAGCGGGCACGCGACAGGGCGTCGTCGCGCAGTTGGGCGGCGGGGTGGCCCTTGGCGAGGTCGGCGGCGTGGGCGGCGATCTTGTAGGTGATGACGCCGGTCTTGACGTCGTTGCGATCGGGCAGGCCGAGATGCTCCTTCGGCGTCACGTAGCACAGCATGGCGCAGCCGAACCAGCCGATCATGGCGGCACCAATGCCCGACGTGATGTGGTCGTAGCCCGGCGCGATGTCGGTGGTCAGCGGCCCGAGCGTGTAGAACGGGGCTTCGCCGCACTCCTTGAGCTGCTTGTCCATGTTGATCTTGATCTTGTGCATCGGCACGTGGCCGGGGCCCTCGATCATGACCTGGCAGCCCTTGTCCCAGGCGATCTTGGTGAGCTCGCCCAGGGTCTCCAGTTCGGCGAACTGGGCGCGGTCGTTGGCGTCGGCGATCGAGCCGGGGCGCAGGCCGTCGCCGAGGGAGAACGAGACGTCATACTTGCGCATGATGTCGCAGATCTCGTCGAAATGCGTGTAGAGGAAGCTCTCCTTGTGATGCGCGAGGCACCACTTGGCCATGATCGAGCCGCCGCGCGAGACGATGCCGGTGACGCGGCTTGCCGTCAGGTGGATGTACTGCAGCCGCACGCCGGCGTGGATGGTGAAGTAGTCGACACCCTGCTCGCACTGCTCGATCAGCGTGTCCTTGTAGAGCTCCCAGGTCAGCGCGACCGGATCGCCGTTGCACTTCTCCAGCGCCTGGTAGATCGGCACGGTGCCGATCGGCACCGGCGAGTTGCGCAAAATCCATTCGCGGGTGGTGTGGATGTTGCGGCCGGTCGAGAGGTCCATCACCGTGTCGGCGCCCCAGCGGATCGCCCACACCATCTTGTCCACTTCCTCCTCCACCGAGGAGGTCACCGCCGAGTTGCCGATATTGGCGTTGATCTTGGTGAGGAAGTTGCGGCCGATGATCATCGGCTCGAGCTCGGCGTGATTGATGTTGCAGGGGATGATGGCGCGGCCGCGCGCGATCTCGTCGCGCACGAATTCCGGGGTGATGAAGGCGGGCACGGCGGCGCCAAAGCTCTCGCCGTCGGCGAGGGCGGCCTCGGCGCGTTCGAGCTGGACCTTGCGGCCGAGATTCTCGCGCTCGGCGACGTAGATCATCTCCTTGGTGACGATGCCGGCGCGGGCGAATTCGAGCTGGGTGATCTTGTGGCCGTCGAGGCCGCGCAGCGGCTTGTGATGCGCGGTGAACGCCTTCGCCGCCTTGTCGGCGCCGACATTGCCGTTGTCCTCCGGCTTGATGTCGCGGCCGACATATTCCTCGACGCCGCCGCGCTCCTTGACCCATGCGGTGCGGTTGCGCGGCAGGCCGGCGTTGACGTCGATCGTCACGGTGGGATCGGTGTAGGGGCCGGAGGTGTCGTAGACCGGCAGGTTCGGCTCGGAGGCCGCTTCCGACAGGATGATCTCGCGCAAGGGCACGCGCAGGTCGGGTGCGGCCGCCGGCGTCGCGTAGATCTTGCGCGAGGAGGGCAGCGGGCCTGTGGTGACGGCGGGCAGGGTGGTGTCGGGATTGGAGCGGATATTCATGGGATCCTCCTTAATTGTCGTTGTCGGAGTGAATAGGGGCGTCATTGCGAGGAGCGTAGCGACGAAGCAATCCAGGGCGGCACGCGCGGCCCTGGATTGCTTCGCCTCGCTCGTAATGACGGTGGAGCGAGTGGTGCGTCGCAGGCTTGCTGCTTGACTCGGTTGGGGTGACTTGGCGGCGTGAGGGGGGCACGCTGTTCAGGCTCCCTCCCCCCTTGTGGGGGAGGGTTGGGGAGAGGGGTGAGCCACACCCATCGCCTTTGGAGCTACCCCCCTCCCTAGCCCTCCCCCACAAGGGGGGAGGGAACGAGCTCTGTCGGGGAGGCAGCGGGGCCCAATCGTTGTCAGATGCATTCGCAAAATGCGCGCGCATCATGCCG
>NZ_CAFI01000461.1 GCF_000239775.1 Bradyrhizobium sp. ORS 375
ACACCGTCCTTGTGGCGACAGCTTGCCCCTTAACGACAGGCTTAGCCCTTGGCGGCGGCTTCGGCCTGCGCCTTGCGCTCCTTGCGCGGCACGGCCTTGATCGGGTTCTGGCGGGCTTCGCGCTTCTTGACGCCGGCGGCATCGAGGAAGCGGGCGACACGGTCCGACGGCTGCGCGCCCTTGGCGAGCCAAGTCTTCACCTTCTCCATGTCCAGCTTGAGGCGCGCCTCGTTGTCCTTCGGCATCAGCGGATTGAAGTGACCGAGACGCTCGATGAAGCGGCCGTCGCGGGGAAAGCGCGAGTCGGCGACGACGACGTGATAGACCGGGCGCTTCTTGGTGCCGGCACGGGCGAGACGGATGACGACGGACATGAAAGTTCTCCTAGGTGTCGATGGATTGATGTGAAGGTTGGATAGAGGTCGTCATTGCGAGGAGCGAAGCGACGAAGCAATCCAGAGCCGCGCGTGACGCCCTGGATTGCTTCGCTTCGCTCGCAATGACGGAAGTGAGGTCATTTCTTTTTTCCCGGAGGGAGCCCAAGGCCCGGCAGCGTCGGCTTGCCGCTGAGACCGGTCAGGCCGGGGAGGTTCGGCAAACCGCCGCGCAGGCCCGCGGTAAGATCCTTCGGCAAATTCGGCAGCCCGCCGGGCATGCCGCCTGGCATCTTGTCGGCGAGCGCCTTGAGCTGTTCCGGCGACGGCATGCCGCCACTTGCGCCGAAACCCATCGCCTGGGCGATGCCGGCCAGCGGGCCGCGCTTGCCGGAGCCCATGGCCTTCATCACGTCGGCCATGTTCCGGTGCATCTTGAGCAGCTTGTTGACGTGCTCGACGCTCTGGCCAGAGCCGGCCGCGATGCGCTTCTTGCGGCTCGCCTTCAGCAGGTCGGGGTGCTTGCGCTCCTCGCGCGTCATCGAATCGATGATGGCGACCTGGCGCTTGAGGATCTTGTCGTCGATCCCGGCCGCTGCGATCTGGTTCTTCATCTTGGAGATGCCGGGCATCATGCCCATCAGCCCGCTGATGCCGCCCATCTGCGACATCTGCAGCAGCTGCTCGCGCATGTCGTTGAGGTCGAACTGACCCTTGCGCATCTTCTCGGCGGCGCGCGCGGCCTTCTCGGCGTCGATGTTCGCCGCGGCCTTCTCGACCAGCGAGACGATGTCGCCCATGCCGAGGATGCGGCCGGCGATCCGCGAGGGATAGAAGTCTTCCAGCGCGTCAGTCTTTTCGCCGGTGCCGAGCAGCTTGATCGGCTTGCCGGTGACCGCGCGCATCGACAGCGCGGCGCCGCCGCGGCCGTCGCCGTCGATCCGGGTCAGCGCGATGCCGGTGAGGCCGACGCGCTGGTCGAACGAGCGCGCGAGATTGACGGCGTCCTGGCCAGTCAGGGAGTCCGCGACCAGCAGCACCTCGTGCGGGTTGGCGACCGCCTTGATCTCGGCGGCCTCCTTCATCATGTCCTCGTCGAGCGTGGTGCGGCCGGCGGTGTCGAGCAGCACCACGTCATAGCCGCCGAGCTTGGCGGCCTCGATGGCGCGGCGCGCGATCTGCGGCGGCATCTGGCCGGCGACGATCGGCAGGGTCGGAATGTCGAGATCGCGGCCGAGCACCGCGAGCTGCTCCATGGCGGCCGGACGGTAGACGTCGAGCGAGGCCATCAGCACCTTGCGCTTGTCGCGCTGAACCATGCGGCGGGCGAGCTTGGCGGTGGTCGTGGTCTTACCGGAGCCCTGCAGGCCGACCATCATGATCGGCACCGGCGGCACGGCATTGAGGTCGATGGTCTGGCCGTCGTCGCCGAGCGTCTTGACCAGCTCGTCGTGGACGATCTTCACGACCATCTGGCCGGGGGTGACCGACTTGACGACGGTGGCGCCGATCGCCTGCTCGCGCACGCGCTCGGTGAAGCTGCGGACAACCTCCAGCGCGACGTCGGCCTCGAGCAGCGCCCGGCGGACCTCGCGCATCGCGGCGTCGACGTCGGCTTCCGAGAGCGAACCGCGCCCCGTCAGCCGATCGAGAATGCCGCCAAGCCTTTCCGACAGATTGTCGAACACTTGCTTTCGTCCTTTGTCCTGCGCTGAGCAGGCAGTTGAATTCTCCGTTGTCATCGCCCGCGAAGGCGGGCGATCCAGTACTCCGAGGCAGCGCGGCTCGATCCGAGGTGCCGCGGAGGACTGGATGCCCCGCCTGCGCGGGGCATGACGACCATGTATGTTGCGGCAGCCTGTGCCGAAACGTAAATCCCAAACACGTTTGCGCCCGAGGGCGCACAGCGCTGTCGGGCGGTGACCTCCGGCCTCCAGGGCCGGGCGGTGGCTCGAAAAGACGAAACTTTCCGAAATTCGGCCGGGTTAAACCCTCCGGAGCCAGAAAAGTCAAGGAAACTTGCTTTCAGACGCCCGTTGCCGGAGTCTCAGCAGCTGCTTACCTCCCGCGTCAGTTCAGCTTTCCCGTGTTCGCTTGCCCTCCCGAGGATCCCTTGCTGCGCCGTTCCAGGACCTATTCCGGCCCCGTCACCGACCATTTCGACGGCAAGCGCTTCTACGATCCCGATGGCGTTCCGCCCAAATCACTCGCCCAGGTGCTGCGCTGGCAATTCGACCGCAACCGCGAGCGCTCGCGCTGGCCTCAATCGGCGCCGAGCCCGCATGCTGACGTCCCGCCGCACCGGATCGACGGCGAGGCGGTGCGGCTGTCCTTCATCGGCCATGCCAGCTGGCTGGTCCAGACCGGTGGGCTCAACATCCTGATCGACCCCGTGTGGTCGGAGCGGGTGTCACCGTTCTCCTTCGCGGGCCCTCGCCGCCACAACGATCCCGGCATCGCCTTCGAGGCACTGCCACATATCGACATCGTGCTGGTATCGCATGGCCATTACGACCACCTCGACATCCGCACGCTGTCGAAGCTGACGGCGAAGTTCGCGCCCCGCGTGGTCACGCCACTCGGCAATGACCTCACCATGACCCATGCTGATAGAAAGATCCGCGCCGAGGCCTATGACTGGCACGATCGCGTGACGCTGAACGACGAGATTGCGGTCACCTTGGTTCCGACGCGGCACTGGTCGGCCCGGGGCATCTTCGACCGCAACAAGGCGCTGTGGGCGAGCTTCGTTTTGGAGACGCCGCGCGGCAAGCTCTACATCGTCTGTGATTCCGGCTATGGCACGGGCAAGCATTTCCGCCGCGTCGCCGAGCTGCACGCGCCGCTGCGGCTGGCGATCCTGCCGATCGGTGCCTACGAGCCGCGCTGGTTCATGCGCGACCAGCACATGAACCCCGAGGATGCCGTGCAGGCGTTGCAGGACTGCGGCGCGGAGACCGCGCTGGCGCATCACCATGGCACGTTCCAGTTGACGGACGAGGCCATCGATGCGCCGGTGCATGCGCTGCATGCCGCGCTCGATTCCGCCGGTATCCCGCGCGACCGGTTCGGCGTGCTGAAGCCGGGGCAGGTGGTGGAGATTTAGCAAGCTGCCGCCACACCACCGGTGTCGTCCCGGCCTTGAGCCGGGACCCATAACCGCCGAGCTCAGTTTGACGAAGGCTGGTAGCTCCATCTCGCGCGACAAGATCCGCCGGGGAGTCTGGGTCCCGGCTCAAGGCCGGGACAACACCGAGTGTGTAGCAACGCCGTCGGCTCACACTACGTGTGAATGTGCTGAGCCGACCTGGCGGCCCTACTGTCCCGCCTTGATCGCCCAGGTCACGCTCACCGTCACCGACAGCGTCTCCTCACCCTGAGCCACCGGCGTCGGGGCTCCGGCCGCCATCGGCGCCGCAAACGTCTTGGCGCGGAACACCGGCGTCGGCGTGCCGTCCTCGGCGATGTTGAGCGGCTGTCCCAGCGTGACGCCGGCGGCCTTGGCGTAGATCTCAGCCTTGCGGCGGGCATCCGTGACGGCCCTCTCGCGCGCCTGGTCGAGCAGCTTGGACGGCTCGGCGACGCTGAAGAACACGTTGCCGACATCGTTGGCGCCGGCGGCGACCACCGTGTCGATCACGCTCGCCACCTTGGCGACGTCGTGGAGCTTGATGGTGACGCGATTGCTGGCGCGATAGCCAGTGACGGCGGGCTGGCCCGGCCGGTTCTGCGCATATTGCGGCTGCAGTGACAGCCGCGAGGTCTGCACGTCCTTGTCGGCGATCCCCGCCGTCTTCAGCGCCTGCAGCACCTTGGCCATCGCGGAATTGTTGGCCTCAGCCGCCTCGCGCGCGGTCTTGGCGTCGGAGGCGACGCCGGCATCGATCTGCGCCAGATCCGGCGGCGCCTGGACGCTGCCTTCGCCGCTGACGGTGATCGCCGGCGTATCCTGCCGGGCAATGTCATCCGCCAGCGCGGGCATTGCGACAATAGCCGCGAGCGCGGCAACGAGCAGCGGTCTGATCATGAGGGCGCTCACTTCAGCGGCACGTAGACGTTGATGACGAGCTTGTCCTCGGCCGTCTTCAACGGATCGGTCAAATACTCCTCGATGAAGGTGTCCTTGGCCTCGAGCCGGCGCTCATCGAGATGGTTGGTGATCGCCTCGTAGGTGTTGTCCATGTTGTCATAGGAGCCGCGGTGCACGAATTTCAGCGCCTTGCCCTCCGGCGACTGGCCGATGCTCATGCCCTTGCCGAGCGTCTTCGGCTCCTGGTCGATCGGCATCTCCGCGAGGTAAGTGAAGCCGTTGTCGTCGGTGGAGGTGTAGACGATCATGCCGTTTCCGGCGGGCTTGACGCCCTGCTTGTCCAGGGTCGTCGACAGCGCCTTGAACGAGTCGATCAGCGTGTCGAACGCATTGTCCCAATTGGCGGTGCCCTTGACGAGCACGACCTTCTTGGCCTCGAGCTTGATCTCGTCGCCGAAGGCGTCGGCCGCCTGGCTCGGCGCGGCGGC
>NZ_CAFI01000460.1 GCF_000239775.1 Bradyrhizobium sp. ORS 375
CCCGGCNCTACAAACTTCCCGAAGGCCTCAAATATCTCGGCAGCTGGATCGAGCCGAATTTCGACCGCTGCTTCCAGCTGATGGAATGCGACGACGCCCGCCTGCTGCAGCAATGGATTCTCGCCAACGCCCGCGACACCGGCATGACCTTCGAGATCGTGCCCGTCGTGACCAGCGCCGAGACCCGGGAGGTGGTGGCGCCGTTTTTGGATGAGAGCTGAGGGGCGAGCGTGTTCGACCTTCTGACGCAACTGCTCGGCGTCTGCCTCATTTCCTATGCGATCGCGGTGCTGATGCCCGCGTGGCGGGCGTTGCTGGTGGCGATGCTGCTGCTCGCGTCGGCGACTGCGATCAGCGCCCTGCGCGAATGGTGGACGCCAGAGCAACACGGCTGCAGCCGCGCTTGCAAGTTCGAAGATCTGCTCGACATCCCGTTGCTGCCGGTCGCAAGAGCCGGCTTCCTCACCGGAGCCACCGTTCGGGCGCTCACATTCCTGCCGCAGGCCCGCAACCTGTCAGCGCGCACTATCTCCATTATATGTCTGGCCGGGGGCGCAGTCGCGCTTGCTGTTGTCGTGTTCGTGCCGAGCCTCGTCTATTGGCGGCCGCTGCGGATCCTCTAGGTGTGCGGCGACAGAGTCGTTGATTGCCGGAGCGAGCTACGATGGCCTAGATTAGGTCTCTCGCGAACGTCAGGATCTGATCGGCTGACGAGGACGAAAGGCTGATGCCGTGGACTGGTTCGAACGACTGACCGGCTTCAAGGAGACCGACTATGCCTCGACGCGCGGCAGACTCGCCTGCGAGGACGGACGGCTGACGTCTCTGGTCAACGGCAAGAGCTACCGGACCGGACGGCTGGAGCTGCCGACATTGTCGGAGCTCCGGACCAGGGTCAAAGGCTCGGCCCCTCGAACCGGGCGGCTCCGCGTGAGCCTCGTCAGCGGCGATGTCCGCAGGCTTCATCTGGTGCCGGAGTTCAGCGGCGCCCTCTTCCAGGTCGCCTCGCAGTTCAATCTGCTGGAGATGATCGGGCCCCACGCCACGCCGGAGGACGGCGTGACGATCTACCAGCACGATCCGACGCAGGGGCCGGCCTGCGCGATTGCCGCAGGCGCTGCGACGATCTACCGAAACTACTTCGCCCCGCTCCGCGATCAATCAGGTCAGACCCGCGACCGTCAGCTCGACGCGCTCGCAGATGTCGAGGCCGCTTTGAAGCGCCGCCTGCCCCGCGGCGGCGAGCTGTGGGCGATGACGAATGGCTATGCCCTATGCACGCGCGCCGGCCTCGACTCCATCACGGCCATCCTCGAGGCCAGCGATGATGGTGAGATCGACGCGCTGCGCGGACAGCTTCGGATCGGTCTGCATTCGGATGTCGAGCTCACCGACGCGGAGGAGCCGCGGCCGACCGTGTCGCAGGCGTTCTGCTCGGCGCTTCCGGTCGCCTACTGCTCGCCCGCGCCCCGCTATTGGGAGCCATTTGCTCGCCTCATCCTGGAGGCGAGCTATGAAGCTACGATCTGGAGCGCGGTGCTGAACGCCGCTCGCGGCTCGACCATCGTGCTGCTGACCAGTGTCGGCGGCGGGGCGTTCGGCAATCTCGACGACTGGATCGAAGCTGCGCTGCGGCGCGCCCTGCAATTGGCGTCGGGATTCGAGCTCGACGTGAAGCTCGTCAGCTATGACAGGCCCTCGGATATGTTTCTCCGGATCGAACGGGATTTTACGTCCGGCGGGACGCCGAACGTCGACTGAAGGAATATGTCGGCGAGTCACGGCACGCGGATAGCCCGGATGAGCAGAGCGGCATCCGGGGTCGCACGCACCGCTATCGGTGACCCCGGATGTCGCTGCGCTCATCCGGGCTATGACACTACGACGCGATTCGTCTAGCCCTCGAACGCAAACAGCTCGATCGGGTCGCTGAAGCCGCGGACCGGAAACTCTCCGACGCGCTCCAGCGCGAACGGTCCTTCGACGAGCTCGGCGAAGGCGCGCGACATCAGCACGGAGCGGCCGACCTGCTTGGTCAGCGCCTCCATGCGCGAGGCCATGTTGACCGCCGGTCCGATCACGGTGAAATCGAGCCGCGTGCGCGAGCCGATGTTGCCGTACATCACGTCGCCGACATGGATGCCGATGCCGTAGCGCAGCGGCGCACGCCCACTCTCGGCATGACGCACGTTCAGCTCCGCCATCGCCTGCCTGGCGCCGGTCACGGCGTACAGCAGGTTCTCGCAGGCGCCGGGCTGGCTCAGTGGAAAGATCGCCAGCAGACCGTCGCCGATGAACTTCAGGATCTCGCCGCCATGCTGCGTGATCGGCTCGACCATCGCGTCGAAATAGCCGTTGAGCAGATCGATCACGTCGTCGCGCGGCCAGTTGTCCGAGATCTTGGTAAAGTCGCGGAGATCGCAGATCATGATCGCGGCGCGCACGGTCTCGCCGCTGCCGCGCCGGGTTGCGCCGGCGAGAACCATCTCGCCGGCATGCGGCCCGACATAGGTTTCGAGCAGGGTCCGCGCCAGGCGGTTCTTGATGCGAATCTCGCTGACCAGCGCCAGCACCGGAACGAGCCGGCGCAGCGCATCGATATGCGGATGGTCGAAGCCGCCGTGGCGGTCGGTCGCGAACGTCACGATGTGGCGCTTGCCCAGGGTGTGATACATCGGCCAGGCGACATAGTCGGTCAGGCCCATGGCGCGCATGTCGTCATAGACCGCATGTTGACGGCCGAGCTTCGGGTCGCGTGCGAGATTCTCACGGATCTCCTCGGCGCCGTCATAGATCTCGCTGGCGGGGCTCCCGATATATTCCGATCGCTCGCGCACGTCGTAGTCCACCCGCGCGATCTCCGCGCCCTCCATGCCGTCGCTCCACAGCATGCGGGCGCCGAGCCATTGCGGATGGTTGATCTGGACGTGCAGCGAGGCCCGCATCACCGGGATGCCGGCGCGCTGCAGCCTCACGCACATCTGGCCGAAGATATTGTCGATGAAGCGCTCGTCGCGGGTGCCGTTGGTCAGCCAGTCCGCGACCTCGTCGCCCAGGCGTTGGCCGGCGACGGAATGGGCGTGTGTTGCGGTCATGGCAGTCTCCTGGGCGCTTGTCGCAGTCCGGGAGATGTCGTGTCGCAGTGCGGAAGAGTCAATCGACATCATCGCCGCGCGCCCTGCCCTGCTGGGCAGGATCGGCCGCTCCGCCGCCGGCGGAGCGCTTTGCTGTGGCCTGATCACGGGCGGATGACACGCGTCCGCCCGTGATCAGGACCGTCTCAGAAGTGCACCACCGTGCGCAGGCCGAGGACCACGGCATTGCCGGTCTTCACGCCGGCGGCGTTGAAGCCGCGTCCGCCCGGATTGATCACATACTGGGCGTCGAACTTCAGGTTCATCCAGCCGGTGGCCTGCCAGCCGTACCAGGCCTCGATCGGCACCTCGTTGCCGCCGGCATTCGGCGTCAGCGCCGCCGAGTTGACGTGCGTGGTGCCGACCGCGAAGCCGACCTCGTCCTCGGGCCGGAACGAGAAGGTGCCGGTGTGCTTGACGCCCCAGGAGACCTGGTAGTCCTGATACGCGGTGCGGTGATCGGCGACGCTGGTGTTGAGGAAGGTGTACCAGCCCTGCGCCTTCGGCCCTTCGACGGTCAGGCGCTGCAGGATCGATTCGTAGAAACCGTAGCGGCCGCGCGTGCTGCTGAGGTTCTGATCGCCCACGCCGGGACCGCCGGCGACGACGCCAATGATGCCGGGCAGACCGCCGTCGATCGTCGAGGCGCTGTCATACCAGCCGCCGAAGCGCCAGGTGCCGTTAAGCGGACCACTCGGCTCGTACACCACCTCGACCGGCACCAGGACGCCCGCGGCCGCGCTGGAGCGCGGAATGCCCGGCGCCAGATAGACGCCCGCGTCCGAGGTCGTCAGGTAGTTCGGATTGGCGTCGTAGACGCCGACCGACAGCTTCCACTCCTTGGTGAAGTTGTAGTGCACCACGCCGGCCCACTGGCTCACCGGCCAGTTGTAGATGTAGCCGCCCTGGATGTTGCCGGGCTGGCCGCCGCAGAACGTCAGGTTGATGAACTCGCATTGGCCGAAGAAGAAGTCGGAGCCGACCGGCAGCCGGCCGCCCTTGAGCACGAGGCGATCGTCGAGCAGCTTCTGCTGATAGTAGAATTCGGTGAGCCGCAGGATGTTGCCGCGGCCGAACACCTCGTTGGTCAGCATCAGCGCCGGAATGCCGGCCTCGCTGTTGAGGTTCTTGCCGAAGCGATCGACCAGCGTGACGCCGATCAGGCCGCCCTGGATGCCGGCGAGCTTGGCGAGGTCGAACTTGGCCTCGAACCACAACTGCCCGGCATTGGCCGACGTCTTGCGCGATCCGCCCGACAGGTTGGTGACGGCCTCGTCGCCCAGCGTCAGCGCGAGCGAGATGCCCTGCTCCTTCAGCCTGGTCCGGCCGAGATCGCCGAACAGATACGGCCGCGTCCAGAAATCATCGGTATAGGCAACCGGCGGCGCCTTCGCCGGCAGATCCGCCGCGACAGCCCCACCCCCCATCAAACAAGACAAAGCGACCCCTGCGCCGCACATGCGCGCGGTCGTCACAAACCCACTCATTTTTCTGCTCCTCGCAGCGCCCCAGGCTCTGGCTGTTATCTGTCGCGTCCGGCCCAAAGCCTCGTCCCGGCACGCGCTTCCCCACGGCTCAATCCCGGCCGCCGCTCATTTCTTGAGCGAATTCGTCAACCTGAGATTGGACGGTCAGCCTAGCAAGCGCTGGGGTGCCTTTGAATAGTCATATTATATTTTGGAGTCGGTATAAAAGTAACTGTGACTTGAGCGTCACATAGTGCGCTGCGACATGTTTAGGCAGTCCGTAGGGCGGGTCAGCCGAAGGCGTAACCCGCAACCTCGACAACGGCGGCCCTACGCTCGCAGCACTGCGTGAGAACAGGGCTTCGCTCTCTCCACGTGTCGTTCCGGGGCGCCCGTAGGGCGAGCCCGGAACCCATACCCACAGGCAATCGTGTGAGGCAGGCTGGTCGTGGGGCACCTTGCCGGCCAAGCGTCCGTCTGTGGCTATGGATTCCGGGCTCGCCCTTCGGGCGCCCCGGAATGACGACGGACCGCGGGCAGTTATTTGACGCAGTCGTATTGATTAGCCGAAAGGCGTAACCCGCCGCCTCGCGACACCGGCGGATGAAGCTGCGCCAATCCGCCCTACGCCTCTAGGAGCAAAAACGAGCAAGGAATGCATCGATGTCCTCATCGCCAGCATACAAATCGAGTCCACGTTCGCGATAGAGCAGCGCAAGGCCGAGCAATTGCAGCGGGCCATCGCCGACCAGTCGCACCTTTGCATTCTGGGCTGTCCATAGCTCGTCGTCGCCCTGAATGACGGGATCGACATCGTAGCCGAGCTTGATGAGGGTGAGATAGGCAGGGACTTCAACATTGCCCGCCGCCGCGATCGTCTGCCGCGCCACTGCATGCTCCGGTTTGATCGGCCCGAAAGGCAACGACATCCACGTCCGCAACGGCCAGATGTCGATCCAGCGCTCATGCGCCAAAACTCTCATTTTATGATTGGGCTCAGATACATCGATCATTTCAAGAGCCCGGTGCAAAAATAATTCACTTCCGAAAATCAGCAAATCATGTCACTTCTCTCCCCGTTCCGGTCCGGATGAGGGGCGTACGCGTCGTCACGAGACGTTGGGCCGGCAATGCGGTGGACGTGAGGGCATCAGCGCGCTTTGCGGCGCGGACGAATGATGTGCTTGCGGACGTGAAGTCGCGTGGTCCTGACACCCCGAAGCTGGTGTCCCCCGCGCAATGCGCGTAAGCGCATTGTCGCGACACGGCGGCCAACAAGCCGGGCGCCGAGGAGATCGCGTATAAGCGTTAAACCCATCGCGCAGGGAATGCCGGGTCGAATCGGCTGCACCTGTGGTGACTGCCGCCTGCTTTTCTTGCTGCAGGCGGGCCATGGGTGAGGCCTTCACCCGGCATTCCCTGCGCCCTCATCGTCGTCGAGGGCGACGCCTGCCGCACACTCCGGGCGCGATCGCGCCGCGGACGCGTCGTCTTATGGCTTGCTGTTTGACCGGTTGAAAATGATGCACAGAGCGAATGCCGTCATCGCGCGCACCAGGAGGTGAACGCTTTTCCGAGGCGAATGATCAGCCTTCGAGCAGCGCCGTGAACACCCGCCGCACCTCGCTCTGGGTCTCGCGCATGCGCGCCTCCAGCGCCGAGAAGTCGGGCGCGTCGCCCGCGCGGGCCAGCACCCGCAGCAGGTCGTCGCCGGCCTGGTCGGGCTTGAACTTGTCGCTGACGCACAACCGCAGGATCTGCGTCAGGTCGTGATAGAGCCGCGCCGCCTGACGCAGGATCACGGTTTCCGCACGCGGCAGCACGCCGAGACGCTCGGCATTGTCGAGCACCGCGAGCGAGCTGACGTCGAGGATCTCCGGCGTCGTCGCGGCGTGGACGAGCTGCAGATATTGCGCGACGAAATCGATGTCGACCATGCCGCCGGCGGCATGCTTGAGGTCCCACAGGTCAGCCTCGCCCTTCTCGGCGGCGATCGCACGGCGCATGTCGGCGACATCGCGCGCGATCGCCTGGGCATCGCGGGTTCTCCGCAGCGCGGTCTGGATGATCTCCTCGATGCGGGCGCGGAAAGCCGGCGAGGCCGAGATCACCCGCGCGCGCGTCAGCGCCATGTGCTCCCAGGTCCACGCCTCCTTCTCCTGATAATGCGCAAAGGAGTCGATGTGCGAAGCGAGCGGGCCGGCGCGGCCGGACGGGCGCAGCCGCATGTCGATGTCGTAGAGCACGCCGTAATTGGTGCGCGAGGTGAACGCCGAGATCAGCCGCTGCGTGAAGCGGGCGAAGTAGTGCGCGCCCTGCAGCGGACGCTCGCCGTCGGAGTCGGGCGCGTCGGCGTCGAAATCATAGAGCAGGATCAGGTCGAGATCCGAGGACGCGGTCATCTCGCGCGCGCCCAACCGGCCCATGGCGATGATCGCGGTCTCCTGGCCCTTGATGCGGCCATGCTGGGCGGCGAAGCGCTCGGTGACGAGACCGTGCACGGTGTGCACGATGCCTTCGGCGACGTCGGCAAAGGCCGTGCCCGCCTGCTGCGCCGACACGGTGCCCGAGAGGATGCGCGTGCCGATCAGGAACAGGCTCTCCTGGCCGAACAGTCGGAGACGATCGAGAAACTCCTCGTAGGTGCCGGCGTCCTGCAGGGTCGCCGCCAGACGTTGCGACAGCTCGCGCCTGTCCGGGATCGCGCCGAAGAAGCGCGGGTCGATCAGGCCGTCCATGAGGCGCGGCTGCCGCGCCAGCATATCGCCGAGCCGCGGCGCCGCGCCGAGCACCAGCGCGACCAGCGCGACCAGGTCGCGGTTCTGACCGAGCAGCGTGATCAGGCGGCCGCCGAGCTGCAGCGCCTGCAGGAAGCGGTCGAAGGCCGTGACGGCGCGATCGGGCTCGTCGGCGTGGGCAAGACCGTCGATCAGCGCCGGCAGGAACTCGGTGAAGCTCGTCCGCGTCGCCTCGGCGCGGAACACGCGATACTCCCCCGCCAGCCATTGCTGCAGGGTCCGCGCGACCATCACCGGATCGCGGAAGCCGAGGCCTGCGAGATGGTCCAGCAGGCGCGGCTCGTCGGGGCCGGCGCCGTAGTTCACCGCCGGCAGACTGACGGTGCCGGTGGGGTCACCTTCGAACAGCCGGGCGTAGTGTCCCTGGACGATGTCGAGGTGGAACAGCAGGTCGGTCGCAAAACGCTCGCGGCTGTCATAGCCGAAGAAACACGCGAAGCGGCTCACGCCCTCGACGTCGTCGGGCAGACTATGGATCTGCTCGTCGGCCATCATCTGCAGCCGGTGCTCGACCCGGCGCAGGAACTCATAGGCCACGGTGAGCTCGTCGCGCGCCTGGGCGGTGATCCAGTTGCTTGCGGTGAGAACGTCGAGCGCCTGCAAAGTCGGGCGCACGCGCAGCTCGGGGTGGCGGCCGCCGGCGATCAGCTGCTGGGTCTGGGCGAAGAACTCGATCTCGCGGATGCCGCCGCGGCCGACCTTGACGTTGTGGCCCTCGACCGCGATCTCGCTATGGCCGCGATAGACCTGCATCTGGCGCTTCATGTCGTGGACGTCGGTCAGCGCCTGGAAATCGAGATGCTTGCGCCAGACGAACGGCGCCAGCTCGGCCAGCATCGCCTCGCCCGCGGCGACGTCGCCGGCGCAGATCCGGGCCTTGATCATCGCAGCGCGCTCCCAGGTGCGGCCCTCGCGCTCGTAATAGTGCAGCGCCGCCTCGGTCGACATCGCCACCTGCGTCGAGGCCGGATCGGGGCGCAGCCGCAGGTCGACGCGGAACACGTAGCCGTCGGCGGTGCGGCTCTGCAGCAGCCGCGCCAGCGCCTGGGTGACGCGGACGAAGAACGGCTGCGGCTCGATATCGCGCGCCAGCGAAGTGGCGTCGGGATCGAAGAACACGATGAGGTCGATGTCGCTCGAATAGTTCAATTCGCCGGCGCCCATTTTGCCCATCGCCAGCACGAACAGCCCGCAGCCCTGCTCCGGCTGCGCGGGATCGGCCGGCGCGAGGCGGCCGCGCGCGGCCTCCTGGCGCAGCAGATGGCGAAGCGCCATCTGCACCGAGGACACGGCGACGTCGGTCAGTCCCGCCGTCACCTGCATGACGGGCCAGACGCCGCCGATGTCGCACAGCGCGATCAGCAGCGCGGCCTCGGATTTGAGCCGCCGCAGCAGGCCCATGACCTCCGCTTCGCTGCCGGCCGCGAACACCTCGCGGCCGGTGCGAGCGATCAGCTCGGACAGATGCGTCTGCGGGTCGCAGCGCAACAGGCGCTCCAGGCGCTGGCCGTCGGCACGAATGAGGTCAAACAGATAGGGTGAGGATTCGACGATGCCCGACAGGATCGTCCGCGGCCAGCCGTCGGCGAGCAGCGCGCGAAGGGAGGCGGCCAGCGAAGGCTCGAGCTCGGCGAGCCAGTCTTGCAGACGGTGTTCGGCTTTATCGGGCGCACGGACATGCGGGCCGGCAACGAAACGCCCGGCCAAGCTGCTCTGCCCGTCCGCGTTTCCCGGCGCGGAGGAGGTCATGCGGCCTTCTGTGGCACATCCTGTGTCGGCGCCGCAAGCTTCGCGGGCTGGCCCGCGCCGGCGGGCAGCACGAGGGTGGCGATGAGGCCCGGTTTGGCGTCGCCGAGCCTGAGCTCGCCGCCATGCAAGGTCGCCACGGCGGAGGCGAGACTGAGGCCGAGACCGGAACCGGGCAAGGTGCGGGACGCCTCGAGTCGCACGAAGCGTTCCACCGCGCGCTTGCGTTCCGCTTCCGGAATTCCCTCGCCGTGATCGGTGACGCTGAGGAGCACCTGCCCGCCCTCGCGCCGCGCCTCGATCAGGATCTCGCGACTGGTCGCAGCCGCGGCCGAATCGAGCGGCAGCGCGGCCGGCTTGCCGTATTTGATCGCGTTCTCGACGAGATTGGCGAGCGCCTGGCTGATCAGCTCGCGATTGCCATGCACCGGCGCCGCAGCCGCTGTGACGCGCAGCGTCATGTCATTGTCCTCGGCCAGCGGCTCATACAGCTCGTGAATGCCACCGGCGACTTCGGCCACGTCGAACTCCACCATGTCGCCGCGCGCCTGTCCGGACTCCGCGCGCGCAATCATCAGGAGCGCATTGAAGGTGCGGATGAGACCGTCGGACTCCTCGATCGTGCGCTCCAGCGCGCCGCGATATTCCTCCTCCGAGCGCGACTTCGCCAGCGCCTCCTCGGCGCGGTTGCGCAGCCGGGTCAGCGGCGTCTTGAGATCATGCGCGATGTTGTCGGACACCTCCTTGAGGCCCGTCATCAGCGCCTCGATGCGCTCCAGCATCGCGTTGAGATTTTCCGCCAGGCGGTCGAGCTCATCGCCGCTGCGTCCGACCGGCAGGCGGCCAGAGAGATCGCCATCCATGATCCGCCGCGTCGTGCCGGTCATCGCATCGATCCGATGCAGCACCCGGCGCGCGACGAAGATGCCGCCGCCGATGCCGAGCACGACGACCACCAGCACCGACCATTGCGCCGCCTTGGCGACGATGCCGAACAGCCGGCGACGCTCTTCGAGGTCGCGGCCGATCAGGAGCCGAAAGCCGCTCGACAGCTGCGTGACATAGACCAGCGCGCGATGGTTCTGCTCGCTGGAATCATCCAGCCGCCGATAGAAGGTCTCCGACCAGCCCGACGAGCCCATCACGCCCGGCGCGAGCGAACCCACGTTGCCGGCGATCGCCTGCCCCGTCGGCGTCGTGATCAGATAGAGATTGGCACCCGGGCGCAGCGCGCGACTCTCGATCGCGCCGACGATGCCGCGCAGGCCCCAGCGGGAGAAGATGTCTGTCATCTCGCTGATCTCGGAGGTAACCGTGGTCGAGATCTGCTCGGTGATGAGACGGCGGGTGTTCCAGGCGAAATAGCCGAGCAGCGACGCCGCGAACAGCGCGAACAGCAGCAGATACACCAGAGTCAGGCGGAACGCCGTGGTCCTTATCAGCTTGCCGAAAGCCGTCACGAAGCTGTCCTCAAAGCGCTCACCCGCCGCCGCCAAACAGGGCTTCGAGCCTAGCAAACGAGAGGTCCGGCCAGAAGTGACAAAGCGTTCATGAAGGGGCTGCCGCGCATGGCGGAAGCCCAGGGCGGCCGTTGCGGGCCTGCCCTCGAGCGGCAAGGCGTACCGTCCGCCCGTGCTGCCGGGCTGCTGCGGCTTTCAGCGTCGCACGGATCGTTGTCGGGACAGCGTCGGCAGGCGCAGCAGCGAGGACAACGGAGCAGGATCGCGGCTGAGCAGCGGAAGGCCGAACGACGAGGCCGCCGGACCGAACCGCTTCAACAGCGGCATGCCGAGGAGCGCTGAAAGCGAGAACGTGCTGCTCGACAGGGGCGGCACGTTCCAGAAGCTCGCGAACGGTGTCGGATTGTCGAGCAGCACCGGGATCTGCAGGATGCACGACATCGGCGTCGCCTCGTTCCACGGCATGACGTGGCTCTCGGGTTCGGCAATGCCGGAGTCGATCGGAGAAAAATTGTCGAGGATCCGCGTCGCCCTGCCGCCACCGGTGAATGGCGCATGCACGGTCACCAGAGACCCGCCTCGGCTGATCGTCTGCGCATAGACGCGGGCGTGAGCTTTCAGAACATATCCCCGGGTGATTGCCGCAACGATATCGTCAATGGATTCGCCGACATTGTCGCTCGCCACGAGGTAGACCTCATTATAGCCCTCGCGCTCGAGCGCCGCCTTCGCGCTCGCAGCCTGTGCAGGCGTTGCGTACATCCGACAGATCGTCTGGCTCATGACTTTTTCCATATTGTTGGAGTGCGGACCCCGGCTTCGTCGGACCACCCTGTCGGCCTGGCGCTCCGGTCTTGCGAAAGCCCGACCGGAGCGGGGCGAACGAGACGAGTCATGGTCACCAGCGTGGCGAGCAGCATGATGATTTCGAGCGTGTAGACCGAGACATAGCCGACAGCGGCGCCGAGCGCATTTTGCGGCGCGGCGCTCGCCACCAGGTCGCGAATGACGCCGCCTAGCGCGATCGCAACGCCCGCTGCCGAGGCCTGGACGGCTCCCCACGCTCCAAGCGCAAGTCCGGTCTGGTCTTGCGGGGCGAGGTTCATGGTCGCCGTAAGAGTGCCATGGCCGAACAGGCCTGCGCCGAAGCCGATCAGAAATGTGCCGACGCCAAATAGCAATGCGGAGGAAAATGGTGCGGCGGCGATCACGGCGAGGAACGCCGGGATGCCGATCAGCACGCCATAGCCGGCCATGCGAAACGGATCGAAACCGCGGCTCAGGATTCGCGACGCCAGACCAAACCCGGCCAAACCTCCGACCGCGAGCGCCGCCGTGAGCTTGGTGGTATCGCCAACGGTCAGATGCAGGATCTGCCCGCCATAGGGCTCGAGCAGGACATCCTCCATGCTGAAGGCCATGGTGCCGAGGCCGACCGTCACGAGCCGGCGCACCGCCTGGCCGCCGCTGAGATAGCTGTCCCAGGATTCCTGGAAGGTCGGCTGCCGTCGCGCCACAGTCGTCGCACGGCCGCGCGCCTCCATTTTCCACAGCGCCACGGAATTGAACACGATGGTGGCGACAGCCGCCCCCTGGATGACCTGGACCAGACGCGCCGGGCTGAAATCCGCGAGCAGGATGCCGAACAATAGCGCGCTGGCGATGGTTCCGAACAGCAGCATCACATACATCAGCCCGACCACCTTCGGCTGCGCTTCGACCGGCGCGAGATCGGTCGCGAGTGCGAGGCCGACGGTCTGGGTCGTATGCAAGCCAACCCCGACCAGCAGAAACGACAGAGCGGCGCCGAGTTGGCCGACCCAGGCCGGCGCGCTGGCGGCCTGACCGCCGCCCGAGAGAACGAGCAGCGCGAATGGCATGATGGCGAGGCCACCAAACTGGAGCATCGTCCCCTTGTAGATGTAGGGCACCCGCTTCCAGCCCAGCTCGGAGCGGTGCGTATCCGAGCGGAATCCGATCACGGCCCGGAACGGAGCGAAGATCAGCGGCAGAGAGAGCATGATCCCGACGAGCGATGCCGGCACACAGAGTTCGACGATCATCACACGATTGAGGGTGCCGATCAGCAGCACGAGCGACATGCCGACCGAGACCTGAAACAGCGACAGCCGCAGCAGGCGGGAGAGCGGCAAATCGGGGGTGGCGGCGTCTGCAAATGGCAGAAAGCGGGATCCCAGACCGATCCAGCCTTTCATCAGACTCTGACTGACACGGTTCATCATCACTGAAGCCATCCGAGCAGATGCGCAATCTTCATGAGGGCGCGAGCTTTCTTCGTGACCATGAAGGTGGCCGGGATCCGCAGATCCCGGACCTTTTCAGCTCGACGGCTGCAGTTTTCACGAAGAGCTATTTGGCGTCCGCCGGCGCAAGTGTCGCGAGCGAGAGCCTGTCCGGCGCCCGAGCCGCGGCATCGTCGGCCGCAGCTTGAGCCTGCGCGGCAACTGGAGCGACGGTGACCACGAAGGACGACCCGGACCGCGCACCGTCACCGGCCGCGGGCGCGACCGAAATGACATAGCCCGGCACGGCCTTCGCATTCAGGGCGACCGGCGAAACCGTCTCCTCGAGCGCCGCCTTCTTGGATTTGCCGCCTTCCCAATAGGCGCCCATCCAGGTTGTGTGCGACAGCACCGTGTAGTGGACGCACAGCGATGTCAGCGCGACGCTTCCGAGAAAGAGCGGCAAGCCGACGGTGGGATTGACCACGCACCAGATACGACCTTGGTTCATGTCGGCCCCCTCAATGAAGCCAGGGCGAATAGATGTACGCCAACAAGTGCGCGACACACGCGATCACGAAGAACACGCGCGCGCCGTCGATGACATGCTTGTGCAACTCCTCGGATTCCGGGATCGTCAGTCCCGTCGGCCAAACTCTGTTGGGATCGTCCGGCATCAGGTCACCTCCTGTGTTGTCTCATGGTTGGTCTCGTGCTGACTCACGAGCGCATGGCTCGCACCTGGACTTAGGCAACCGGTTCAATTCGCGCACGACGGTGCCCCCGCCGGCCCGCATGAGCAGCGTTTTGTTGTCCAGACTGACAATGATCCCCTTCGTCCGGGAGCGCCGGACGGGACATCGCCTGGACGTAAATTCTGATTTACATGGGTTAATGTCAATTATAATGGACAGAAGCGACTGTCAGGATAATCCCGGACATCCCAAGTCCTGATGCTCCCGCCGGCGCACAAAAAGCGATCGTCGGCACTCAGCACTGGCGTGGGGGGAAGACGCGAGCCATGGATCCGATGTCCGAGGGCACGGCCAAAGCGTCCGCATGTTGCGTTGATGCGATCGAGCTGACGCTTTGCGATAGCGAGCCGATCCATAGGCCCGGTGCGATACAGCCGCACGGCGTGCTGCTGGCGCTGGAGCCTACTGAGTTGCGGATCATGCATGCCGGCGGCGATACGCTTGGTCTGCTGCGCAGGCCGGTGCAGACGCTGCTCGGGGAAAATGTGGCGCGGCTGTTTTCTGCTGATCACATGGCACAGCTGCAGGCGCTGGCGGCAGCTGCGAGCCTGCCGCGCGCGGTTCATGCCTTCAGCGTCGCCGCCGGATCGTTGGCTGCGACCAGCGCGGACGTGACGGCCTTCCGCGACGGTGCGCAACTGGTGCTCGAGATCGAGCCCCGCCGTGAGCAGCCACCCGACAATCCGCTCGCGGCGGTCAGGAGCATGTTGCGCAGCGTTCAGCAAAGCGAGGCAACGCCGTCGTTCTGTCAGGCCGTGGTCGACGAGGTCAGGCGTCTGATCGGCTTCGACCGGGTGATGCTCTATCGCTTCCTGAACGACGGCAGCGGTGCGGTCATCGCCGAGGCGGCGGACGCCGGCGTCGAGTCGTTTCTCGGCCTGCATTATCCGCACTCCGATATTCCGAAACAGGCGCGCGAGCTTTACCGTACCAACTGGATTCGCGCGATCCCGGATGCACGCTACGAAGCCGCGCTCATCCTGTCCCTTCCCGATGCCCCGTCGTCTGCGCCGCTCGATCTCAGCCAGAGTGCGTTGCGCAGCGTCTCTCCGATCCATCGCCAGTACCTCGCCAACATGGGCGTGGTGGCGTCGATGTCGATGTCGATCATCATTCGCGGACAGCTGTGGGGCCTCATCGCGTGCCACCATCGCGAGCCGCGTTATCTGCCGCATGGCTTGCGGGAGGCTTGCGAGCTGTTCGCGGAGATGGTGTCGTCGCAGCTCGAGGCGCGCCTCGCCGCGGAGAGCTTCGCCATCCAGAAGCGCAGCGCGGCGGTGCATGAGGAGCTGCTCAATCGCCTGAGCCAGGAGTCGGAGCTCGCGGCCGGGTTGATCCGATATCGGCCCAACCTGCTCGACCTCGTTCCGGCCAGCGGCGTCGCGCTTTGGATCGACGGTGAATTCACCAACATTGAAGCCACGCCGGATCGTGACGAGATCGAGGCCATCGTCGGCTGGCTCAACGCGACCGTGAAAGACGGCGTGTTTCAGACCGACCGGCTTCCGCTGATCTATCCGCCCGCCGAGCGCTTCGCCGCCGTCGCCAGCGGATTGCTCGCCCTGTCGGTCTCCAAGAACCCGCGTGACTACGTGCTCTGGTTTCGGCCCGAGCTGGTCAGGACCGTCAACTGGGCGGGAAAACCCACCAAGGGCGGGCAAGGCGCGTCCGATCGCCAGATGCTGACGCCGCGGACCAGCTTCGCGATGTGGCAGGAGCTGGTCCGGCTGCATGCATCGCCATGGCTGGAGGGCGAGGTCGAAGCCGCGCACCGGCTGCGGGTGGCGCTGCTCGAGGTCGTGTTGCGGCGCATCGACCAGCTCGCACGGGAGCGCGAGGTGGCCCGACAGGGACAGGAGCGGCTGACCCGGGAGCTGAACGCGCGACTGCTGCAGTCCGAACGCCTCGCCGAAGCGCTTAAAAAGGAGAGCGAGCTGCGGGCTGCCGTCGAAGGCGACCTCACGCAGGTCCTGCGCCGCACCGTCAGCGACCAGGAGACCGAGCGGCAGCGCATCGCGCGCGAGCTGCACGACACGCTCGGACAGTCGCTCACCATGCTGCAGCTCGGCCTGCAGGCCATCGGCCATGACATCGCCGATCACGACCGGCTGCAGCAGCGGCTGGACGGCATCAACAAGATTGCGGTCAGCCTCGGCCGCGACGTCCATCGGATCGCCACCGAAATCCGTCCAAGCTCCATCGACGACCTGGGCATCCAGAAGGCGATCGAGAGCCTGCTGGAGACGTGGAGCGATAACGCCGCGCTGAACTACTATCTGCATCTCGCGCCCAAGGACCTGCGGTTGCCGAAGGTGATCGAGGCCACGCTGTACCGGGTTCTGCAGGAGACCCTGACCAACGTGGTCAGGCATGCCGAAGCGCGCAAGGTCGGCGTCATCCTCAACGTCACCGACGTGGAGGCCAGCATGATCGTGGAGGACGACGGCCGCGGCTTTCCGGCCGATGAGGCGGGCAGCCCGGCCATGCGGCTCGGGCTGCTCGGCATCAGGGAACGATTGGCGCTGGTGGGCGGCTCGCTCGAGATCGAATCGTCGCCTGGGCGCGGCACGACGGTGTTCGCGCGGATTCCGCTCCAGGCGGACGATCCGTGACGACCGCTTCGCAACGTGAGCGCGCCGAGCCGATGAGCGGCGCGCGTGGGGGGACGACGGACCGGGGAAGCGAGATGGACGAGGGGCAAGCATCTGCGCGCATACGGGTGTTCTTCGCTGACGATCATCCGATCGTGCTCGACGGCATCAAGGCCTTGATCGCCGAGGACACCCAGCTGGATCTGGTCGGGTCGGCGCTGGATGGACCGACCGCGCTGCGGCGGGCGATCGACCTGCGGCCGGACGTCGTGGTGCTGGATCTGTCGATGCCCGGCATGAGCGGCATCGAGGTGGCCAGGAAGCTGCTCGCGGCCTGTCCCACCAGCCGCGTGCTGCTGCTGACCGTGCACGAGGATGCCGCCTATTTCCGCCAGGCGCTGGAGATCGGCGTGGTCGGCTACGTGCTGAAGCGCACCGCGACCGACGAGCTCAACCGCGGCATCCACGCGGTGGCGGCGGGCGCGGTCTATCTCGATCCGGGGATCGCGGAGCGTGCGCTCGGCCCGGCCGCGCGGCAGATCCCGATCCGGGCCGATGCGGTGTCCGGCGTCGACCTCAGCCTGCGCGAGGTCGAGGTCGCGCGGCTGACCGCGGCGGGCTACAGCGCCAAGACGATCGCGCTGAAGCTGCAGATCGGGGTCAAGAGCGTCGAGACCTACAAGAAGCGCTGCATGACCAAGCTCGGCTTCCAGAGCCGCGTCGAGCTGATCCATTACGCGATCGCCAAGGGCTGGCTGAGCGCGCCTTAGCACGTCGCCGCCTAGCGCAAGCCATCGCGGATCATGTAGCCCGCGCCGCGGATGGTGTGCAGCAGCGGGCGGTCGAAACCCTTGTCGATCTTGGAGCGCAGCCGCGAGATGTGGACGTCGATCACGTTGGTCTGCGGATCGAAGTGATAATCCCAGACATTCTCCAGCAGCATGGTGCGCGTCACCACCTGCCCGGCATGCTTCATCAGATATTCGAGCAGGCGGAACTCGCGCGGCTGCAAGGTCAGCTCGTCCTTGCCGCGCGCGACGCGATGCGACAGCCGATCGAGCTCGAGATCGCCGACCTTGTAGGTCGTCTCCTCGGCCGGCCCGCCATGGCGGCGCGACAGCACCTCGACGCGCGCGAGCAGCTCGGCGAAAGCATAGGGCTTGGGCAGATAGTCGTCGCCGCCGGCGCGCAGGCCCTTGATGCGGTCGTCGACCTGGCCCAGCGCGGACAGGATCAAGACCGGCGTGCGGTTGCCCTTGTCACGGAGAGCGCCGATCAAGGACAGGCCGTCGCGCTTGGGCAGCATGCGGTCGACCACCAGCACATCGTAGTCGCCGCTCTCGGCCATCGCGAGCCCCTCCTCGCCGTCGCCGGCGAGGTCTGCGACATGGCCGACCTCGCGGAACGCCTTGACCAGATAGTCGGCGGACTCGCGGTCGTCTTCGATGATCAGGAGGCGCATTGCGGAAACGGGGGCGGCGGTCACGGTTGGATGTCCATCTACATGGCCCGGCCGCCGTATCCGTGCAAGGCGGCTTCAGCCCGGGGGTTGATCAACAGGAAAGTGGGCGGCGAGGCTGGGGGACCTCACCGCCCGAGTTCCTTCCGACGGAGGGGGGCATGTTCCTGACGGAAGGTTTTAAGGGAGCGGGACTTGAAGCCCGCCCCCAGGAAGAGCCGCCAGCGCGGGGGCAACAGGCCGGCGACCCTCCATCTCGTGAAAGCCTTAGCCTTTGGCCAGCGGCACCGCGACGAAGCGCGACTGGCCGCCGCTCTTCACGCGCATCAGCACGCTGTTCTTGTTGTCGGCCTTGGCGGCATTGATCGCCTCGCGCACGTCACCGGCCGAGGTCACCGACTTGCCGGCCACTTCGAGGATCACGTCGCCTTCCTTGAAGCCGCGATCGGCCGCGGCGCTCTTCGGATCGACCTGGGTGACGATGACGCCGTCCTTGCCGGCGCCGGCCACGCTCGAGGCAGGCGCGACGGTCATGCCGAGCTTCGGCACGTCGGCGCCGCGCGTCGGGCTGGCGTTGTCGTTGTCGCCGGTGTCGGCCTTGGCCTCGACCGTGTTCGGCAGCTTGCCGAGCGTCAGGTTGATCGTCTTCTCCTGGCCCTTCGACAGCACGTTGAGCTTGACCGCAGCGCCCGGCGCGATGCCGCCGATGGTGCGGGCGAGCTCACGCGCGTCCTTCACCGGCTCGCCATTCACGGCCGTGATGACGTCGCCGGACACGATGCCCGCCTTCGCCGCCGGACCATTGGCCTGCGGCTCGGCGACCAGCGCGCCCTCGGCCTTCTTCATGCCGAGGCTGTCGGCGATGTCCTGCGTCACCGGCTGGATCTGCACGCCGATCCAGCCGCGGCTCACCGAGCCGTTGTCCTTCAGCTGCGCGATCACGCTCTTCACGGTGGAGGCGGGAATCGAGAACGCGATGCCGACGCTGCCGCCGGACGGCGAATAGATCGCGGTGTTGACGCCGACGACATTGCCGTCGACATCGAACGCCGGACCACCGGAGTTGCCCTTGTTCACGGGCGCGTCGATCTGGATGAAATCGTCATACGGACCGTTGCCGATGTCGCGGCCGACGGCCGAGACGATGCCCGCCGTCACCGTGCCGCCGAGGCCAAAGGGATTGCCGACCGCCAGCACCCAGTCGCCGATCCGCGGCTTGCCGTCGGCGAGTTTGGCGAACGGCAGGTTCGAGGCGCCCTCGACCTTGATCAGCGCGAGGTCGGTGCGCTGGTCGGTGCCGATCACCTTGGCGCTGTAGGTCTTGCCGTCGTCGGTCGTCACCTCGACCTTGTCGGCGCCGTCGACCACGTGATTGTTGGTCACGGCATATCCGTCGGCGGAGATGAAGAAGCCGGAGCCCTGCCCCGTCACCGCGCGACCGCCACCACGGCCGCCGCGGCCCGGCATGCCGGGAATGCCGTTCTCACCGCCGAAGCGGCGGAAGAAGCGCTCCATCGGCGAGCCCGGCTGGAACGGCGTGTCCTCGTCGCTGTCGTTCTTGGCGACCTTCTCGGCGATGTTGACCTTGACCGAAATCACCGACGGCTTCACCCGCTCCACGATGTCGGCAAAGCCGACCGGGCGCGCGACCTTGCTGACCTCATTCGCCACCTGCGCATGCGCCGAGGTCGAGAACAGGTTCAGCGGCGTGCCCTGCGGCGACAGGCCGTAGGCGGCGACGCCGAGGCCCGCGACGACGGAGGCCATCAGCGCGAACTTGCGCGCCGAGAACAGCCCGCGGCGGGGCTTCTGAGTGGAGGGAAGCGAGGACAGGTCGGTCGGACGGTCAGTCATACGGTTTTCTCCGCAAGTGATTTTGGTCAAGGTCTCTAAACGTGTGTCCCGGGCTGTTCGCCCCGTTCGCCAGTGAACATGGGACTCGCCGCCTTACGGCGTGCTGGCTGCGGCGTTAAACTTCTGTAATGGATGGACATGAAGACTGCGGCGGAATGGCGCAGTTGGTGAAGCGAGGAGGAAAAGGCGTTTTTGTCCAATAACTTACCGAGGCGCCGGCCGCCCGATGGCTGCCCTCATTCGGCCGTTCCGACCAAAGTCGTAACCCCGTAGGCACGTAAGCCGCAGGGCTGCCCCCCGCCTCCTCCTCCCGACGCATCCGCCATCCCGCCCCTCCACCACCCAGCGCCTCCAACCCGCGCGTGACGCCGTCATTCCGGGGCAATCGTCAATGCGCCGGCGCGCAGCGACGACGCGTTGGCGATTGAACCCGGAATCCCGAGCTTGCCGGAAAAGAACGCCAACCCAGCTCGAGATTCCGGGTTCAAGGCCTGCGGCCTTGCCCCGGAATGACGGCGGCGTGTGACGCTCGCGGTCCGACCGCGTAACCCGCATGAGCGAAGCGACGTGCGGGGTTCACCGACCCTGCGCCTGTAGCTGTAGCTGTAGCCCTAGCTGCCACCCCACCCCCACCTGTCATTCCCGCGAAGGCGGGAATCCAGTACGCCGCGGCCTCTCGGCTCAACCACGACGGCCGCGGCGTACTGGATCCTCCGCCTTCGCGGAGGATGACAGCGGAGTGTGTCGCGAGGCACCTGCCCCAAGCTCCGTCATTGCGAGCGCAGCGAAGCAATCCAGGATGGTGGGCGGGACCCTGGATTGCTTCGCTGCGCTCGCAATGACGTGCGGAGACATCCCGATCCACATTGTCAAACAGCCCTTAGAGAGAACTAACAGCGCCGGAGTTCCCCAACCCCAACCCGAGCACCAACCTCCTCGCGACGCATCCCGCGCCCGAGTCATGCCATTCGAACGCGCACCCTCACAACGAGGGCACAGGGAAGGCCGGGCGCTGGCCGCGCCCGTGGCCCGCCTGCAAACAAGAAAGCAGGCGGCAGTCACCACAGGTCTGGCCTGATACACCCGGCCCTCCCTGCGCGATGGTGTTAACATTTATACGTGCTCTCCCCGGGGACCGGCTCATTGACCCCGTCGCCAGCGGATCATCACCACCAGCTTGGCCTCGGCACCGGGAGGCCAGGACGACACGATTTCCTGTCCGCAGTCAGCCGTTCGTCAGCAAGGCCAAAGCCCCACTTGCAGCCGCCCGCATCCATCGCATTCCGCAACCCGCGTCCGTGACGATCGCGATACGCTCCCTCAGCGGTACGGAACGAGGCGGAGGATACGGGTGATTTGGGGGAAAGCGCAAGAGGATTTTTGATTTTCGGAATTGACGTGGAAAATTGCATTAAACACACCCGCCTCCCGAAGCAAAACCACCCAAAGGACCTATATCGCTACTTCCTTCTCACATTCGCTTTGCCGCAACCGATGGCGAATAAGGATCTACTGCAATATTGATATGGCGATATACGACGTTGCCCTCTACCAAGTCTGCCGGGGGAACGATTTGCCGCTCTGTAACGATCACCAAGTAACGATGGCTATTCAATTCCAAACCGCCAAGCACTCCACCTTGGTAGAGAGCAGCTTGAGCCCTAGCTTCGACGTATGCAGTATCAGCGTTGCTTCCGGTCACTCTCTTCCATTCAGTCAAGACCAATCCAAGAGACACTGGCACAGACCCCATCTGTAGCGGTTCTTGGTAGACCAAATCAGTCTTACCTCCAGCCACCGCATCGACCTTGAAGGCCCAGATGCCATGCCACAACAAGTGGGTTGCGCCTAATTTCTCACACGAGGTCTCATGGTGACTGTAAGCATCTTTCCATTTTTTCTGGTAGTCTTCGTCAGCGACGATAAGGCGCTGCAAATGCATGAAAGCCAACTCAGACGCCGACCGAACGCGCTCCATTTGATCGCTAAGACAATATGTGAATTCGGCCTCAAACGCGATTAACTTCACTAAGATGGTGCGCACCAGCAAGGCATCACCAGCCGAGTTTTGTCTGATTTGCTGACCTGTATCAGCTCGAAACGAGTCGATAGCACGGCTCGCCACAAGAGGAAGCGCACCGATGTAGTTGCGCTGAAATTCTTCGATTATATCCAAGATCTCCGCACATTGACGCTGCAGCTCCTTATCTGCGCCATAGGGCGACCTATTGCTCGCCGCGAGAAAACCAGCATGTGCACTCGCAGCTTTCGCCAATCCATGTATTCGAGCTGATATCGACCGCCAAATAGCTTCGTAGGTCAACGCGCTCATTTATCTCCCCCATGTTCGATTTCACGCCGCTTTTGCGAGCAGTCATAACCGCTCACACAACAAAAGGTACCACTCATTTCGTGTCGCAATATTCTTCGCACTTGGGAGTAGTACGTAGGGCGGCTTAGCCGGATGCGTAAGCCGCCGCTCTTTGCGGTGACGAGGGGCGGATTACGCTGCGCTAATCCGCCCCTCGTGTTCTGCCCATGAGGTACTCCGTCATGCCCGGGCTTGTCCCGGGCATCCACGTCGTTCTCAGCATGTGGGACGACGTGGATGGCCGGGACGAGCCCGGCCATGACGA
>NZ_CAFI01000459.1 GCF_000239775.1 Bradyrhizobium sp. ORS 375
TCTGAATACATAGGAGGTTTCAAGCGAACCCAGGGAACTGAAACATCTAAGTACCTGGAGGAAAGGACATCAACCGAGACTCCGCTAGTAGTGGCGAGCGAACGCGGACCAGGCCAGTCATGAATGTAAGCCAACCAGAACCTGTCAGGAAAGCAGGGCCTCAGAGGGTGATAGCCCCGTATGGGTAATGCGAACATTCATGCTCGAGTAAGGCGGGACACGTGCAATCCTGTCTGAACATGGGGGGACCACCCTCCAAGCCTAAGTACTCCTCAGCGACCGATAGTGAACCAGTACCGTGAGGGAAAGGTGAAAAGCACCCCGACGAGGGGAGTGAAATAGACCTGAAACCGGACACCTACAAACAGACGGAGCCCAAGATGCGTTCTGGGTGACGTCGTACCTTTTGTATTATGGGCCAGCGACTTAATTTAACGAGCAAGCTTAAGCCGATAGGCGTAGGCGTAGCGAAAGCGAGTCTGAATAGGGCGTCAAGTTCGTTGTATTAGACCCGAAACCTAGTGATCTAGCCATGAGCAGGTTGAAGGTGAGGTAACACTCACTGGAGGACCGAACGGGTGCCTGTTGAAAAAGGCTCCGATGACTTGTGGTTAGGGGTGAAAGGCCAATCAAACTGGGAAATAGCTGGTTCTCCGCGAAAGATATTTAGGTATCGCCTCGGACGAATACCTCAGGGGGTAGAGCACTGGATGGGCTAGGGGGACTTACCGTCTTACCAAACCCAACCAAACTCCGAATACCTGAGAGTACTATCCGGGAGTCACACGGCGGGTGCTAACGTCCGTCGTGGAGAGGGAAACAACCCTGACCTACAGCTAAGGCCCCCAATTCGTGGCTAAGTGGGAAAGGATGTGGAAATCCCAAAACAACCAGGAGGTTGGCTTAGAAGCAGCCATCCTTTAAAGAAAGCGTAACAGCTCACTGGTCTAAATAAGGGTTTCTGCGCCGAAGATGTAACGGGGCTCAAGCCACGAGCCGAAGCTTAGGGTGCATCGCAAGATGCGCGGTAGCGGAGCGTTCTGTAAGCCTGCGAAGGGCGACCCGTGAGGGCGCCTGGAGGTATCAGAAGTGCGAATGCTGGCATGAGTAACGACAAACACTGTGAAAGACAGTGTCGCCGAAAGTCCAAGGGTTCCTGCGTAAAGTTAATCTTCGCAGGGTTAGCCGGTCCCTAAGGCGAGGCCGAAAGGCGTAGTCGATGGGAATGCAGTGAATATTCTGCAGCCAGTGGATGGTGACGAATCCCGTGTGTTGTCCGACCTTACTGGATTGGTTGGGCTTCGAAGGGGTTCCAGGAAATAGCCTCCACATCAGACCGTACCCGAAACCGACACAGGTGGACTGGTAGAGTATACCAAGGCGCTTGAGAGAACTATGTTGAAGGAACTCGGCAATTTACCTCCGTAACTTCGGGATAAGGAGGCCCATTGCATGGGCAACCATGCAGTGGGGGCACAGACCAGGGGGTGGCAACTGTTTAACAAAAACACAGGGCTCTGCGAAATCGTAAGATGACGTATAGGGTCTGACGCCTGCCCGGTGCCGGAAGGTTAAGAGGAGAGGTGCAAGCCTTGAATCGAAGCCCCGGTAAACGGCGGCCGTAACTATAACGGTCCTAAGGTAGCGAAATTCCTTGTCGGGTAAGTTCCGACCTGCACGAATGGCGTAATGACTTCCCCGCTGTCTCCAACATAGACTCAGTGAAATTGAATTCCCCGTGAAGATGCGGGGTTCCTGCGGTCAGACGGAAAGACCCCGTGCACCTTTACTGTAGCTTTGCGCTGGTATTCGTGACTGTTTGTGTAGAATAGGTGGTAGACTTTGAAGCCAGGGCGCCAGCTCGGGTGGAGTCGCAATGTGAAATACCACCCTAATGGTTATGGATATCTAACCGCATCCCGTCAGCCGGGATCGGGACAGCGCATGGTGGGCAGTTTGACTGGGGCGGTCGCCTCCCAAAGAGTAACGGAGGCGTGCGAAGGTAGGCTCAGAACGGTCGGAAATCGTTCGTCGAGTATAATGGCATAAGCCTGCCTGACTGCGAGATCTACGAATCGAGCAGAGACGAAAGTCGGTCATAGTGATCCGGTGGTCCCGCGTGGATGGGCCATCGCTCAACGGATAAAAGGTACGCCGGGGATAACAGGCTGATGACGCCCAAGAGTCCATATCGACGGCGTCGTTTGGCACCTCGATGTCGGCTCATCACATCCTGGGGCTGGAGAAGGTCCCAAGGGTTCGGCTGTTCGCCGATTAAAGTGGTACGTGAGCTGGGTTCAGAACGTCGTGAGACAGTTCGGTCCCTATCTGCCGTGGGTGTTGGAATGTTGAGAGGATTTGCCCCTAGTACGAGAGGACCGGGGTGAACGTACCTCTGGTGGAGCTGTTGTCGCGCCAGCGGCAGTGCAGCATAGCTATGTACGGACGGGATAACCGCTGAAGGCATCTAAGCGGGAAACCCACCTCAAAACGAGCATTCCCTTGAGAACCGTGGAAGACGACCACGTTGATAGGCCGGGTGTGGAAGTGCAGCAATGCATGCAGCTTACCGGTACTAATCGTTCGATCGGCTTGATTGCTCTCATTTTCAGTGTCCATCACTGCAGATGATGACGAACAGACCTTCAGGGAGGTCCATCCTCCCACTTGCTTCTTACCTCGATGTCCTTCGCCGGCCTGGTGGTCTTAGCGAGGAGCCTGAACCCGATCCCATCCCGAACTCGGCCGTTAAACTCCTCAGCGCCAATGGTACTATGGCTCAAGCCCTGGGAGAGTAGGTCGCTGCCAGGCCTGCAAAGGACATCA